>NZ_JBFHDY010000067.1:0-19953 GCF_041584495.1 Zhongshania sp.
ATTTGGCTTTCAAAATGTGCGCTTTTTAAAAGGCTTTATAGAAAAGTTAGATGAGCTGGATTTGGAAGCCGCTAGTTTTGATGTGGTAGTGTCTAATTGTGTCATCAATTTATCGCCAGACAAAGATGCGGTGCTGCGCAGTGTTAAGCGCTTGCTAAAACCTGGCGGCGAATTTTACTTCTCCGATGTTTATGCCGATAGGCGTATACCTGAAGCGGTCAAAAATGACCCGGTTTTGTACGGCGAGTGCTTGGGTGGCGCGCTGTATTGGAATGATTTTATCCAACTGGCTAAACGCCAGGGTTTTCTAGACTCCCGTTTAGTGGAAGATCGCCCTTTGGAAATAACCGATCCGGTACTTGCTGAACGCTGCGGAAACATAAAGTTTTTTTCGGCAACCTACCGCTTGTTTAATTTGGATGCACTCGAGAGTGATTGCGAGGATTATGGTCAGGCCGTTATTTATCGTGGCAGCATAGAAAATAGCCCGCACCGCTTTGTGTTGGATAAGCATCACGATATTCAGACTGGAAAAATATTCCCCGTCTGTGGCAATACCTGGCGTATGTTGCACGACACGCGCTTTGCTGAACACTTTAAATTTGTTGGTGATTTTAATCAGCACTTTGGGGTTTTTGAGGACTGTGGGGTAGGTCTGCCCTTTGATAGCATTCAGTTTGGCGCCGATGGTGCGCCGTGTTGTTAATTCGATTGTCGGTAAAATTTTTAATGGATGCGCGGAGGATACATGGAATATCGTGAATTAGGCCGTACCGGTATTAAGGTCAGTGAGATGTGTCTGGGAACCATGACCTGGGGTCAACAAAATACCCAGGACGACGCCTTGGAACAAATGGCATACGCAGTGTCGCAGGGCGTTAATTTTTTTGATACCGCAGAGATGTACCCAGTGCCGCCCATTCCTGAAACTCAGGGACGTACCGAGCAATACATTGGCGAATGGTTTCGGCAAACTGGCAAGCGCAAAGACATTATTTTGGCGAGTAAGGCCTCAGGCCCCGGCCATGCCCATATTCGCGCTGCCAAGCCTCTGGATCGCGCCGCAATATTGTCGGCCTTTGAGGGAAATTTACAGCGTCTGCAAACCGATTATATCGATTTATATCAAATTCATTGGCCAAATCGCGCGACCAATTTCTTTGGAAAACTTGGGTATCAGCACACCGACGGCGATGCCGAACCGGCAATTCACGAAGTCTTAGAAACCCTTGCCGAGTTGGTTGAGGCTGGGCAGGTTCGCGCCATTGGTATTAGCAATGAAACGCCGTGGGGGCTAATGACTTATTTGCGCTTGGCTGAGCAATACGGATTGCCTCGGGTAGCCAGTATTCAAAACCCTTATAGTCTACTGAATCGCAGCTTTGAGATTGGCTTAGCTGAAATGGCCATTCGTGAGCAAGTCGGTTTGCTGGCGTACTCGCCCCTCGCCTTTGGCATGTTGAGCGGTAAATACCGCCACGGCGCTCGCCCCTCAGATGGCCGCATTACCTTATTCGAGCGCTTTAAGCGCTACAGTAACCCCCAAGCCGAAGTCGCTGTGGAGGCATATATTGCGTTGGCCGAGCAACACGGACTATCAACGGCGCAAATGAGTTTGGCGTTTGTTAATCAACAATCTTTCGTGACTAGTAATATTGTTGGTGCGACTACCATGGCGCAGCTAAAAGAGAATATTGCCAGTATTGATGTGTGTTTAAGCGATGAGGTGTTGACGGGCATAGCAGGTATTCATCAACGTATCGCTAATCCTGCACCGTAATTATATGATGCAGGCATTGTAAGTAAATCAATAAGAATACGGGCTGTCAGGGAGGACAAACTATGCCTGTTTCTATTGCTCAAAGCGAAGGGAAAATTTATTTTTTTCACAAAGTTTGCACAAGTATCATCGTCAAACTTTGACGCGTAATATCGATTCGTTGCGGCTCGCACTCGATGCGGTTCGGGGCAGCCAGCCCTTTGATATTATTGCCATGGTGGTTTTGCCAGAGCAGGTCCACTGCATCTGGCGGTTACCGCCAGGCGATGACAATAGCGCCGCGCGATGGTCGCAATTTAAATCCGTGTTTTTAACAAACCTACCGCTTCGGGAAATTCGCAGCCGCAGTAGACTGCAGCGTCGTCAACTCAGTGTGTGGCTGCGTAAATACCATGAATATCAAATTCAAAATCAACGAGACTTGCAGCGCTATATTGATTTTGTCCACTATGCACCACTTAAGCTCGGCCTGGTTGAACGCTTAGCCGATTGGCCCTATTCGAGCTTTCATCGCTATGTGCGAAATCGACTGCTACCGGCAGACTGGTGCGCGGGGCCAGAGGAGGAACTTGTCCTGGAGATGATGGAGCCGGTGGGGCGGCCATAGCAGGCCGCCTCGAGGCGAGTTTAAGCTCGAGATATACGGCTTAGCACCGCTTTGAGATAGCGGGTTTCTGGTATGGCCGCGTGAACAGGATGATCCATACCCTGCATACCTTCAGCAAGAATTTGCGCGTGGCGGTCAATGTGTCTTGCCGAGGCGCGCACTAAATCTAAAAGCTCCTCTCTGGGCATGTGCATGGAGCATGAGCCGGAGATCAGAAAGCCGCCGTCATTGAGTAGGCGCATGGCCATTTCATTGATGCGGCGATAGGCGAGCATGCCTTCTTTCTGATCTTTTTTACGTTTAATAAAGGCCGGCGGGTCGACGATGATCACGTCAAAGCGCTCGTCGGCTTCTTTTAGTGATTTCAGAGTAGTGAAGGCATCGCCTTGCACGGTGCTGAGTTTGTCGGCGACGCCATTTAGCTCGGCGTTTTTATGGACCATATCCAGGGCGCTTTCTGAGATATCTGCACACCACACGTCGTCGGCGCCAAACACGGCGGCCTGCACGCCAAAGCTACCCACATAGCTAAAAACGTCTAATACCCGTTTGCCCGGCACAATATTACGCAGCCACTCGCGGTTGGGCCGCTGGTCGTAAAACCAACCGGTTTTTTGACCGGCGGCGAGCGGTGCTAAAAAGCGCACGCCGTTTTCAATCAGCTCGACTTCGTCGGGTACTTCGCCGTAGGCAGTTACTACCTCTAATGGCAGGCCTTCGAGCTTGCGAACGGCGGCATCATTGCGCAGTAATATGGAAACGGGTTGCAGCATTCTGACCAACGCTTCAATAACAACATCGCGCATGGCATCCATTCCGGCAGTATTGAGCTGCACACAGAGGTGGTCGCCAAAGCGGTCGACCACTAAGCCGGGTAGCAAATCGCTTTCACCATAGATGAGGCGATAGCAAGGCTGGTCAAATAACTGCTCGCGTAGAGCCAGTGCTGACTTAATACGCTTTTTTAGGGTGTTGAGGTCAACCGGACGCTCGTCGTTGGTCATCATTCGCGCACAGATCAATGACTGTGGATTGACGTAGGCGACGCCCATCACCTTGCCCTGCTGATTCTCAACGATGACTTGCTCACCGGCGGCAAAATTGCGCAGCGGCGTCGCGTTAGTGTCGACTTCGTTGCTGTAAATCCACAAATGGCCGCTGCGCAGACGTTTGTCTTCATTTTTGGCGAGGCGTAGGCGTTGGAGGCTCATAGTGTTTTCCTGGGCAGGGCGATGAATTCGGGGGCATTATCGTCGATATCGGATGCGAGGTGAAACTTTTCAGGTTTATGGGCTTTTCTGCGCCTGGATGAGTAAGTTGCGCGGGCTCAGCGACGCGCTGCAAAACTCGCTCAGGCTACACTGGTAACCCTGCTCCTGCAGGTATAACAGGCTGTCGAGTACGCAGCGCAGCTCAAGGGCGCGACGAAACGCCATGCGCAGCAAGTCGATGGCTTCTGCGCGGTGAAGTTGCTGCCAGCCAGCTTGCTCGAAATTGGCTAAATCGCTGGGAAGCGCACGGCGTATGTTTTTATGGTCGAGTTGAGCTTGAGTAAACTCGGCAAAACTGCGTTTGCTCCAGTGCTGGGGCAGGCTGGGCAGCGTGGTGGTTTTGTTCGCGCCAAGCACGGGAAGGAGCTCGCGCAGGCCTAAATGCCAGGCTTGCAGGGTTCTACGTGCGGATGTTTCACCGTGACGCGCGGTATTGGTTTGTCGCACCGCAGTGCGTAGGTCACTACTGGAAATATGCAGTGCGGAGTTTTTGAACTGTTGCGACAAGGTCGTGTAAGTGTCATTAAAGCGGTGGTAGCAGCAGGGCGCTAAGCTGAGCTGGAGGCTATTGTGCGCTACCGCGATGCGGACTAAACGTTGGTGTAAGCCACCGCAGGCGTGAAGGGCAACAAGGTGCTGTGTTGGTGTGAGCTGCTGGTGGACGTCGTTGCTCATAACGTCACAGCGAATGATTTGGCGCAGTGGTGAATTGACTTTGGTGCGGGCATTGCCGGCTGCAACTAGTTGCGGGTCTATTTCCAATGCGGTGACGGGCAGCTGGTAGTGTTGGCTAATGGCGTCACCTAAATAGCCCTTGCCAGCACACCATTCAAGAACGGGGTGGTGCATATTGGCTTGCGCGGCAATAAAGGCATTAATTTGCTGCCATTTGCGCCCGGGTATGCCTTTAGGGGGTTCCTGCGGGCTTAGTGGTGGCCCTGCGGGCGCGATGTCGATGAGTTCGGCAAGTTCGGTGGCCGGTTCAAAATACGGGCGCAAGGCGGTGAGTAGGGCTTGATCGTCACCTTGTAAATTGTGAATTTCGGCGGGGCTGAGGCTGTGTAAGTAATTGCGTAGGGGCTTGTGATTGTCAAGATGTGCTGCTGGGGCGCCACCGTAGGCATTAAAGCGCCACCACGGCTGGTGGCGCAATAGTAAGGAATCGAGTCGTGAAGCGCGGAGGGCGAAGTCCATAAAATTCCGTTAAGAAATATGGCTATTATAGTGGTCTACGCTGACTTCGCACTTATCTTTAGCTCACTGGATGAGGACGCGTCACGGGCTTTAAATCGGTGTCTTGATCTTGAAGGTAAGCACGGAAGCAGGCTTTTAAAGCCTGGCACTCAGCGACAAAACGGTTTTGTAATTCGTGCCGTTGCTCTGCGCTACAATGCTGGTCGGCATGCTCGAGTGCTGAGGCGCTGAGTTGTAAACGGCGACCATGCAGCTGCCCGGCGCTGCCCTTTATTGCGTGAGCAATGTCCTTTATTTGAGGGCTGTCCTCATATTGAATTGCTTGGGCAAAATCGCTTAATTGGGTGTCGAGTTGGTCAATGAACATTTCCAGCAGTTTGCGCAGGGTGTCTTTGCGGCCCATGGCGCTTTCTAATGCTTTGGCGGCTATCCAGACTTCTGGCCCATTGCTTGACTCTCCCTTGTGGGGGGCAGGCTGAGCTGTTGCTGACTCGGCAGTCGCGGAATGTTGAGGCCCGCGGTGTAGCCACTGTGTGAGTTTTTCGCGCAGGTCCGCGGCCTCCATGGGCTTGCTGATGTAGTCGTTCATACCGGCGTTAATACATTTCTCCTTGTCGCCATTCATGGCGTTAGCAGTTAGTGCGATGATGGGGATGTCCCGATAGTTGTCGCCGGCACCACCGTTGCGAATCCGGCGGCTGACAACATAGCCATCCATTTTGGGCATTTGGCAGTCCATTAGAATTAGCGAATAGGGGGTTTGGCTGTCGTTATTGCACAGCATTTGCAGGGCCATAATGCCATCGTTAGCAATGTCTACCGAGATGCCAAGCTCGTCGAGCATGCAGCGACTAACCTCTTGGTTGATGGGGTTGTCTTCGGCGAGTAATATTTTGTGGCCAATAAGCGTTGGCGCGGTGTGGCCATTTGCCGGGCCGAGCGATGTGGCGTCGTGCTTAGTCAGCATGGGTGGCTGAAACTGTAATTTGTCGTGATTTGTTAATAGCAGCGCGGCAATCAGATCTTTGCTGGCCAGCGGCTTTAAATACCGAGCATTGATGTATTGCTCATCAAGGGGCTGAGCCAATTTTCCAAAATGGGTGCTAAGTACTGCAATGGCGGCGTGTTGCAACGCTGGGTGTTGGCGCAGCTGCGCTGCCGTTGCATTGGCACTGCCGTCGGCAACTTGCTCATTGAGTAGCACAAGGTCACAGCGCTTTAATCGCGTCGATTTTGTTGTGAGTAAACGTATCGCGGTTTGCGCATCGTCGCCGTCAATCACGGTGGCGCCCCAGCTTTCCAGTTGGCGGCGGCAGCTGTGTCTAAAGTCAATGTTGCCGTCGATAATAGCGACACAGCGGCCGTTGAGCTCAGGGGCGGATTCCGGCAGGGTGGTGCTTGGCTTTAAATGCACAGTGAAACTGAAGGTACTGCCTTCGTCGACGCTGCTGGTGGCCAGTATATTGCCCCCCATGAGCTCACAGAGCTTGCTACAGATCGAAAGCCCCAAACCCGAACCGCCGTATTTTCGAGTAGTACTGCTGTCTATTTGTGAGAATGGCGAAAATAATTTGCCGAGGTCTTCTTCTGAAACACCAATGCCGCTGTCAATAATGGCGCAGCTTAAGGTTAGGCCATGGCTCTCTTCACGCACGCTGGCGCGCAAAACTACCGAACCGTGCTCGGTGAATTTAATGGCATTGGCCAGAAGATTCGTCACAATTTGGCGAAGTCTGGAGGGGTCGCCCACGACACTGCCAAGCGGAACCGCGCTGAGATCAACCACTAATTCCAAACCCTTGTCGTGGGCACAATAAGCAAGGCTCTCGGCAAACTCGTCAAGGGCTTGGCGCAAATCAAACTCAATGGTTTCCAGTTGCAATTTTCCGGCATCAACTTTGGAGAAATCCAAAATGTCATCAATTAAGTTTAGTAAGGAACGCGCGCTGCTTTTCGCAATATGAACTTTGTGGCCTTGATCTTGATTTAGCGGGGTGCTTTCTAACAGATTGAGCATGCCTAGCACGCCATTCATTGGCGTGCGGATCTCGTGGCTCATTACCGCCAAAAACTCACTTTTGGCTCGTACTGCAGCTTCGGCTTGCTCTTTGGCCAAAATCAGTTCGTCTCGCGCTTTGCGGCGACTGTCAATGTCCTGCACTGAGCCGTATAACCGGACACACCTTTTGTTGCTGAACTCAGCTTGCCCGGTAAGATGTACCCACGTTTCTCGGCCGGTTGCGGTGATCACTTTTAGCTCATCGCTAAAGGGGATGCCTTTACTGATGGCCTCTTTTACAGAAATTTTGAAGCGGCTAAGGTCTTCATCGCTACTTGCAAAGCTGTGTATTTGCGCGGCAATCGGAATAAAATTGTCGTCTACGCGAAAAATTTTACGCGTCATTTTTGACCAGTAAAGCTTGTTGCTGGTTACCATAAATTCCCACGCGCCGACTCTTGCCTGAGAGCCCATTGAGCGCATCAGTGATTCTTGACGCTGAACAATATCGCTGGCCTTTTTCTGGGCAGAGATGTCTTCGATAATCGACCAGACGAAGGACTGACCGCTGTTGTCTTGAATCAATACGCCATTCAAGAGGGCGGGAAATTTGCTGCCATCTTTGCGAATGCAGTTTCGTTCGTAGGGGCCGTAGCGGCCCGAATTTTGTAAGGAACGCAGCTGATGCTGTTCGACTTCCTCGGCACTACTCGCGGTGATTTGCCAGTAATTTAGCGCGTTAAAATCTGCTCTTGAGTAGCCGGTGCTATTCAACAAGGCGTTGTTAACCTGCAAAAACTCGCCAGTATTAAAGTCACTTAAAGCAATACCGATGGGGGCCATATCAAACAGACTGTGCAACAATAAATTATGGCGCTGACGGCGACTCAGCAGGCGACATACGGTCATAAATAAAGCGTAGATACAGGCGCCCGCCAGGCTGAGTAAAATGCGCAGGCCGGTGGCATTGTCGGCCTTGTGCGGCCAGCCATTTTTAGGTACGCCAGCGAGTTCCCAGGCTTCATTAGAGGGCAGGGAAATAGCCGCAATAACGGGTCGCGCCGCTGAGGTAAATGCGGCGGAACTACCTAAAAATGGCGTAGTGTCGGTATCGGTGGTTTGGGGGCTTGTTTTGCGGATCGCGATGTTAATGGGCAAATCGGTAGCGTAAAGGCCGATTGCGGCGTAGAGCTGGTTTAAATCAATGACCGCCGAAATGGTTCCCCAAAGCTTGTCTGGTTGGGCGCCCGCCTTTGGCACAAAAACGGGGATGCGCGCGACAATACCTTGGCCACCCTGAATTAGGGTGAATGGCCCAGACAGAACGACCTCGCCGCTTTCTCTGGCGCGTAACAAGTCACTAAGCTGATCAGGACGATCTCTGAAATCGAAATTGAGTGTTTTTTCGTTGCCGGCCAAGGGGTAGACAAACTTGATCTTAAGGTCTCGGGTGGCGGTAATATTTTTCAGCTGGACATTGCCATCGAACAGCGGTGCAGCAAAAAAAGCAAAATCGGCTTCGTTTACGTTAGGATTGGCCCGCACGGCTGAAATCATGCCCTTTGAGGTTTGTAAATTCGCTCGAATTAGCCCCTCTAGTTTACTCGCCGTCAAGTTGAGCTGGTTTTGCATATTATTGCGGAACAACCATTTGTGATTTTTGTTGTTCAGATAATCAATGTAAAAGCCGCCTGCCAGCAATGTTACCGCTGCGATCACTAAGGCGCCGCGCTGCAGCCATTTCAGCCTGGCGAATTGGCGACGATGGAATTGATTCACTTCCCTAGATATAGTGTCGCGCTGATGGTCATTGGCGGGCGTAGGTGGCATGGACAGGGTCTCTTCGGCCTTTGGTGGTGCCTAGACAGGATGTAATAATAAGCTTCATCATAGATTGTTAGCGGTCAGCGCAATATTCGTACTTCCCCTAGGTCTTATCTTGCTGAATAGCGCGGTGTTCTTTGTTGGGCATTCGTTTGATAATAGCGACTCAATAGTCGTGGGGTGGCGGTAATGACAGTGTGGGTAGACGCGGACGCGTGTCCAGTAGTGATTCGAAATATGTTATTCCGTGCGGCAGAGCGCACCGGGGTGACCCTGACCTTGATCGCTAATCAAGCTATACGGGTGCCGGCGGCGGCGAATATCACCTCGGTGCAGGTGAGCAGCGGTTTTGACGTCGCCGACAATGAAATTGTCCGTCGGGCGGAATCCGGTGATTTAGTGATTACCAGCGATATACCCCTTGCCGCTGAAGTGATCGAAAAAGGCGCGCTAGCACTTACGCCGCGGGGCGAACTGTTTGATAAAGACAATATTCGCGCCAAACTGAATATGCGTGATTTTATGGATACCCTGCGCTCGTCGGGTATGCACAGCGGTGGCGCGGCACCTTTTTCGCAGCAAGACAAACAGACCTTTGCCAATCAATTAGATCGCTACTTAAGTCGGTTGCGTAGTTAAATGATGTGGCGCGGATTGCTGGCTCTTGCTGCCCTGTTATCGTTTTGTGGCGCTTTGCAGGCCGATACTGTGCGGGTGGCGCTGGCCGCTAATTTTGCTGGGCCAATGCGGGAGATCGCCCGTTTATTTGAGCTAGAAAGTGGCCACCACGTCGAAATGGCCGTGTCCTCGTCGGGCAAAATTTACGCCCAAATAAGCCACGGCGCGCCCTTTGATGTGTTTCTGTCGGCTGACCAGAGCAAGCCAGCGGCACTGGTGGCCAAGGGTTTGGCGGTGGCGGACTCGCAGTTTAGCTATGCGCTGGGTCGTTTGGTGCTGTGGTCGACCAATCCGAGCTTAATCGATAATAGCCCGACTATTCTCCGCAGCGGAAATTTTCGAATGCTGGCCATCGCCAACCCGCTGCTCGCACCGTACGGTGAGGCGGCGGTTGAGGTTTTACAGCGGCTTGCTTGTTATGAACGGCTAGGATCGAAAATGGTGAAAGGCGAAAATATTGCCCAAACGTTTCAGTTTGTTGCAACCGGTAGCGCCGATTTGGGCTTGGTCGCCTTGTCGCAGCTGCGCGATTCAGGATTGAGCGATGTCGGTTCGCAGTGGTTGGTGCCCGCCGCCATGCATAGCCCAATCCGCCAAGACGCTGTGCTGCTGAAAGCTGCGGCAGAAAAAGCTGCGGCCGTGGCTTTGATGCGTTTTATACGAAGTGAGCAAATCCGCCAACTTATTGTTGAGTCGGGCTATTTATTGGCAGATTAACTTGGCCGAGGGGCTAGTAGCTACGCAGTGGCTCAATGAAGCAGCCAAACTCCTTGTCTAGTTCCACACTAAAGCGGTAACGGTTTTCCAGGGCCTTTACGGTAAAACGCTTAAACTGTGGCTGCGCGCTAATGGCAGTAATGTCCTGACTGCTGGTGAGGGGGATGCTTAAATGAGTGTCTAACAGCGCGTTGTACTTACTAATTTTGATGTTCCCTGCGCGTATTGCCTCGTTAAAACAGTCGAGTACGTTCACGAGTTCAATTGGGTCGCCGTCGTTTGAGCTGTCGATCAGTTGGTCGTGATACTTAAGCCGTCTGGCATCTAGGCTTTGGCATTGCAAGGTGCTGCTTGCCTGCTTTTCCTGGGACGGTGTGCAGCTAACCACGCGGTAATATTGGAAATGTTCATCTTCTTCGTGCGCCGCTAATGCCAGGCGCCAAACGGCGCCAGGCCCAGCGCTGCACTTTTCTACTGGTTGTTTAACTGCGTCGGCACCGTAGGTGTTGAGCAAATGCGCAATGGCACTTGTTAGTAAGCTTTCGGTGTAAATATCGCTGTCTTGGCATGAAGAGGCGCTAGCCAATGCGGGCAGGCAAAAGAATATTAGGCAGGCAAGATATATGCGCATAGTAAAGCTCAGTTGGACAAGTCGTGGCTTGGGGCGGCGTTGACTCGTAAAAAACGACGACGAAACAATACCAATATTATCAAGAACAGGCAGGCAATCCCAACGGCGAGCGGAAATAAGAGCGTGGTGATTGAATAACTGGCCAGCGCTAAAACGACCAGGCCATTGCGCAGGGCAAACAAGCCGAAAAATGTCAGGCTTTCGGCGTAGGGCTGGCGGTATGCCTTGCGCAGGGTTGGGCCAAAGCCGAGGAGGTCGACCGTGGTGAGCACGATGACCGCAAACATCGGGTCAGCGCTAATATACCAAATTGGCAGTGAGGACAGCGCGGCGCAAAAGAAGAGCCAGTCGCCGCGGGTGATTTTGGTATCGCTGCGCCGTTGATACGCAAGCAGCGCAATATAAAGGGTGATGGTGCCAGACACGCCGATGGGCCAAGCGCCACGGCCGCCGTCGGCATCGAGCTGGGCTAAAAACACGATAATAGTGGTGATGCCCCAGATCACCCACGAGAACACATGGGCGTGGACTGTGCCGCGATGGATACCGCGAATATAGGGGGCAAAGCCAATCAACGTCAGCGTAATAGCCGTGAAACTGAAATAATCTTTTAGGTCCATAATAATCAGCTAGAGCTGAGAATCCCTTCGCATTGGCGGGGGTTCCCCGCCAATGGCTCCTAGAATAATACGGTGCTAATTAGCGATCTGGCAGCACAATATTCAATTCTAATACCGAGCAGTTACCGTTGTTGTCGAGCTGAACTTCCACCTGATCTTGGTCTACGTCGACGTATTTGCGAATCACATCGAGCAGCTCCTGCTGCAATTTTGGCAGGTAATCGGGTTGGCTGCGTTGGTTGCGCTCGTGGGCGACAATAATTTGCAGGCGCTCTTTGGCAATCGACGCTGTCGCTTTTTTATTGTTGCGGAAGTAGTCGAATATGCTCATGCGCTCCTCCGAAACAGTCGCTGAAAGAGGCCTTTTTGTTCAACACTCATAAAGCGGTGCTCCACTTCTTCACCTAAAATTCGCGCTACGGCGTCGGCGTAGGCTTGGCCAGCTGGGCTTTCAGTGTCGTGAATCACCGGTATGCCTTGGTTAGATGCTTTGAGTACGGTTTCTGATTCTGGGATAACGCCCAGTAATTTGGTGGCCAGAATTTCTTCAACGTCTTTAACGCCGAGCATCTCGCCCTTTTCCACGCGCTCGGGGTTGTAGCGGGTGAGGAGTAAGCATTCTTCGACGCGTTGACCTTGCTCGGCGCGGCGCGACTTACTTTGCAGTATGCCCAAAATGCGGTCGGAGTCCCGTACTGAAGACACTTCCGGGTTGGCGACAACAATGGCCATATCGGCGAAGTACATGGCCATAAACGCGCCATGTTCAATACCCGCTGGGGAGTCGCAAATAATATATTCAAAGCCGTCGTCGGTCAGTTCTTTTAACACCCGCTCCACACCGTCTATTGTTAGCGCATCTTTGTCGCGGGTTTGCGAGGCGGGCAGAATATAGAGATTCTCGGCGCGTTTGTCTTTAATAAGAGCTTGGCGCAGCTTGGCCTCGCCATTGATGACATTGACAAAATCGTACACCACGCGGCGCTCACAATTCATAATAATGTCGAGGTTGCGCAGGCCAATATCAAAATCGATAACGGCGGTTTTGTGGCCGCGCATGGCAATGCCGCTGCTGATCGCAGCGCTGGTCGTGGTTTTACCCACGCCGCCTTTTCCTGAGGTAACTACTATTATCTTGGCCAAGGGTCTAATCCTTTTTAGGGCATGATGAGTGTAAGTGGTTTGGCATTAAACGAGTGGCGTAATGCTCAGTGATTGCTCGTCTCGGCCGATTTGGACCGCGGTTTTCCAGTGTTCGTTGCGTAAATCTTCATCTACCTTGAAGGTGCCAGCAATGGAAACCAGCTCTGCCTCCAGACTTTGACAAAAAATTCGCGCACTAAGATCGCCTTTTACGCCCGCTAGGGCGCGGCCGCGCAGGGCGCCGTAAACATGTATATTGCCGTCGGCCAGCACCTCGGCACCCGCTGACACCGCCGCCATAATAATCAGGTCACCGCCGGGGGCGTATACCTGCTGGCCAGAGCGGATTGGCGTGGTGATAATTTTACTGGGGTTACGATTGATTTCAATGTGGCTAGAGGGGCTTAGCTCTAATTGCACAGACGCTGGCGCGGCCGGTTCGTCTTGGCTTATTTCGGCGATGCTGGCTTCCGTTGGCGCGCTGGGCTCGGTTTCTACTAAAGGTTCCGGCGCCGGTTTAACTCGGGTCGCGGGCATAATCGCTAAGCTTAAGACCTGCGCCTGTTGCGCTAAGCTCTCGACACCGCTGCGCAGGGCTACTGGTAATAGCCCTTGGCTGCGGCATATGGCGAGAATGTCGGCTAGGGGCAGAGTGTCTAAGTCCCCGACAAAATCATCAAAACTCAGCACCACCGGAGTTTGCTTAAAAAAGCCCGGCGCGGCGGCGGCCTTTTCGCGCAGTTGCTGCTCAAAATCCACCGGGTCAAAGCGGCTGATTTCCAATAGTGTGAGGGGGAATAAGCCGCCCTTCAAACGAAAGGTGGCGGTGGTGACTTGATTATCGCTAGCTGTCGGCTTTAAACGTGGCAATCTGCTTTCCTAGGTGTGGCTAAACCCCCAGTACGCGCGGCGCGTCTTGGAGTAGGCTATGGTATTCAAAATTTCAGCCTCTTAGAGTAAGGCATCGCCACGATTGTTCAACTGTTTTTATAGGTTTAGCACCGACTTGTCGGTACTTCGCTGATTTTACGCGTGATTCAGTATATTGGCAGCGAGAAAATCACTTAGGCGTAGGCCCACTCCCGCAATAAATTGTGGTACAGCGCAGATAAGCGCCGCACTTCTTCGTCGTCACTGCCCAGTTTTAGCGTTATCGCTTGAATGCTTTGGTCTAGTTCAAATAGTTGCTGGCGTTGTTGGTGGCTGCGAATCAGGCTTTGCACCCAGAAAAAGGCCGCCAAGCGCTGCCCCTTGGGCACCGGCTTAACCTCGTGCAGGCAATTGGCGGGGTAGAGGATCATATCGCCGGCGTCGAGTTTGATTTCTTGCAGACAGCCGCCTATTTCAACGCAAAGTTCGCCGTCCTCGTAGTCCTCGGCTTGGGACAGAAATAAGGTGGCCGACAGATCGCTGCGCAGGCTGCTGCCGTCGGCGCAGCGCATAATCGCGCTGTCGATATGTTGACCGTAGTGGCCGTCGTTTTGGTAGCAATTAAATTTGGGAGGATAAATTTTGTCAGGCAGCGCGGCGCTGATGAACAGCGGGTGCTGGCTTAGTTTGGCGCTGAGGTTTGTTACCAAACTGCGGGCTGCTGCACTGCTGTCATCTAACTGCAAATTGGTTTTGAGTGGCGCGGCAAGTTGGCCAGCACTGCGAGCGCCGTCTTGCCAGTTGGCGCCGTCGAGCGTTTGGCGAAAATGCGCTAACTCGCTCGCGCTGAGAAAATTATTGATAACAGTGAGCATAGTGATCCTCAGCGGGGCGTAAAAAGGCAGTCGCGATTAATATCGGCTATTTGCGCGCAGCCGCACAGCGCCATGGTGATTTCGAGTTCTTCTTTTAATAAACGTAACATGTGAGCAACGCCCAAGGCACCGGCAACCGCCAAGGCAAAGGCTTGGGGACGGCCAATGAGTACCGCGTTGGCACCCAGCGCAATGGCTTTAATGATGTCGCTGCCGCGGCGAATACCGCTGTCTAATAAAATGGGAAAATCACTGCCCAGTGCATCGCGAATGGCAGGCAGGGCGTCGATGCTGGCGGGTAGGCCGTCTAGGCAGCGACCGCCGTGATTAGACACAATAATCCCATCCATACCCATGTCGGCAAGCTGCACGGCGTCGTCGAGGTTGATTACGCCTTTAATAATGATGGGGAGTTGGGTCTGTTGCTTTAACCAAGCAAGGTCTTGCCACTGGGGCGCCAGCGCCATGAGTTGCTGGAGAATGGAATTTTGTCCTGTTAACTTTTGTGCTGGCGAAATATTCACCGCTTCAATTTCCGGTGGTATCTGGAAGCCCGCGCGCTGGGCGCGATTGCGCAGGCCGCTCAGTGGTGCATCGACGGTGACCACGATCGCGGTATAGCCTGCGGCTTCAGCCCGCGCAATTAGAGTCGATGTGTCGGCGCGCTGGGGCTGAAAATACAGTTGAAACCATTTCGGCGCATCGGTTTGCGCGGCAATGTCTTCGAGGCTGGCGGTGGCCAGTGTGCTCACCACCATTGCGGTGTCCATGGCATCTGCCGCTATTGCGGTGGCGAGTTCGCCACTGGCGTGGCAGAGCTGCTGATAGCCCAGTGGCGCCAGTAAAAAGGGGTGGGCCAAATTGTGGCCGAGCAAGGTGGTTTGGGTTGACGCGCTGCTGAAGTCGCGCAGCAAGCGCGGCTTTAATTCAATATTGGCAAAGGCGCTGCGATTGCGATGAAGGGTGTGCTCGTCGGCAACGCCTGCGGCAATGTATTCGTAAATATCGTGGGCGAGAAATTCTTTAGCGTAACGCTGGTAGTCATCAAGGCAGACAATATCTGCGGGGATATTTTGCAAGGGCGGGGTGTATTTCATCACTGTATTCCGTACTGGATAAGCGCGCTGTGCTCATACTCTATGAGCACAGCGCAGGGCGAGCTTAGAACTCGTAGTCCACGCTGAGGTGGGCGTTGCGGGCTTCGCCAATATAGGTGAAGGCACCACTGCGGTAGGCCGCAAGGTAGTAGTCTTCATCAGTGACATTGCCAATGTTAACCCGCGCTTTAAGCTGCTCGCTAAACTGGTAGCTGGCAAAAGCGTCGAACACGGTATAGCTCGGCACTTCGTAAGAGTACTCGCCCGTTGTACTGCTAAACCCAGCAGCGGAGTCGGGCTGACCAGCGTACAGTTCGCTAGAGTAAGTCAGGGTGCCGCCAAAAGAAAATTTGGGGCTGGCTTGGTAGCGCAATTGCAGAAACACGCTGTCGTCGGCGAAGTTACTCAGCACCTTGCCTTCGGAGTCGGTATTATAAGATTCGAGAATTTCCGATTCCATAAAGCTGGCGCCGAACTGGGTGCTGAGCTTGCTGCTGATATTGCCAACCAAGGAAAACTCAATGCCTTGAACGCGGTTTTTACCGGTGTTCAAAGTGCCGAGGGTGGCGTAGTCGTCGCCGACGCTTTCCATAACATCACTTTTGGTGATTTGGAAAATCGCTGCGGTGGCCAAGAGCTTGTCATTGAGAATATTCCATTTGGTGCCCAGCTCAATATTGGCAGTCATTTCCGGTTCGCTGTTAGCGGCCTGTTCTGGGTCGCCACACAATCCACCATAGCCACAGTTGCCGCCGACATCAGACTCGCCGCCGTTAATATTGGCCGAGGTACTGTAAGTTAGGTAAACATTGGCGTCGTCATTAAGTTGGTATACCGCGCCAATATGACCATTCCACAGACTGTCGGAATACTTGTAGTTTAAAATGGTGCCGCGGCTATCAACGGTGTTGTCGTAGTCGAAATCATCCAAGCGAATGCCGGTGAACAAAGACCAGTCTTCACTCAGCTCAATGGTGTCCATCAACGAAAGCGAGATAGTTTCAATATTGTAGTCTGAGTCTTGCGCGCCCTTGGTAATGCTGCGACCCATTATGGTATTGATGTTGCTGGGGGTATTGCCATTGGCATCGGTGGTGCAATAGCCGGGACCTGCGCCGCCGCGACCGCTCACAATACAATTGCTGGTGCCGTTATTACTGACGTTGTATACGCCGTTTACGACATTGTGTTTAGACAGCTCAACACCAAAGACCAGCTGGTTTTTCTTGCCAGCAATATCCATGTCCTTAAAGAAATTAAACTGGTTAACAAGGTATTCTACTTCTTGCCAACCTTGATGGGTGCTAAGCGACGCGGTTGCCGCGCCGGGAGCGTCGGGGTCGGTGGCGTCGCGATTGGTGCCTCGCGCGCCGGTGGTCACGTAGCCATTGTCGGTGGTGCCGTAGCGCAGGGCGTTTTCAATACGGCTGCTATCGCTAATGTCGTATTTGGCGCGCAAGGTGGCGACGCTGACCGTCGATTTTAGAAAATCTTGGTCTTGTAAATAGACCGGAAAATTGTCAACCGGTTTGCCGCCACCGGATACGATGTAGGTGCCTAAATCTGGGCTGTCTTCAGCATTGAGGTAGTAGACATCACCAAGTAATTGCAGCTTTTCTGTGGCCTTAAACAGGCCAGAGACGGCAAAGCCGCGTCGGCTTTTATCCGCTGGCTCGCGGTCGGGCACGTCTTTAAAGGAATAGAGTAAGTTGACGCGCAGCGCGCTGTCGTCGCTGATTGAGTTATTGCTGTCGAGGCTCAGGCGCTGATAATTATCAGTGCCAATACCGCCGCTAACTTTATTAAAGTCGTATTCGGTACTCGCCTGCTTGGTAATACTATTTACCGCACCACCGGTAGAACCACGACCAGCAAAAGTAGCGCTTGGTCCCTTGGTGATCTCGACTTGCTCGGTGGCAAAGCTTTCGCGAGTGGTCATGCCGGGGTCGCGAAGGCCATCGACAAAGACATCGCTGCGGGCTTCGTGGCCGCGAATAATATAGCGGTCACCAAAGGCATTGCCGTTCTCACCGGTGCCAAGGGTAATACCAGGCTGAGCAGCTAATACATCACGCAAATCTGATTTGCCGGATTCCTGAATCTGAGTTTGGGTCAGTACGTTGATGGTTTGTGGGGTGTCGGCCAAATCTTTTACATGGCGGCTATCACCAGAAACTTTTGCTTTGTAGGGGGCGCCCGCTTCGGTGTAGGGGTTGGTGTCGAGAGTGCGCTCCTCAATTTTTAGGGTATCGAGCACAAAGGCATCTTCACTTTGCGCGAAGCTGGCGCTGCCCATCAGCAGTGTGGGGATACCTAGTGCTAGGGCGCTGGCTCTGGGCTTGAAGCGCGTCGTCGTCAGCTTAGCTGGTTTTAGTGTGGTTTTCCTTGTCATGTTTAATCCTCGTGGAAGTCATTGGTAATTAGGGAGTACTCAATAGGTATTACGAGATGGATCTCTTCTTTTTTTATACTTGCAGGTAGTGGCGGCAGCGGTGAGGCGTCGGCGAGCATTTGCAGCGCCGCGTCGTCGAGGGCGCCATGGCCAGAACTGGTTTTAATTGATGCGGCAAAAATCTCACCGCTGCGGCGGATGCCGAATTTCAGTGTCACCACCCCTTGGGTTTTGCGCTTTTTAAGCTCCGGCGGGTAGGTTTTGTAGTGACTGAGCTGCGCCATTAGTCGGCTAAAATAGTGGCTGCTGTCTCCTTGCTTGCCGCCGGCGCTGCGCTGCTTGCCCGAGCCGCTGGCGCGAACCATGGCTTTTGTTGAGGTGTCGGGACTCGTGTTATGGTGAGCTGTAGCCTCCTCAGGCTTAGCTGTTTCTGCCTTGGCTTGGCTACTTGCTGAAGCGTCGGCGGCGCTTTGATAACCGTTTACTGCCGCCTCGGCTGTCACTTGCGCCGTGGGCGCATTGATACTTGTCGCGACTTTTTCCGGCAATTGCGCAGCTTTTTCTGCGGGTTTTACTTGCGGTTTGGTCGGCGGTTTAGCTGGTGCGGGTTTGGGCTTTAATTTAGGCGCGGGCTGATGTTTGGGCGCTGGGCTAGGCTCAGGCACGACCTTACTCTGCGCGATGTGTTTGGCGACGTCGGCATAAGAACCACTCATGCCGAGGCCAATTTCTAATCCGTCTCTGCCCTCGGCATCGGCGCCAATAAGCGGTGTTGGGCGCGGTGACTGCTCGGCGAGGTAAAGCAGCGAGGCGTGTACGCCCACTGCAAATACAAAGGCAATAATCCATGGGAGCTGGCGCATTAGTCTTGGCCACCGTTGCGGGTGTGCAAGTTAATGCTGAGCTGCGGGTAGTTAGCCATCGCGCCTAGCGCGAGGTGTAATTGCGCGGCGCTCAGATTTTGGTCTGCATACAGCGAAACCTGTGTTGGCTCTGCGCTTGGCAGCTGGCTAAAAAACTCGCCCAGTGCTTGTGGGCGGATCGCCTGCGATGCAGCCGCTGTTTGATTAAGTAATATTTCGCCTTGCTGGTTAATGATGATTTTGATGGCTTGGCTATTCTCGACCTTGCTCCGGCTGCTACTGGGCAGCTGCACCGCGCCGCTTTGCGCGGTTTTAAATTGCCCCGCGACCATGAAAAAAATCAGCAGTAAAAAAACAATATTAATCAAAGGGATTAAATTTTCGTCGCCGCTCGTTTTCTTTGCCGCGGGCAAAAGGTTTCTATTCATCGCGCTTGCTTGCCTCTGGTAGCGGCTCGCCCAAGCTGACGTGCATAAAACCGGCAGACCTTAATTGCTCTAACAGGCTAACAATGTCCTGTACCCGCAATTCAGCGGCGGGTAACAGGTTTACGGCTTGTTCAGGGCTGGCAAGGGTGTTGAGCTCCGCTAAGCTGCTGAACTTGGTCAACGAGGTATTGAAATAGGCGAAGCTGCCGTCCTCGTAGGCCAGTAGTAATTGCGGTATGGCCGCGTTGCTTGACGCTGAAACTGCCTGCGATTTTTTTAGCTCGATGCTTTGTTCTTTGGTAAAAGTGGAGGTCAGCATAAAAAACATTAATAAAATAAAGACCACATCAATTAAGGCGGTGAGGCTAATAGCGTTTTTACGCCGCGGCGTGCCCAGCGACGGCACGCATGCGCAAGAGAGTGCTGCGCTCACGCCAGTTCACTCGTTGCTGTGGCTGCCGAGTGAGCTGGGCCTTTAACTTGACTATTGGTCTGGCTATTCAGGGTAAAGGCGTATTCGATAGTATTTTGAATAGATTGGATCTGGCGTTCAGTGCAGCGTTCTAGCCAGCTGTGCAACACCGATATCGGAATTGCCACAATCAAACCTGCGGCGGTGGTGAGTAGCGCCTGCCAAATGCCGCCAGAGAGAATGGCGGGGTTCACGTGCTCACCTGCCGCTTCCATGGCGCGAAAGGCCTCGATCATGCCCAGTACCGTACCAAGTAGACCGAGCAGCGGGGCGAGGGTGGCGATCACCTCTAAAATGCGGAGATGGCTGCTGAGCTGCTCGGCTTGCAGGCGCGCACCCCGGTAAGCTTCATCGCGGGCCTGCTGCAAGCTGAGGTATTTATTGCTAAACAACTGTAGGCAACGGCTCAACGCCTTAGCGCTGGGGTTTTGATGAGCGTTGATCAGCATTAAGGCCTCGGGCTTTCTGCCTTCTTCAAACAGTTTAAATGCC
>NZ_JBFHDY010000068.1:0-19340 GCF_041584495.1 Zhongshania sp.
CGGCCCATGCGCCGGTACTAAAAAGGCTTAGCAGCATTAGCACAGGACTAAGCGCCAGCTTTAAAAGCCGTCTCGCTTGTAAATACATCTCCCGTGTCTCCATGTATAGTTGAATAAAGACCCCGCCGCTAAATCTGCAGACGCAGCACACAAAATATATCCCGCTGTGGAACACAATCGTTAAATTGGACTCTGAAACAGGCATAGATAAATACCACTGCCCGACCTGTAAGGGTCTAATTTTGGCATTTATCTATTAAATTGTGCAGCGCAAACCCGCTTAGACCGCTTTGGGTGCGACAAAACGCCGCAATTATAAACCCGATGAATACGCCAACGCTACTGCGTTAAACAGTAAAGTCTGCTAGCAGGCCCCCAAGTAGGCGGTATTTATTCGGTATATTACTAACTAAAGTGCTTCACGGCGCTAAGAACCACTAGATATAGACAAAAATCTAATTAACAGCAATTGCAATCTAGCCTCGCGCGGGCGCTATTTTAGTGCAAATTTTAACAAATTTGGCACCAGAGCTTAGGCATATTAGATTGAGACCCCGACGCAGGCTACAATCAAACGCCGTGTCACACGTCACGCCGCCGCTAAAGAAACCCATGCCACCGACCACCTCAGCCGAACACCAAGCGGGTATCGCCACACGGGTATGGACACTCGCTTGGCCCATGATTCTGGCCAATCTGTCCGTGCCACTATTGGGGCTCGTCGACACCGCTATTCTCGGCCACCTCGGCGACAGCCGCTATTTGAGCGCCGTCGCCATTAGCACCAGTTTGCTCGCTTTTTTGTATTGGGGCTTTGGATTTTTACGCATGGGCACCACCGGTGCCAGTGCCCAGCGCTTAAACAAACCCAAAGACGCCAATGCACTGCTGCTCAAAGCCGCCGCACTAAGCCTGATAATCGCACTTCCTATTTTTATCGCTGGGCTAGCCCTCAGCAATATTGGGCTTCAGTTGATGAACACGCCCAACTCACTGTTAGAATTAGCCCGTAGTTATTTACACATCCGGTTATTTAGCGCCCCGGCCGTGCTATGCACCTATGTCATTGTTGGCTGGCTCATTGGCCGCCAACAAACTCGCTGGCCACTCATTATTGCAGTCACCACCAATGGTGTGAACATCGGCTTAGACTGGCTGCTTATTATTGGCTTCGACATGAGTAGCGACGGCGCGGCGCTCGCCAGCGCCATCGCCGAATACTGCGGGCTCCTCATCGGCCTTTGGGCGGTGCGAGGCGCCATCATCGCCAATCTGCACCAAGGCCTGCGCTCTAGCTGGCAATACGGTCCTGCATTCAAACAGCTGCTCAATAGCAATATTCATCTTTTTATTCGCACAGCAGCGCTACTATTTAGCTTTGCGTTTTTTACCGCCCAAGGAGCTGCGTTTGGCGAAGCCACCCTCGCCGCTAACGCCATCCTATTGCAACTAATGTTGGTTAGCGCCTATGGCATGGACGGCTTCGCACATGCCGCCGAAGCTCTTGTAGGCGACGCATTCGCCCGCGCTAAGCGCGATGAATTAATGCGTATCTGCTTATGCTGCGCGCACTACTGCCTCGCAACCGCCGTCGTCGCAAGCGTGTTGTTGTGGTTAGGGGAGGGCCGGGTACTGGGCTTAATGACGAATATTGATGCCGTAGGCCTCATAGCCAGCGCTCATTACGGCTGGCTGATACTGCTGCCCCTGCTGTGCGCGCCAAGCTATTTACTCGATGGCGTTTTTATCGGCGCGCTAAAAACCCAAGCCATGCAATGGTCTATGCTTGCCAGTGTTATGCTGATCTATCTACCTGTGTGGTTATTGACGAAAGAGTTAGGCAATCACGGACTGTGGCTGAGTTTTTGTGCATTTAACCTCGCTCGGAGCCTAAGCCTCGGCCTCGTGTTTACATCCTCAATATTAAAACCGCTATCTTAAATTAGGACAACGACTCCGACGCGAGCTCATCGATCCACCGCAACAAATCAGTCACCCCCACATCCACGCCTTGCTGACTGAGCAGTGTAGTCAATTCGCCGCGGGGTGGGTTTGATGGTTAAAGAAATGCTGTAGGACCAAGCCAAAGGGCTTGCAGAAGTCGGCCTCTTTGCTGTTTTTGTAAGCCAAGGGGCGATCTAAATCAGCCTCGTCCAGCGCTTCACTCCAATGGCAAATCGTCACGTCTAGGTGTTTGCGGGCGGGCAAAAATGCATCTAAATCAGCGTAGATTATTTCATTCAAAGCAGACGGCTTGGCCAATAATGCCACGCCAGCTAAATGGCTCGACCCAGCAAACGACCCCACCGCAAAACGCTTTAACCACATCACATCCGCCACATAGAGGTGGTTAAGGGTGCCCAGTATCGACTGAAAAACGCGCCCATATTACTGCGCAACTGGCTCTCTTCAAGCCTGCTGGCGGCGGTAAACAAGCGCTGATTCATGTCCCGATTATAACGCCCCATTAGGATATACTGCTGCTGACGCCCCATTACCCGTCCCTCAAGCAGACAACGACACACCTTTTTGACCTGCCGCCAGCCATAATATTACGCCGCCCCTTTTGCGATTAGCACACTAAATTTGCGACAGCCGTTTTTATAAATGCTTCACAGCGCAGAGCCGCCGCGCCAGCTAAATCGCGGTTGGGCAAAATCAAGAACAAATCGGCGTGGCGCTCACCACCCTCGATCATTGGCAGCGGCTTAATTAAACCGCTCGCCAATTCCTCGCGCATCGCCACTGCCGGCAGCCAGGCAAAGCCGACCCCTCTGGCCACAGCGCTAATCGAGGTCTCCATACGGCTCACCGTTAGCCTTTGCACGGCATCTAACCAACCTGAATCTCGCTGCCGACGCACACCAGAGTCCCGCACCACGATCTGACGAAAAGGTCGCAAATCGCGGTAGCCTAAGTCGCGGCCCAACTGGTGCAGCGGGTGGTCACGCTGGGCCACCGCCAAAAACTTCACCCGCAATAAGTGATCGCCCAAAAAGCCCGGCGGCACAATGCCGGTTATCGCAACATCGCAGCGCCGCTCCAGCAAAGCCTCTTCAGCACCACTGAGTACTGATTCAATACACTCTATACGGGTATCTGGGCAGTGCGCACTGAGGTCAGCAAGGCAATCCAACATAATCGAGGAAGGAAACAAAGTGTCGCACACAATGCGCAGCTGAGGCTCCCAACCCGCCGCCACCGACTTGGCAGATTTTTCAAGGCGCAGGGCCTCATCAATAAGTGACCGGCCACGGCGGTAAAGCATTTTCCCCGCCTCGGTAAGCTCCGCTTTGCGACCGCGAATTTCAAATACCCGCACCCCCAACTGCTCTTCCATTTTTTGAATGGTATAGGTCACCGCCGACTGACTTTTATGCAATACCTCAGCAGCGCGGGCATAACTGCCTTCGTCCACCACCGCCAAAAAACAGTGCCACTGCTCAAGACTCGTTCTAGGTCCGCTCATATATCAATATTCTTGATTGTTTATACCAATAAATTGCACTTTTTTAACAACTTTATCAATAGTTTAATAAGCCCAACAGCAAGTAATTGTCCACGATCAACAGGAGCTACCCATTTATGAAAACCATTCTTCAGATTAATAGCAGTTTATTCGGCGAGCAGGGTCAGTCCAGTAAAATGGCCAATGATTTTGTAGACAGATTACAAGCCAATAGCGAAGCCAGCGCATTAATTCGCCGTGATCTGCACGCCACGCCACTGCCGCATCTCGACGGCCAGCGCTTTACCGCATTCACCACTCCCGCAGCCGAGCGCGACGCAGCCCAGCGCGCGGTGGTTGCCGAGTCAGACGCGTTAATAAATGAATTGCGCGACGCCGATATAATCGTGCTCGGCATGCCCCTTTATAATCTTGGCGTGCCGTCTACTTTTAAGGCCTACATCGACCACGTTGCCCGTGCCGGTGAAACCTTTCGCTACACCGCGACTGGCCCAGAAGGTCTGCTACAAGACAAAAAAATGTATATTTTTGCCGCGCGTGGCGGTAAATACGAAGGTACGACCATGGATACCCAAACCGCCTACCTGCGGCATATTCTCGGTTTAATGGGCATTAAAGATATTGAATTCATCTATGCCGAAGGTCTAAATATGGGTGGTGATATTGCCGAAAAGGCGCTGGCGGGCGCACAGGAGCTCATTCGCCAAAAGGCAGCGTGATCCAAGTATTTTATAAGCAACAAAGTAATCCCCGTGTTTACGAATGCCGCACAGCCAGAGCCTCTCAGGAGCAACATGATGACTAATCGCAGCATATCTCGAATCATACCTGCGCAAGCCACCTCAGACGGCGCGGGCGTTAAGCTCAAGCGCAGTCTGGGTCAGTCGAACAACGCCCGTCATGATCCGTTTTTATTGCTGGACGAGTTCTTTTCTAACGAGCCGGCCAACTACCTCGCAGGCTTTCCGTCGCACCCCCATCGCGGCTTTGAAACCGTGACCTATATGCTTGACGGCCACATGCTCCACGAGGACCACCTCGGCAATAAGGGCCACCTTAAAGGCGGCGGCGTACAGTGGATGACCGCCGGAAGAGGGGTGATTCATTCCGAAATGCCCCAGCAAGACACAGGCCGGATGCGGGGGTTTCAATTGTGGATCAATCTCCCCGCGGCGGAAAAAATGCGGCCCGCTCACTACGAAGATATTCCAGCGAACAAAATTCCCCGCCACCAATTCACCAACGGCGGCGAGGCCATTTTGATTGCTGGCCAGTGTCAGCTTAACGGCGAGTCCGTGCGCGGCTATATCAATGGCCTAGACGGCCAAAACCTGAGCACCGACCCGCTATACATCGACCTCCGCCTCAAGGCTGGGCAAAGCAGCCATATCATCTTGCCCGCCGCGCACAATGCCGTTGTCTACGTGTATGAAGGCGAGGCCCAGATTGGCGAGCAAGTGCTACCCAGCACCATTAGCGCACTATTAAGCCAAGGTGAAGAGCTGAGTATTACCGCCAGCGACGACACCCGCTTATTACTATTGGCGGCGCGCCCCATCGGCGAAGCCATTGTGCAATACGGGCCCTTTGTGATGAATACCAGAGATGAGATCGAGCAGGCCATGCGCGATTATCGCGACGGTGTTTTAACCAGCGTCTAAGCAACCGCGTCATGCGTCTTTGGCCACGGCCAAGACGCCTTTTGCCCCAAACCCGTCAAAAATCCCCCCGATTCCGCACTTTTTCAAAAACTGCATGCCATACTCAAAATGGGCATAAGTTAAAGTTGCAAAGAAAAAGCAAAGCACTAAATAGCAATAACCTTTCAAGTTAAATGCTTTTTATGTGTTTACGCTATGGAAAGGCGCCAATTATAGTGGCTACACAACACTTTGCAGCACTGCACTCACGCCATACCGCGCACCACACCCAAGGAGTGATTTATGACTACATCAATGTTAGTACGCGACGTCATGAAATCGCCGTCGCCTTCTGTGAAACAGGGCACCGATCTCGGCGACGTAGTCGAAACCCTACTGAAATTCGGGGTATTTGGGCTACCCGTCATCAATGATCAGCGTGAGCTGGTTGGCTTTGTTTCAGAGCAAGACTGCATTCACTCAGTGCTCGTTAGCAGCTACCACTGCGAGGGCGCGCCCCTAGTGGATGATGTAATGAGCCGCGAGGTTTTAGCGGTAGACGCCGACTCGTCCATTATTGATCTGGCTCAGCAAATGGGTAAACTCAAACCCAAGTCTTATCCGGTCACTGAAGACGGCAAGCTGATTGGCCTTATCACCCGCAGCGCTATTCTGGCCTCGCTCTGGGCCAACCGCGAAAGCTGCGACCTACCCAACGACAAGCTTTAAGCCTATACCACGCGCCGCTGCTGCGCCAGCAGCGGTTTTTAGACAAGGGGGGCGATCATGACTAGGCAATTCTGGGCTGCAGCACTGCTCTGCGTATGTTTTAGTTTTCACCATGCCGCCCACAGCAACACCCTAAGCAATCTTCATTACGGCCCAGACAAGGCGCAGGTGCTCGATGTTTACCTACCAAACACCGCCCAAGCCAAACGACCCGTTGTTTTTATGGTTCACGGCGGCGCGTGGCGCATTGGCGACAAAACCAATCACAACGTTGTAAAAACAAAGGTTCGGCGCTGGGTGGCCCAAGGCTGGGTATTTATTTCCGCCAATTACCGGCTATTGCCAGCCGCTGATCCCTATACCCAAGCTGGCGACGTGGCGAAGGCACTAGAGTACGCCCAAGCCCACAGCGCAGAATGGAACGCCGATGCCCGTAAATTTATTCTTATGGGCCACTCCTCGGGCGCGCATCTGGTGTCGTTGCTAGCAACAGACAAATCCCTTAGCGCCAACCTTCAGCTCAGCCCAATTTTGGGCAGTGTGTGGTTAGACACTGCCGCCCTAGACGTTAACCTCATTATGCAACAAGCCCACCCGCGCTTTTACGACAAAGCCTTTGGCACATCGCCGGATTACTGGCAGAAAGTCTCCGCCTTGGGGCACCTCAACAAAGACGTAAAACCCATCGCGCTCATCTGCTCTACCCAACGCGACGACAGCTGCCCCCAAGCGCAAAGCCTTGCGGCCAAGGCCGAGCAGCTCGGAATATCGGCAACATTAATTCCAGCAGACCTCAGCCACCATCAAATTAATGCCACCCTTGGCGACAACAACGCCTATACCCATCAAGTAGAGGCGTTTATGCGTGGACTAGACCCCTCACTCGGCGCCTATCTCAAGCCAGCCAAGTAAACCTATGCAAGGTATTAATGAAATCATCCTGTTCACCATTGCCGCCGGCGCCTGTATTCCGTTGGGCGGCTATATCGCTAGCCACAGCCATATTCAACGACACTGGTTAGCACAAGAATTTAGACACGCCATTATTGCCTTGGGCGCGGGGATTCTGCTCGGCGCCGTTGCCATGGTACTGGTGCCCGAGGCCTTGCGGCACCTAGACTACTCAATTTGGGCTACCGCATTATTGTTGGGCGGAGGCCTACTCTTTTATGGTTTAGAGTGCTACTTAGATATTCACCGCCACGCGGCGCCCCAATTCACCGGCATGTTACTGGATTTTATACCTGAATCATTGGCGCTGGGCGGGCTCGCCGCCGCAGGTACCGACACCACTTTATTGCTCGCCGTATTAATCGGCATGCAAAACCTGCCCGAGGGCTTTAACGCCTACCAAGAACTGTGCGGTGCCAGCTATCAGCGCAAAAAAGTGCTGTGGATGATGCTGGCACTTACTCCATTGGGGCCACTATTTGGGGTGACGGGCTATTATTTTCTCGGCGATTTACCGGCGGTATTAGGGGCAATTCTGCTCATTGCCAGCGGCGGGATTCTATATCTGATTTTTCAAGACATTGCACCGCAGGTTCCGCTGCGCAAACACCGTAGTCCACCCCTCGCGGCGGTAATCGGTTTTACACTGGCTATGCTCGGCACTCTCTTTACTCACTAGCTCGCTCTTTAACTAAATAAAGAACTCGCGGCCTTAAAAACCACCGAAGAAACCCACCGCGCAAAGTAAATAGCAGCCGTGTATGCTGGCAAGTAATTATTATCAACGGCGGGCGACAAATACCGCGCAAGCCGGTCAAAGCCCAGCAAATACCCGTATTTTACAAAGAGGCCAAAAACCTATGCGTTTGTTTTTTCTGCTACTGCCATTGCTATCCCTTGCAACACTGAGCGCCTGTGGCAACTCACACTACGATCAGTCGCGGGAGTGGCGCCTGCAAGAGTGCGAACGCGTCCTCAACGACGAAGACCGCAGCCAGTGTAAGGCCAACACCCCGCACTACCAATAGGGTATTGCTGTCACTTATAGCCGCCATTCTTAAGAAGCAATGTTGACAGTGAATAAATGGTGCTAAGCTCAGGGCTAAACTTACGGCCAAGTCCGTCACAACGAGCGCCTTTCTAGCAACGGCTAGCGTATAACGGGCTATAAGGTCGACCAATAAACAACCAGAGCGAGATAGGGCCAATGGCAGAGTATAAATACGATATCGTGATCTTCGGCGCCAGCAGCTTTGTGGGCGAAATACTCTGTAATTACCTTGCTGGCTGCAAAGAGGACCCCGTGCTGCGCTGGGCCATCGCTGGGCGCTCCGCCAGCAAGCTGGAAGCGGTCAAAGCCAAAATTGGCAAGGCCGACCTCGATATCATTATTGCTGAAGCCAATGACGAAACCGCCTTGCGCACCCTGTGCAGCCAAACCCGGGTAGTTACCACAACGGTAGGCCCTTACGCCTTATACGGCGAAACCCTTGTTAAAGTCTGCGCCGAAACCGGCACCGACTACTGCGACCTCACCGGCGAAGTACAGTGGATTCGTCAAATGGTTGAACGCTACGACAGCGTCGCCAAAGCCTCTGGCGCGCGCATCGTCAACTGCTGCGGTTTCGACTCTATTCCCTCTGATCTCGGCGTGTTCTATACCCAGCAACAGAGCCAAGAATTATTCGGCGAAAACTGCAATAAAATTCAAATGCGGGTTAAAGCAGCCAAGGGGGGATTGTCTGGCGGCACCTTTGCCAGCCTCATCAACGTAATGAAAGAAGCGGCGGGCAACCCCGCGCTGCGCAAAGAAATGGCCGATCCCTATTCGCTTTGCCCCGGCGAAAGTAACAAGGCCCGCCAAATCAACCCCGGTCTCGCCCAGTTTGATACCACCTCAAACTCGTGGACCATTCCCTTTATTATGGCGGCCATAAATACCCGCGTTGTGCAGCGTTCGAACTTCCTGCTTAAACACGCCTACGCCAAACCCTTTTTATACGACGAGGCCATGCAAGTCGGCACCGGTATTGGTGGCCGCCTCCGCGCCACCGCCATTGGCGGCGGCTTAGCGGGCTTTATGGTCACCGCCAGCCTCAAACCCGGCCGCTGGTTATTAGAGCACCTGCTCCCAGCACCGGGCGAAGGCCCCAGCCCAGAAAATCAGAAAAACGGCTATTACGACCTCCGGTTTTACGGCAGCACCACCAAGGGCAAAACCCTATTATGCAAAGTCACTGGCGACCGCGACCCAGGCTATGGCTCTACTGCCAAAATGCTTGGCCAAGCCAGTATTTGCCTCGCCCGCGACATTGATAAAAATGAGGTCGGCGGCGGCCTACTAACCCCCGCCAGCTGCTTTGGCAATACCCTTATAGAACGCCTAAAAGCGTACTCAGGCCTGAGCTTTAGTGTTATTGAGTAAATAATACTTAGCGCTCCCTATTGATTCGCAGATTTAACAATGCCCCAGCACCTCTATACTGGTGGGGCTTAGTCCGCGGGAAAATCATTTTCTACCGTGGCCTTGCTCCCCATGTACTCTTTTAAAAGATGCTTGCTTATCCGTCAGCCCCCGGCTGTTATCGACAAAAGAGGCTCAAATATTTATGTCAAATCAAGGTAAGCTAGAGCGTGGGATTATCTGAGTAAAACATTTGCACGTTTACGTTTTACCCTTCACTTTAATGTATGAATAAAACTTCTTTAAGAGGATAACCATGGGCTGGAAAACATTGATTAAAACCTTCCTCTTACTAATCACAATTTTGTCCAGCGCGATGACTCACGCCGACCCAACTTGGATTGACGTGCGGAGCGAATTTGAGCATCGCTTAGACAGTATTGATGGCGACGTACGCATTTCGCATACCGAGATTGTTCAGGAGGTGAGTAAACGCTTTCCCGATAAAAGCACGGAAATTAAATTGTACTGCCTTAGCGGTGGGCGGGCGGGAAAAGCCATGTCTGCGCTAGAGCAAGCGGGCTATAACAATATTAGTAATGCAGGTGGCATTAGCGATGCGCGCAAGCAGCGCGGCCTGCAATAAGCGACCATGCTTATCGGCCCAGCGCTGCCATGTTTGCGGTATTTAATACGACCCGTGCGCTTAACCGAACGTGCCCGCGTCGCGCTCGCTCACCCAGAGCAGGGCTTCGTCTTTTTGCAGCGGAATAAAGTGTTCAATTTCGACATTTGGGTATACCCGCTTTACTAGCTCAGTACCGCGATTAAACCAACGCGGTTCGCCAACAATGGCGGTGCGGGTAAGACGATTTATATACTTGCTTAAGAATTTGAATTCTTTAAACAGGCCTCGTATCGTGAAGCCATCGAAATGTTCAAGTTCGATGAGCACACCCAAATATTCTTCGCTGACGAGCTTGCGCTCGACCTCGGCTAAGATGGTTTCAATATCAGTGTGATTGACCTTGCCGGATACCCTGACACCCACAACGTGAGCGAAGGGAAGGGGTAACAACTCCAGCATTTCTATTCCTCCATAAATTCGTTACTGCAAGTATAGGCTTGTTGCAGGGAAATGCGTTCCCCAAGGTGTAACTTTTACCGTTTATCCTTTACTCACTGCGCATAACGTTCTTTTAATGGTCTTTGCGGCTTTTACCGTCGCGGGGGTCAATTAATGAAACCACGTGAATTTCATCTTCGTGAGCCAACACCGGTTCACCAAGGCGCGGGCTATTCACACGGGTTGGCGGCTCTTCTATTTTACCGGTGTCGTCGCGAATCGATTCTTTAAACCCGCAACGCACACACTCGCGAATTTGTTCAAGGTCGGATATGCGGTACATTACGGTCTTATCCATTTCTGTGCATTTGGGGCAGACTGCCCCGGCAATAAAGCGACGCTGATTAAATACAGTAGCCATGAGATTACGCTCCTTTACCGGCGCTAATACCGGCATGACGCAAGAGTGCGTCATTGGCTGGCGCCCGACCCCGGAAGTTTTTAAACAATACTGCGGCCTCTTCGGAGCCACCGCGCTCTAGTATTTCACAGCGGAATTTTTCGCCAACCTCCCGGTTCATTACGCCCAGTTCTTCGAACAGCGAGAACGCGTCGGCAGACAATACTTCTGCCCATTTATAGCTGTAGTAGCCCGCCGCGTAGCCGCCCGCAAAAATGTGAGAAAAACTGTTCTGGAAGCGGTTATATTCTGCCGGCTGGGTCACAGCGACCTGCTTGCGAATACTATTGAGCACAGCATCCACTTCCGCCTCGGCATGAATTGCGGACTGCATATGCAGGCTAAAATCAAAGAGCGAAAACTCAATCTGCCTAAGCATCTGCATACCTGACTGAAAGTTTTTCGCCGCGAGTAGCTTATCAAGCATATCGGCCGGGAGCGCCTCGCCACTTTGGTAGTGAGCGGAGATATCGGGAATGACCGATTTCTCCCAGCACCAGTTTTCGAGAAACTGGCTAGGCAGCTCTACCGCGTCCCAAGCCACGCCACTAATCCCCGACACACTTAGGCAATCTATTTGGGTCAGCATATGATGCAGGCCATGACCAAACTCGTGAAAGAGGGTGGTCACTTCGTTGTGGGTCAGCAGTGACGGGCGCTCGCTGGTTGGCGGTGAAAAATTACACACCAAAAACGCGACTGGCTGCTGCACTGTGCCATCGTCTAGACTGCGACGGCCCCGCGCATTGGCCATCCAAGCGCCGCCGCGCTTATTGTTGCGAGCGTAAAGATCTAAATAGAAGTGCGCGAGAACCTCGCCACGACGAGAGATGCAATAGCACTGTGCATCCTTGTGCCAGAGGTCTACGCCGTCAACCGCCGCGATGTCGATATCAAATAACTGACCGGTGATGTTAAATAAGCCGCTGATGACTTTCTCGGCTGGGAAGTAAGGCCGCAAATCTTCTTGGGAGATCGCAAACGAGGCTTCTTTTAATTTTTCGCTAAAATACGGCACATCCCAAGCTTGCAAATCTTCAACGCCACGGCGCGCAGCAAAGGCTTTTAACTCTGCGTATTCGCGCTCGGCCATAGGCTTGCTGGCAATCGCCAGCTCCTCTAAAAATGCGATTACCTGGCTATTGGACTCCGCCATTTTACTGGCCAGTGAATACGCCGCGTAATTTTCAAAGCCCAGCAGTTTTGCCTGCTCTTGACGCAATTGTAAAATTTCTAGCATCAACGGGCCGTTGTCCCACTTACCCGCGTGGGGGCCAAGTGCCGAGGCGCGAGTAACATAAGCTTGGTATACCTCTGCCCGCAACTCGCGATTGTCGGCGTATTGCATAATGGGCAAGTAGCTAGGGATGTCTAAGCTCAGGCGGTAACCGCTAAGACCTTTTGCGGTAGCCGCTTCGCGCAGATTATCCAACACCGTGGTCGGCACCCCAGCTAAGTCGTCGGCGGATTCAATCAGTTTTTCCCAGCCGTCGGTGGCATCGAGCACATTGTTAGAAAACGCCGTCGACAGTTCGCTGAGGCGCTGGGCAATGGCCGAAAAGCGCGCGGCAGCGTCGCCCTCCAGCGCTACTCCCGACAGGGTGAAATCGCGGAGCATATGGCGAATTGCCTGCTGACGGGGGCCGCTCAAGCTGGCAAACTCGGTGCTTTCTGCCAAGGCTTTAACCCGCTCAAATAAGGGCCGATTCTGACCCATTTCGCTGTTATACGCGGTGAGTAACGGCAGGCAGGCACTGTAAGCACTGCGCCAAGCATCGCCACTGAGCACGCTGTGGCAGTGACTGAGAGGTGCCCAGAACCGGCCAATTTTGTCGTCTACCTCTTCTAGCGGCGCCATTAAGTTCTGCCAGTTAGGCGCGGCCTCGCAAGCGACCACCGCTGTCACCGCTTGGCGCGAGGTATTTAATAGCTGCTCGCACTCGGCGGCTAATTGCTGGGGGTCGAGACTGGAAAACAACGGTAAACTATTGGCAGTCATAACAACTGAAACCCTGTAATAATGGTAGTGAATACGACCAGTGTAACAAATCAACCTACCGCTTAGCGCTTGTATTAGCGGTGATAGCGTAAATAATAGATGGAGACCATTTGATGATTTACAAGGCCGAAAATTACCTGCGCCGCTTTGAAGAGCACACCCCTAAACTTGGCAATAAGGTATTCGTCGACCCCAGTGCTGTAGTGATTGGTGATGTTGAAATTGGTGCCGACAGCTCAATTTGGCCCAATACCACGGTGCGCGGCGACATGCACCGCATCCGCATTGGCGCCCGCAGTAGCATTCAAGACAACAGTATTTTGCATATTACCCATGCTGGCCCCTATCACCCCGAGGGTTACCCGCTGACAATTGGCGACGAGGTGACGGTCGCCCACAGCGTTACCTTGCACGGCTGCACGATTGGCAACCGGGTATTGATCGGCATGGGCAGTATTGTGATGGATGGCGCGGTCATTGAAGACAAAGTGGTGATTGGCGCCAATTCTTTAGTGCCTCCTGGTAAGCGCTTAGCCAGCGGCTGGCTGTACGTGGGCAGCCCCGCCAAGGCAGTGCGCGAACTAAGCGAGGGTGAACTCAACTACTTTAGTTATAGCGCCAGCAATTACGCCAAGCTCAAAGACCGCCACATTGCGGAACTGAACCGCGACTAAAATTAACGTGTATGAGGGGTGTTAGAACACCCCTGCGTCGTATGCTAGGTAAGCAATATAGGCCACGTAGATACACAGCAAAGCGCCGCCTTCGAGGCGCGATATACGCCGCGCCTTACTTGGGCTGCGGGCCACCAAAAAGAAAATACCGGTTAATAATAGCATTACTGGGTAATCTCGGCTCATAACGGCCGTATCGATTGGACCGGGCGCCAAAACACCGGGAATCGCCATTACGCCAAGCAAGTTGAATAGGTTGGAGCCAACCACATTACCGATGGCAATATCGTGTTCATTCTTGCGCGCGGCGGCTATCGACGCCGCCAACTCGGGCAGGCTGGTGCCAATTGCGACGACGGTCAGGCCAATAATTAAGTCGCTCAGACCAAAGAAGTGAGCGATATCCACCGCCGACCACACCAATAAGCGTGCCGAGCCAATCAGCAACACGAGCCCGAGTAATAACCAGCCCAAGGCGGCCTTGATACCCATGTCTTTGGGTATTTCTGCCTCAAATTCCGCTTCAATACTGTCGCCACTACTGTGTTTTGCTTCCCACAGCTGGCGCACAATTACCGCCCCAAAGCCAAGCAGTAAGATGCTGCCATCCATGACGCCAAGGTCACCATCGCGCATTAAAAAATAGCCCACCAGCATAACAATGATGAGCAGGGGAATTTCTCTGCTAATCAGTTTAGACTGGACGTTTAAGGGGATAAGTAGGGCAGTGAGGCCCAATATCAGAGCGATATTGGTGATATTGGAGCCCAGTGCATTACCCACCGCCAGACCGGCCTGACCGTCGCTAGAGGCGATGGCCGACACCAACATTTCTGGTGCTGAGGTGCCAATACCCACCACTAAAATACCGATAACCAACGGTGATATGCCAAGAATATTCGCGGTTGCGGAGGCACCAATAACAAAGCGGTCTGCACTCCAAACCAACAAAACCAGCCCAATAATCAGGGCAACTACAGTCACTAACATAAAACGATTTCCAGAATTTACTTCGTTGTCGTGCTTACGCCGACAGGGATTGACGAATTAACTCAATAACCGGTTTGGTGTCGGGCCGCACGCCACGCCAAATACAAAATGACTCGGCGGCCTGCTCAACCAACATACCCAAACCGTCGGACACCGCCCACGCCGTTTCACCTGCAGCCCAGCGCATAAAGGGTGTTGGTGCGGCGCCGTACATCATGTCGTAGGCGCAGCCATCGTTGCTGAGAATATGGGAGGGCAGGGGCGGTAGGTCACCGCTCATACTCGCGCTGGTACCATTAATGATTAAATCAAACTGGGCACTGGCCAGTCCGGCATAGCTACCACCGGCAATTTTGCCTAATTTTTCAAACTGTTGCGCCAATTTTTGCGCTTTTTCTTCGGTTCGATTCGCGATTAAGACATGGCTTGGCCCCTGCTTTAATAGCGGGCCCAAAATGCCTCGCACCGCGCCGCCCGCGCCCAACACCAAAATTCGGCGGCCTTGCATGTCCCAGCCTAAATTGTCGTGAATATCCCGCACCAAGCCAACACCGTCGGTATTGTCGCCATAGATGGTGCCGTCTTCTTGAATCGCAAGGGTGTTCACTGCACCCGCGCGACGAGCGCGGCCGCTGAGCTGATCGGCAAACTCAACGGCGTCGAGCTTAAAGGGTACGGTAATATTTAAGCCCTTGCCGCCGTGCTCAAAAAACTGGGTGGCGACTTCAGCAAATCGCCCCAGCTCAACTTTGTGGGCGCGGTAATGCAATTGCTGGCCGGTTTGCTCAGCAAAGGCCGCGTGAATCTGTGGCGATTTGCTGTGCTTAACGGGATTTCCATACACGGCGTAATGATCTATTTTATCCATAAAAAAGGGTACTGCCTTTTATTTTTGGCTTGGAATTTTAAAGCCGATACTGCCAAATACCACTATTGTGGAGTTAGCCAATCTCGCACGGGCAAAAATTGCGATGTTAGCGCCGCTTCCGGGCTGCTATCTTCGGGCTGCCAATTATACTCCCATCTCACCAAGGGTGGCAGCGACATCAAAATCGACTCGGTACGACCGCCGCTTTGCAAACCAAACAAGGTGCCGCGATCACACACCAAATTAAACTCAACATAGCGGCCACGACGATACAGCTGGAAGTCACGCTGGCGCGCCCCCCAAGGCGTGTCTTTACGACGCTCTACGATAGGTACATAGGCCGCGGTGTAGGCATTGCCGACCGCCTGCATAAATTCAAAGCAACGCTGAAAACCACCTTCGTTTAGGTCGTCAAAAAACAGGCCGCCGACACCGCGGGCTTCTTGGCGGTGCGGCATATAAAAATACTCGTCACACCACTTCTTATAGCGCGGATACACGTCCTCACCAAAGGGCGCACAGGCATCGAACGCAGTCTGGTGCCAATGACGGCAGTCATCCTCGTTACCGTAATAAGGAGTTAAATCAAAACCACCACCAAACCACCACACCGGCGCCTCACCAGGCTTTTCGGCAACAAAGAAGCGCACATTGGCATGACTGGTTGGCACGTGGGGGTTAAGCGGGTGCATCACCAACGACACGCCCATGGCTTGGTAGCTTCGGCCCGCTAACTCCGGGCGATGTGCGCTGGCGCTGCCGGGCATAGCATCGCCCTGCACATGGGAAAAATTCACACCGCCTTTTTCAAATACCGCGCCGTTGCTAATCACCCGGCTGCGACCGCGACCCCAGTCGTCTTCAACAAAATCAGCCTCGCCGTCGAGGGCACTCAACTGCGCACAAATACGGTCTTGTAACAACAAAAAAAACTGCTTTACTGCTTCAATATCAACGTCTTGCATTACTTCTCCCCTGCGACTCAGCTAATCGCCATATTCTCAGCCACCACGCAAAACCTGCCCAGTAAGCGCGTCGCGAATACCGGTTGGTTGGGCTAGGCCGCCAGTGCGGCCGGGTAAATAATAATCTACTGCCGAACGAAAGTAGCGTTGCACCGCTGTTTGGCTGCGGGCAGGTTCTAAGCCAGCGGGATTAGCCGAGGTAGATACCAAACAGGTATTGGCCGCTTGGCACAGCGCCACCGTGAGTGGATGATTACTCACCCGAATAGCAACACTGTGATGATTGCCACGAATCCACTCGGGTGCCCAGCCCCCATCAGGCACCACCCAAGTATTTGGCCCCGGCCAGCTTGCCATTAACATTTCTTGTACGTCGTCTGGCAGCAGCGGGATTACACCCTGAAACCGCGAAATATGGTCAGCAACCAATACCATACCCTTGGCCGGATCGCGCCGTTTTAATTGTAAGATCCGCGCCACAGCAGACTGACTCCAAGGCACACAGGCCAGACCCCACACCGCTTCGGTAGGGTGAGTAATCACTTTTCCTGTGTGCAGCAGAGTCGCAGCACGACGCAAACGATATTGGGCAGGCAGAGGTGTCATGGTTAATCCGCAGTAAGGGCGATTTGAGTGAATAACAGCACTGTAATGCGGCGAAAGTATACAGGTTTTTCGGCTGGGCATTTTGAATAAATGATGACGGCCTTAATTGCCTTAGCTAGCGACTGCGCTGCCAAGCACCGCGAAATTGCTCAACCCAGCCCTCAACCTCTAAGTCACTGAGTAAACTCAGTAATTCGGAGATGGGCAGGCCAAGATTCTGCGCGAGGGTGTCAATATCGACAGGTTCAAAGCCCAGCGCTTGGTATATTGGTGAGCTGGTTGCAATGTCGACAGCACCGGCATTTGCGGTATGGCCACACGCCGGTGACGGCGCGCTATCGAGCCAGCCGGCAAACTCTTCTAAAATATCGTCGAGTTGCTCTACCAGCTTTGCGCCCTGCTTAATTAGGCTATTGCAGCCACGACTGGCGGGGTTGTGGATAGAACCCGGTATTGCGAAAACTTCGCGGTTTTGCTCCAGCGCCTGTCGCGCGGTAATTAACGAGCCGCTGCGCAACGCGGCCTCGACCACTAACACACCCAAGCTCATACCGCTAATAATGCGATTGCGCCGGGGAAACTGGTGCCGCATAGGCGGGCTACCCAAAGGTAGCTCGCTAATTAACAATCCCTCATGAGCAATCCGCTCATACAAGCTGGCGTTGCTGCGCGGGTAACACTGGTCCACCCCCGTCCCTAACACAGCAATAGTAGAGCCACTGCCAGTCAAGGCACCGCAGTGGGCGGCACCGTCGACACCCAGCGCCATACCGCTCACGACGGTCATGCCCACGTCACTCAAGGCGCTGGCAAAGGCCTCGGCGTCGCTGTGACCGGTGCGACTAGGGCGGCGACTGCCCACTAGCGCAAACAGCGGGTTTGTAAGCAGCTCACTGCGGCCCCGAAAATACAATAGAGGCGGCGCGTCGTAGATTTCATTTAATAGTGCGGGGTAGTTGTCACTGTGCCTGCACAAGATACTGGCGTTGGCACGCTGCAAATCAGACTGTAGATCTTGATCCGCATGCCGCCGCGCCAAAACGCGATTGAGTTTATCGAGATGCTGCTTGCTTAATAGCAGAGCGGTGCGCGCGTCTGGCGGTAAGCTCAACAGCTCACGGGGGTTTGCAGTGTGTGCAATAACACGCCGAAAAGCTGCAGGAGGGAGTTTGAGGGTTTGCTGAGTAAGCAACCACAGGCAGGCAAGATCTTCCACTGTCGCATCCTTGCGATCTAAAGCTTGGGCAGCGCATGCCGCCCAAGCACTTCACTTTACGGGTTTTTAACTTTATCACCCACTTTAAGCGGCTCTTCTGCTTTCAAGACCAAGCCATAGCTGACTTTATCAAAACTGCGGAACACCATCAGCAAGCCAGCGCGAACGTCCGGCGCCTTGACTCGCTCATTGGTCACTGGGTCAGTTACCACCACCCCGGTGGTGTAAATTGCCATCACGTCGCCGGGCACAATTTGATTACGCTCACCTAAGTTCAGGGTCACTACATCCATGCTGCCGATCTGCGTTAAGCCACCTTCAACCGCAATAATAAAGCCATTGCTGTTATCAACAGGTGCTTTTGGCTCAAAACGGGCATGTAACTGGCGAACCTCAAGAGGCATAAAGCGGTCAGCGCGGCGAATTTCTTGGGTGCTGCGATTTAAGGTGAGGGTGGCCACGTCTTTTTCCGTTGCCAAGAGGTTCGCGGTGCCAATATCCGTCGCCTCAACACCAAGGATCTCGCCAGTTTGGGGGTCGATATAAACTTGACCACGTCGATAAATGCCGTAGGTATCGTCACCGCTGAAATCACCACGTCCTAGCACTTGGTCGCCAGCACCCGCCACAATATTGCCGCGTTTACCCGCCAGCACATAGGGCGCAGCAGCGAACTCCTCGTCAGTCACCACCCGGCTACGGGTGAGGAAAGGAGCGATAACATCCAGTGGAATCGCCGGAATAGCATCTTTTATGTCGGCAATCCGCATTTGTGGCGTCAGCTTAACGATGCCGTCGTCCGGGCCTGGGTTGCGCACCAGCACGGGTTTACCATCAATCCACATCAGCTTTAATACGTCGCCAGGGTAGATAAGATGTGGGTTTTTAACTTGGGGGTTGTAGTGCCAGAGCTCCGGCCAATACCAGGGGTCATTCAAAAACATCGCCGATATATCCCACAGAGTATCGCCCTTAACCACTACATAGGTTTGTGGATGTCCGGCTTTTAAAGAAAGCACGTCTCCTGCCTGGGCAAACGCCATCATCAGGCCAAGACAGACTCCCATTACCGTGTTCTTCATAATCGTTTCCTATAGCACTCTAGATCTGGTCGCCAATCAGCCCGCAAAATCGCAAGTATCAGGCATTTATTAAACGCTCACTGTATAATATAGAGGATACTCTGCAACAGGCGAATGATTTGTGGAGTGTAATGTGCACTCAATCATCATCTTAGCAATACTTACACAACTTACACGAGAAATGGTCACAAACTGTTATGGCTGTACTTGAAATCCTCGAA
>NZ_JBFHDY010000069.1:0-19258 GCF_041584495.1 Zhongshania sp.
CTGCAGAGGGCGAGAAAATCACCGTTAATGCGGATCTTTCCCTGAACGTACCCGATCGGCCAGTAATACCTTTTATCGAAGGTGATGGCATCGGGGTCGACATTACTCCGGTGATGATCAACGTAGTTGATGCAGCCGTAGAAAAAGCCTACTCAGGCAAGAAAAAAATAAGCTGGATGGAAATTTACACTGGCGAGAAAGCCGCTGAGTTGTATGAGGGCGACTGGTTTCCCGCTGAAACCCTAGACGCAATCAAAGACTACGTAGTAGGCATTAAAGGCCCGTTAACTACGCCGGTTGGCGGCGGTTTCCGTTCATTGAACGTGGCGCTGCGTCAAGAATTGGACCTGTATGTTTGTCAGCGTCCAGTGCGTTGGTTCGAAGGTGTGCCTTCACCTGTTAGAGAGCCAGGCAAGACCAATATGGTTATCTTCCGTGAGAACTCAGAAGATATCTATGCGGGCATTGAGTGGAAGGCGGGTACGCCAGAAGCAGATAAAGTGATTGAGTTCTTTCAGGAAGAAATGGGTGTTACTAAAATCCGTTTTCCGCAGGAATGCGGTATCGGCATTAAGCCGGTTTCCAAAGAAGGTACTGTGCGCCTGGTTCGTAAAGCCATTCAGTACACCATTGATCAAGATTTGCCGTCACTGACCATCGTGCACAAGGGCAATATCATGAAGTTCACCGAAGGTGCTTTCAAAAACTGGGCTTACGAGCTGGCGATGGAAGAGTTCGGTGGCACCTTGATTGATGGCGGTCCATGGGTGAGCATTAAAAACCCGAATACCGGCAAAGAAATCGTTATTAAAGACGTTATTGCTGACGCAATGCTTCAGCAGGTGCTGCTGCGTCCAGACGAGTACAGCGTTATTGCCACTCTTAACTTGAATGGTGATTACTTGTCTGATGCACTGGCTGCCCAAGTTGGTGGTATTGGTATTGCGCCAGGTGCAAACCTGAGTGATAACATCGCACTGTTTGAAGCAACTCACGGTACTGCGCCTAAGTACACCGGCCAAGACAAAGTGAACCCCGGTTCATTGATTCTGTCTGCCGAAATGATGTTGCGTCACATGGGTTGGAACGAAGCGGCGGATCTGATTATCACTGGCATGAACGGTGCAATTCAGGCCAAGACCGTAACTTACGACTTTGAACGTCTAATGGAAGGTGCAACCTTGCTGAAGTGTTCTGAGTTTGGTGACGCAATTGTTAAACACATGGCGTAAAAAGCCCTCGCCACCAGTCTAAGCTGGTGGCGTATTCTCATCAGTAAGTTCTATTCTGACGTTTCGGCTGCTTTTATGTCGGTTGCGTGCAGCCCCTTTGGTCCTGGCTCAGCCTTAAATACGACGTTTTGACCTGCTTTAAGGGTCTTGTAACCGTCCATGGTAATTGCTGAGTAGTGAGCAAATATTTCATCTTCGCCGCTTTCGGAGACGATGAATCCATAACCTTTGGCGTTATTGAACCACTTTACAACACCGCTTTGCATAGCCTTTCTTCCTTAATTGTCGTTATAGTTATTCTAACCTTTACAAAAACTGCCTTGTATTTGTTAATACCGCCCCCATTTTTAAAACAGTCCGGCCACGACGTCAAGTAAAGGCGTGTAAGATATGATGTTGGTGAATTTCCCTATTGCGAAGGGTTACAGTGGTGCTAAGCTCAGGTAAAGTCAGTGAAAATGCGAATTAATATACAGAATATGGCGAATAAGTCCGACGAGGACGATCACGGAAATGGTGTTGCAGTTCAGGAGTCGAAACCAGAACTCAAGAAACCGCGTATGTACGCTGTGGTCTTATTAAATGACGATTACACGCCCATGGAGTTTGTCATCGAGGTTTTAGAGGATTTTTTTTATTTGGATCGTCAGCGCGCAACACAGGTCATGCTGGCGGTTCACACTAAGGGCAAAGGCGTGTGTGGCATATTTACCAAAGACATTGCCGAGACGAAATCGGCGCTGGTGAATCAGTACGCTAGAGATAACGGTCATCCATTGCTTGCTGAGATAGAAGAGAGCGATGACTAAAACTGGTAATTGCAGAAGGCGAATATAGTCTATGTTGAGCAAAGACCTAGAAACAACATTGAGCCAGGCCTTTAAATCGGCCCGTAGCCGTCGGCATGAATTCATGACCGTCGAACACTTATTGCTTGCGCTGGCAGACAACGAGGCCGCCGTTAAAGTGCTTGTGGCTTGCGGTGCAGACTTGCTGCAACTCAAGGGCGAGTTAAAAGAATTTGTTGAGGCCACCACGCCGCGAATTCCCGAAACAGACGTTGAGCGCGACACCCAGCCAACCTTAGGTTTTCAGCGGGTGCTGCAGCGCGCAGTCTTTCATGTTCAGTCTTCTGGTAAACAGGAGGTCACCGGCGCGAACGTCTTGGTGGCGATCTTCAGTGAACAGGAGAGCCAGGCGGTTTATTTTTTGAAATCGCAGAGTGTCAATCGCCTTGATGTGGTTAATTATATTACCCACGGCATTTCCAAAGTGTCGGGTGCAGAGGGTATTGAGCACGACCAAAATCAAGATGCCGAAGGTGAGGGCGGTGATCCAGAACAGAAGCCACTGGATAATTTCACCACTAATTTAAATGCCGAGGCTAAAGCTGGTCGTATCGACCCCCTAATTGGTCGCGCTGAAGAGGTGGAGCGGGTTGCCCAGATTTTAACCCGTCGCCGCAAGAACAATCCCTTGTTGGTTGGCGAGTCGGGTGTCGGTAAAACCGCGATAGCTGAAGGTTTGGCTAAACGCATTGTCGACGGCGAAGTGCCAGACGTCCTAATTGGCAGTGTGGTTTACTCGCTTGATATGGGTGCCTTACTGGCGGGCACGAAATACCGTGGCGATTTTGAAAAGCGCCTCAAAGGCTTGCTTGGCGACCTTAAGAAGCGCCCCGGCGCAATTTTGTTTATTGACGAAATTCACACCATTATTGGTGCTGGCGCTGCGTCAGGCGGCGTAATGGACGCGTCAAACCTATTGAAGCCGCTGTTGAGTTCTGGGCAGATGCGCTGTATAGGCTCGACTACGTTCCAAGAGTATCGCGGTATTTTTGACAAGGATCGCGCTCTAAGTCGGCGTTTCCAGAAGGTCGATGTTGATGAGCCGTCTGTTGAAGATACGTTTTTGATTTTGAAGGGTTTACGCTCGCGCTTTGAAAGCCATCATGACTTAAAGTACAGCGATGGTGCTTTGCGCTCAGCGGCCGAGTTATCTGCGCGTTACATAAATGATCGCTTTTTACCCGACAAGGCAATCGACGTCATCGATGAAGCAGGCGCCTATCAGCGCCTGCAGAAACCAGAGAGTCGGATTGAGAAAATAGGTGTTCCGGAAATTGAAGCGATCATTGCAAAGATTGCCCGAATTCCGCCGAAGAGCGTGTCTTCAGACGATCGCGCGTCACTTGTGAAGCTCGAAGACAATTTAAAAATGGTGGTCTTTGGTCAAGATAAGGCGGTATCTGAGCTCAGCGCCTCAATTAAATTGGCTAGGGCGGGTCTTAAGTCCCCTGAAAAGCCCATAGGCAGTTTTTTGTTGGCTGGCCCCACTGGTGTTGGTAAGACTGAGATTTGCCGTCAGTTAGCTAAATTGCTGGGGTTGGAGCTTATTCGCTTTGATATGTCAGAGTATATGGAGCGCCACACGGTCTCTCGGCTAATCGGCGCGCCTCCAGGCTATGTTGGTTTTGATCAGGGTGGCTTGTTAACTGACTCGGTCACCAAACATCCGCACTCGGTGGTGTTGCTGGACGAGATTGAAAAGGCTCACCCTGATCTGTTCAATCTGTTACTGCAGGTTATGGATCACGGTTCGCTGACCGATAACAATGGTCGCAAGGCAGATTTTCGCAATGTGATCTTTGTTATGACCACTAACGCCGGTGCAGAAAGCATTAGTCGTCGTTCAATTGGCTTTACTGAGCAGGATAATCAGACGGATTCAACCGAAGCGATTAATCGCTTGTTCACGCCAGAGTTTCGCAACCGTCTCGATAGCATTATTGCCTTTGAGTCGCTGCAGCCCGATGTGGTGTTGACCGTGGTTGATAAATTCTTGGTTGAATTGCAGGCTCAATTAGATGACAAGAAGGTGGTCTTGCATGTAGACGACGATGCGCGGCACTGGCTGGTGGAGCACGGTTACGACAAGCACATGGGGGCCCGGCCAATGGCGCGGATTATCCAAGAGCATATTAAAAAGCCACTGGCCGAGCTGGTCTTGTTTGGCAGCTTGGAAAAATGCGGTGGAGTGGTCAATGTCACTGTGAAAGGTGACACGCTGGCCCTTGCTGCAGAAGCAGTAGAAGAAGAGGCGGGCCAGACCTGCGATTAGCAGGTATTTATTAACGGCCGCGGAAAGTGATGCGGCCTTTGCTTAGGTCATAGGGGGTTAATTCCACCTTGACCTTGTCACCCGTTAGAATCCGTATGTAATGCTTACGCATTTTGCCTGAGATATGGGCAGTAACAACGTGGCCGTTTTCTAAGCGCACGCGAAAAGTAGTGTTCGGCAAGGTGTCGATGACTTCGCCTTCCATTTCGATCTGGTCTTCTTTCGCCATTCGGCAACTATCCTCGAGAGTTTTTAAAATTGAGTGCGATGCACTTTAGCCTTGGTGGCCATCAAAACTGCGCGCATTTTGCCCTAATTTGATCGTGTTGGCAATTTGCCGGGGCAATTGGGCTAATATCACTAGGTTAAGCGCAACCAGCGGTCGCTCATAAGCAGCTCGATGGGCTTGTAGTCGGTTTTGTAGCGCATTTTTTGGCAGTCTCGAATCCAGTAGCCTAGGTAAAGATAGGGCAGGGCGAGGTCGCGACAGTGCGCGATTTGCCAAAGTATACCGTAAACACCCAAGCTGCGCCTGGGGTATTCGGGGTCGTAAAATGTGTAAATTGCCGATAATCCGTCATTCAGCACATCGGTAACCGCAACGGCAACTAGTGTGTCGCCGAGATAAAAATGCACATGTTGTGTGTCTTCAGTGCCGAGGCCTAAGAAATCATCAAACTGGTCTTTAGAGGGCGGGTACATATCGCCATCACGATGGCGGCCATTGATGTATTTTTCATAAAGCGGGTAGGCATCGGCGTTCGGTGCCGATAGTATGTGGGCGACCAAGTCACTATTGCGCTTCTCAACGCGACGCTGGGTGCGTGAAGGCCTAAATAGTGTAACGGGGACTCGGCTGGCAATACAGGCTTTGCATGTGCCGCAGTCGGGACGGTAGAGGTGGTTGCCACTGCGTCGAAACCCACGCCGCGATAATTCGCTGTACACCGGGCCAGAAATTTTGGCCTCGGGATCAATGAAAATGGTTTTGGCTTCCCGGTCCGCAAAATAGCTGCAGGGGTGAGGGTGGGTCGCGTAAAGCTTGAGTTGTTGCGGGTCAGTCATGGGTTGGCCGATGGCGGTTTGCCGTAATACCAATCCAAGGTCCATTTACCGGATTTGGATTCCTTGGTGGTGTACATTTGTAGGCATTGTTTAAAGCTCGCACGATCCATTTCCTCTGCGCCCATACTGTCAAGATAATCGTTACTCACCTGACAATCAATGAGTGGGAAACCCCATTCTTGAAGTTGGCCGCAGAGGTGGATAAAGGCAATCTTGGAGGCATTGGCTGCCCGGCTAAACATCGACTCGCCATAAAACATGCGGCCAATTGCCACGCCGTAAAGCCCGCCAATTAATTTATTGTCGCGCCAGACTTCGACTGAGTGTGCCCAGCCGGCGTTGTGCAGCTCTTGGTAAGCCTTGCGCATGTCATCGGTGATCCACGTGCCTGGGCGTTTTGGGCTAAGCTGGGCGCAGCCGAGTAAGACGCCGGCAAAATCGCGGTCAAAGCTGACCTCAAAATCATTTCGGCGTAGGGCTTTGCGAAGGCTGCGATTAATATACAAGTGTTCGGGACGCAGCACAGCGCGAGGTTGTGGCGACCACCACAATACCGGCTGAGATTCTTCATACCACGGGAAGATGCCCTGCCGATAAGCATTAAGTAGGCGGGGTAGGCGGAGATCGCCGCCAGCGGCCAAAAGGCCGTCGGGGTCGTCGAGTGCCGACTCAATAGGGGGAAAGCTCAGATCAGCCGGATCAAGCCAAGGTATGCTAGACATCGGCTGATGTACTCGCGATTACGCTAAGTCGTCGAGATAACGCTCAGCATCCAGTGCAGCCATACAGCCGAAACCGGCAGATGTGACCGCTTGGCGGTAAATGTGGTCGGCAACATCGCCAGCCGCAAAGACACCTTCGACGCTAGTACGGGTCGCGTTGCCTTCTGTGCCGCTGTGAATTTTCAGGTAGCCGTCTTTCATGTCGAGCTGATCCTGGAAAATATCTGTGTTGGGCTTGTGGCCAATGGCGATAAATACGCCGGCGACGTCAATTTCTTGACAGCCTTCACCTTTAGTGCTGTTTAGGCGCAAGCCTGTTACACCGCTGTCGTCGCCAAGGACTTCGTTCAGCTGGTGATTCCAGAGAATATTAATATTGCCGTTTGCGGCGCGCTCTAGCAGTTTGTCCTGCAAAATCTTTTCAGAGCGCAGGCTGTCGCGACGGTGTACCAGCGTGACTTCAGATGCGATGTTCGACAGATATAGCGCTTCTTCTACCGCGGTATTACCGCCGCCAATAACGGCGACCTTCTTGCCACGGTAGAAAAAGCCGTCACAGGTCGCGCATGCGGATACACCCTTGCCCATAAATGCATCTTCAGAAGGGAGGCCGAGGTATTGCGCTGAGGCGCCCGTCGCGATAATCAGCGCATCGCAGGTATAAGTCTTGCTGCCTGTGAGCGTGAATGGCTTGTCTTTTAGATCGACAGACTCAATGTGATCAAATAGCACCTTGGTGTCGAAACGCTCTGCGTGCTCTTGCATTCTCTGCATTAACTCGGGGCCTTGCACGCCATTTTGGTCGCCAGGCCAGTTGTCGACGTCAGTGGTGGTCGTTAGTTGGCCGCCTTGTTGAATACCGGTGATGACCACGGGGTTCAAGTTGGCGCGGGCAGCGTAAACCGCAGCAGTGTAGCCGGCAGGGCCGGAGCCGAGGATGATCAAACGGTGGTGTTGGCTGTCGCTCATAGATTCACTGTGTTCCAAGCAGGGGGATTGAACTTAGTTCAATCCGGGATGACTGAAAATAGACGCATATCATAGGGTAATTCCATAGGCGCGGCAAAAACTGTGTGCGGCGACAAGTCTTATGACATAGTGCTAATATTGGGCCACTTTTCGCTTTTTCAACGCCTGTCATAGGGCTTGCGTCTTTTACGTGTAAATTTAGGAAATCGTTTTCTTTTGCCAAAACCAACATCAGCAGCCATGGTAGAAAACCGTGAAATTTTGAATTTGCGCTTGCGCGAGGGCTTGTTGATCGCCTTTGTTGCCGTGTGCATTTACATTTTTGTGTCCCTACTCAGTTATAGCGGCAATGATCCGGGCTGGTCGCGCACCGGTAATGGCGACCGGATTGCAAATGCTGGTGGCCCGGTAGGGGCGTGGTTGGCTGACGTGTTCTTCGCCTTATTTGGTTATATGGCCTATTTGTTTCCGGCGATGCTGGGTTTTAGAGCTTGGCGGCTATTTAAGGAGCGCTACCGCCCGGCGGGCTTTGATACCCTGATTTTTGTACTGCGTTTTATCGGCCTGATTTTGGTGATGATTTCCAGTACTGGTCTAGCGGCCAATGGCGATTATGGCAATAGCGGGCTGCCGTTTGGCGCAGGCGGGGTATTGGGCGACGCCGTCGGCAATGCCACGATGACCTCCTTTAACGAGTTTGGCAGCCGCCTATTATTAATTGCCATACTGTTATTTGGTTTAACTGTGTTTACCGATTTATCGTGGATTCGGCTCATGGATGCGCTTGGCGCTGCCACGTTGCGATTGTTTGATCGTGGCCGTGAAGCGGTGTATAGCTATAAAGTGGCGCGCGAAGAGCGTCGGAAGGCGGCTGCGGCCAAGCAGCGGCGCCACGAATCCGTAGCGAAAAAAACTGAAATTCAAAAGACCCGCATACCACCGCAAATTGCACCGCCGCCAAAGCCGGTAGTAAAGTCTGCACGGCCAGACAAAGAGCGCCAAAAGTCTTTGTTCGAAGGCCCTGTCACGGGGACCTTGCCGTCTTTAAGTTTACTCGACAAGGCTGTTCACAACCCTGACCGAGGGTATTCGCCGGAGACCCTTGAGGCTATGTCGCGCCTACTGGAAATTAAATTGCTCGACTTTGGTGTGTCGGCAAAAGTCATCGCCGTGTTCCCCGGGCCCGTTATTACGCGTTTTGAGTTAGAGCCAGATGCGGGGGTGAAAGTTAGTAAGATATCTAATTTGGTCAAGGATTTAGCGCGGTCGCTCGCCGTGGTCAGTGTTCGGGTCGTGGAGGTTATCCCTGGCAAACCCTATGTTGGCATCGAAATTCCCAATGAAGACCGCGAGATTGTTAATTTTCACGATGTGCTGTCATCGGAAGCCTTCGATGCCTGCAAGTCGCCGCTAACACTTGCCTTAGGGCATGATATTTCCGGCGAGCCGGTCTGTGCTGACCTCGGCAAAATGCCTCACTTATTGGTCGCGGGTACCACGGGCTCGGGTAAATCGGTTGGTGTTAACGCCATGTTGATCAGTCTTTTGTACAAATCAACGCCGGAAGAAGTGCGTTTGATGCTGGTTGACCCCAAAATGCTGGAGCTGTCGGTCTACGACGGTATTCCCCATTTGCTTACGCCGGTTATTACCGACATGAAAGACGCGGCCAATGGTCTGCGCTGGTGTGTGGCGGAAATGGAGCGTCGCTATAAGTTAATGTCGAAAATGGGCGTCAGGAACCTCGCTGGTTTTAACCGCAAGGTTAAAGACGCCATCTTGGCAGGTGAGCCGATCAAAGACCCGCTGTGGAAGCCTGAGGATCACTATCAGGCAGGCCTAGAGGAAGCTCAGGCACCAGATTTAGAAGTTTTACCGTCAATTGTTGTCGTTATAGACGAATTTGCCGACATGATGATGATTGTAGGTAAAAAGGTTGAAGAGCTGATCGCGCGTATCGCTCAAAAAGCGCGCGCAGCCGGTATCCACCTCTTGCTCGCAACTCAGCGGCCCTCGGTTGATGTTATAACCGGCCTGATTAAGGCCAACGTACCGACGCGGATTGGTTTTCAGGTGTCTTCTAAAATCGATTCTCGGACCATTTTGGATCAAGGTGGCGCAGAACAGCTGCTTGGTCACGGCGATATGCTGTATTTACCACCGGGAGCAGGTATCCCTATTCGGGTACACGGCGCCTTTGTTTCGGACGAGGAAGTGCACCGTGTCGTCGCCGATTGGAAGCGCCGCGGGGAGCCTCAATATATCGATGGTCTGCTGGAAGAGGGCAGCACCACCGACGCTATGCCTGGCATGCCGCCTGAAGGCGGCGGCGATGATGGTGAATCGGATGCACTTTACGACGAAGCTGTTGCCTATGTAACCAAAAGTCGACGGGCGTCAATATCAGCCGTGCAGCGCAAATTGCGAATCGGCTATAATCGCGCCGCTCGATTAATTGAAACAATGGAGGCTGCCGGTGTCGTAACTGAGATGGCCAGTAACGGTAGTCGCGACGTACTGGCTCCACCTCCATTTGAATAGAAGTAGAATCCATGCGCCAATTCTTTATTGTTTTGTGTTTGTCCGTTTTTACCATGACCGCATATGCTGAGGGTGATGTAGCGCAACTGCACCTGCATCTCTCTGGCGCGCAAAGCCTGAATGCGAAGTTTGTTCAGCAAGTAAAAGATGTCGACGGTCAATTGCTGCAAGAGAGCAAGGGCACTATCGCGCTAAAGCGGCCGAATAAAATTCGCTGGGAAAGCACCGAGCCCTTTCATTACCTCTTAGTCAGTAATGGTAAAACGGTTTGGCGTTATGACGCAGACCTAGAACAGTTGAATACTGAGCCGTTTGACGCCAATTTAGCGCAAACACCGGCCATGATTATCAGTATGACGATTGATCAGCTTGCCGCGCAGTACGATGTTAGCGTCAAAAAGAATGGCAATGCCCGTGAATTTATCCTGCTGCCCAAGGAACCTGGCTCCTTTACCGAAATGGTGCTGATGTTTACTTGGGGTAAACTCACCGGAATGCGCTTGACCGACACGCTAGAGCAAACCACTAAAATCGAGTTTATTAATCCCAAATACGATAATCGTTTTAGTGATCGGGAATTTGAATTCAACCAGGCCGAGGTCCAGAAGTCTTGACTGAAACAGCCAGCAAGGCACCGCTGGCTGCGCGGATGCGACCCCAAACCCTTGATCACTACCTTGGTCAAGATCATCTGCTAGCGCCAGATAAACCGCTTCGACGTGCCTTAGATTCCGGTCAGCTGCACTCCATGATCTTCTGGGGCCCACCCGGTGTGGGTAAAACCACCTTGGCGCAACTCATCGCCCAGCTCTGTGACGCGCACTTTATTAGTATTTCAGCTGTTTTAGCCGGAGTGAAAGATATTCGCGCGGCGGTTGATGACGCAAAGCAGCAGCAGTTTTTCCAGCGCCGCACCATTTTATTTATCGATGAAGTGCACCGTTTTAATAAGTCTCAACAAGACGCATTTTTGCCTTTTGTTGAAGACGGTACGATTATTTTTGTTGGCGCGACCACTGAAAACCCGTCCTTTGAAATCAATAATGCCTTGCTCTCCAGAGCGCAGGTTTATCAATTAAACCCCCTCAGCGACGCGGCGATTGTGGATATTGTCACTCACGCGGCCCGCTGCGAAGGCTGGCAACTCGCCCCAGATCAAATTGAACGCATTGCTCGCCACGCTGACGGTGATGGTCGCCGCGCGCTGAATGTCCTTGAAATTGCGGGCGACATGCTGGGGCGCAATAGTAGCAGCACGGAATTAACAGCGGGCATCATCGACCAAGTGTTGAGTGGTCAGCCCCGGCGTTTTGATAAGGGTGGCGATCTGTTTTACGAACAGATTTCCGCATTGCACAAATCGGTACGAGGCAGCTCGGTAGACGGCGCCCTGTATTGGTTTGCGCGTATGCTTGATGGCGGTTGTGAGCCTTTATATGTCGCCCGGCGTTTAGTGCGTATGGCCAGTGAAGATATTGGCAATGCAGATCCTCGGGCATTGCGGTTATGCTTAGATGCATGGGAAACCCAAGAGCGCCTTGGCAGCCCGGAAGGAGAGTTAGCCATGGCGCAGGCAGTGTGTTATCTCGCCGCCGCCCCCAAAAGTAACGCGGTCTACACCGCGTATAATGCGGTACGCAAAGAAATTGCGGCGTCACCGAGTTATGAGGTGCCCATGCATTTACGCAATGCGCCCACGGGTATGATGAAGGAGCAGGGCTTTGGTGGGGGCTACCGCTATGCTCATGACGAGTCAGATGCCTACGCGGCAGGAGAGAGTTACCTGCCCGAAGAGATCAAAGATCGGGTCTACTATCAGCCGGTAAACCGTGGACTTGAGAAAAAAATTGCCGAAAAACTGCGATATTTGCAAGCGCTTGATGATAGTGCCAGCCACAAGCGTTATCGTTGATTTGAATGGGGTAGAATAGTCACCCAGTCTGGAGACCGTTTTTACGTGCAAATATATCTACTAATCGCCCTTGGTGGGGCTTCTGGTGCGCTAAGCCGCTACGGTGTCGGCCGCATTGTGAGTCATTGCTTGGCTCAGGCCTATTGGCCGCTGGGCACTTTTGCGGTCAATTTTATTGGTTCTTTTGTGATCGGTGCGGTTTATGTGCTGATCACGGAAAAATCGGCACTGCATGCCGATTGGCGCTATGTTTTGATCGTGGGTTTTCTGGGCGCATTCACCACTTTTTCCACGTTTTCACTTGAATCGGTTGCGTTGCTCGAGGCCGGAAAAGTGATCTTGGCCTTGGCGTATATGCTTAGTACGGTGATTAGTTGCGTGCTCGCCTGCTGGTTAGGAATTGTTTTTTTACGTGCTATTTAATTAAAAATTTAATGAACAAATACAGATGCTTGGAGATTTATTTTAATGTTAGATATTAAGCAGGTTCGGCAGGACTCAAAGGCCATTGCCGAGGCGCTGAATAAAAAGTACTTCCCCTTTGATGCTGCCGAGTTCGACGCCCTTGATGCCAGTCGCAAGCAAGCCGATATCAATAGCCAGAACCTGTTGGCTGAGCGTAAAAAGGCCTCCAAACAAGTTGGCGAACTGATTAAATCCGGTATGAGTGTTGATGACGCTAAGGCCCAAGTAAACGAAACCCTCGCCAAAATAGAATCTGAGCTCGAAGCCCTTAAGCAACAAGCAAAAGACGCCAATGACGCCCTCGATCAATTATTGATGGCGGTACCGAACCTACCTGCCGATGAGGTACCCGAGGGCAAGGACGAGAGCTGTAATGTTGAAGTATTGCGCTGGGGGCAGCCTCGGGAATTTGATTTTGAGGTCAAAGACCACGTCGATGTGGGCGAAAATCTTGGTGGTCTCGATTTTGATACCGCGGCCAAGATCACTGGCAGTCGTTTTTCTGTTATGCGCGGCGGCCTTGCCAGAATGCACCGCGCGTTAATTCAATTGATGCTAGACACCCATATCGGTGCACACGACTATAAAGAGGTGTATGTGCCCTATATGGTCAACGCCGAGTCACTGCGTGGCACTGGTCAGTTACCTAAATTTGAAGCTGATTTATTTAAATTGCAGGGCGACTCTGAGTATTACTTGATTCCGACGGCCGAAGTGCCGGTCACTAATATGTTTCGTGACGCAATTGTCGAAGCCAGTGAGCTTGATAAAGGCTTGCGCTTTACCTGTCACACCCCCTGTTTTAGAAGTGAGGCGGGCAGTTATGGTCGCGATACTCGGGGCATGATTCGTCAGCATCAATTTGAAAAAGTCGAGTTAGTGCAGTTTGTGCGTCCCGATCAGTCAGACGAGGCCTTGGAAACATTGACCGGCCACGCAGAAGCTATTTTGCAATTATTAGAACTGCCGTACCGCAAAGTCATTTTGTGTGGTGGCGACTTAGGTTTTTCAGCGCGGAAAACCTATGATTTAGAAGTGTGGCTGCCAGGGCAGAGTGCTTACCGAGAAATTTCGTCTTGCAGCAATTTTGGCGATTTCCAAGCCCGTAGAATGCTGGCGCGCTGGCGCAATCCGGAAACCGGTAAGCCTGAATTACTTCATACCTTAAACGGTTCTGGTTTGGCTGTGGGGCGCACTTTGGTTGCTATCTTGGAAAATTATCAGCAGGCCGATGGCTCATTGCGAGTACCACAAGCGCTGCGCGGTTATTTGGGCGGACTCGAAATCCTACAAGCTGGAGACTGCTAAGCCATGGATTTTTTGCCGCTGTTCACCGATCTGCGTAATAAGCCCTGTTTATTGGTGGGCGGAGGGCAAGTAGCGCTCCGCAAAGCGCGACTACTGTGTAAGTCAGGCGCCCAATTACGGCTTGTTGCCCATGAGATTTTGCCCGAGCTGGCGACCCTGTGCATGAACTCCGGGGGCGAATGCATTCGCGGCGATTACGGCGACTATCTCTTGGATGAGGTATTTCTTGTTATCGCCGCAACCGACGATGAGGCCTTAAACAAGCGAGTCTCAGAGGCCTGTCACGCTCGCCAGATTCCGGTGAATGTAGTCGATAATCCGGCGCTTTGCAGTGTGATATTACCTGCTATTATTGATCGCTCACCACTGGTGATTGCGGTGAGTAGTGGTGGCAAGAGTCCGGTGTTGGCGAGGATAATGCGGTCACGCCTCGAGGCGAGTATTCCGGGGTCCTTTGGGCGTTTAGCGCAGCTCGTGGGCAATTTTCGCGATGCCGTGAAAGTCCGGTTTGACGATATTGAAGAACGTCGGCACTTTTGGGAGCAAACGCTTCAGGGGCCAATCGCCGAAATGGTGTTTGCGGGCAAAGACAAGGCTGCTGCAGACATGCTCAGCAAGGCTATTGATAAAGCCGAAGTCTCGGCGGGCGGTGAAGTATATTTAATAGGTGCGGGCCCGGGCGACCCCGATTTAATGACCTTTAAGGCGCTGCGCCTGTTACAACGGGCAGATGTGGTGCTTTATGATCGCTTGGTTGCACCAGCCATCGTTGATATGTGCCGCAAAGACGCTGAGCGGGTGTATGTGGGTAAAGCGAGAGCCGATCACGCCGTCCCCCAGCAAGATATAAACAAGCTACTGGTCAAATACGCCAAGGAAGGCAAGAAAGTTGCGCGCCTGAAGGGGGGCGACCCGTTTATTTTTGGCCGTGGCGGCGAAGAAATAGAAGAGCTTGCCGAAGAAAAAATTCCTTTTCAGGTAGTTCCGGGGATTACTGCCGCCTCTGGCTGTGCGAGTTATTCCGGTATTCCACTTACGCACCGTGATTACGCGCAGTCGGTGCGTTTTGTTACCGGCCATTTAAAAGACCACAGTTTGAATTTGCCGTGGGCAGAACTCGTTCACCCGACGCAAACCGTGGTGTTTTATATGGGCTTGGTGGGCTTGCCGAGTATTTGCGCGCAGCTGATTGCCCACGGTCGCGGTGGTGACACGCCAATCGCGGTTATTCAGCAGGGCACGACGCCTCAGCAGAAGGTGGTGGTGGCTACTTTGGCGACCATGGTTGAACGCCTCGCTAAGGAACCTGTGCAAGCGCCAACTCTCATTATTGTCGGTGAGGTGGTGAAACTGCGTGAAAAGCTCGCCTGGTATGAACATTACGATCTCGCCAACGACCCGGTGTAACATCACCACGGCAATCGACTCTCAATTCCGATAAACACCCATCTACGGAGGCGCAATGACGCAGCAAGGTTTTGACACTGAGTACGACTACGATTTATTTGTGATCGGCGCAGGCTCCGGCGGTGTTAGAGCCGCACGGATGTCGGCGGGTTTTGGTGCCAAGGTTGCCATTGCCGAATCTCGCTATTTGGGTGGCACCTGCGTGAATGTGGGTTGCGTCCCTAAAAAGCTGTTTAGCTACGCGGCACACTATCGTGAAGATTTTAAGGATGCCCAAGGCTTTGGCTGGCAAAGCGCGGTTCAGCCGATTGATTGGCCGACCCTGCGCGACAATAAAACTCGCGAAATTGAGCGCTTAAACGGTATATACGGCAACTTGCTGAGTAATGCAGGAGTTGAGCTGCTCAATGGTCATGCCAGTTTTGTTGACGCTCACACGCTTAATGTCGACGGCAAGAAATACACCGCAAAGCGCATTTTAATCGCGGTAGGCGGCTGGCCCTTTATTCCGGATATTCCAGGCCGGGAATTTGCCATCAGCTCTAATGAAGTGTTTTATCTCGACACCTTGCCGAAGCATGCTGTTGTCGTTGGCGGCGGTTATATCGCCACGGAGTTTGCCGGTATTCTTCACGGCTTAGGCGTAGAAGTAGATCAAATCTACCGCCGAGATTTGTTTTTGCGTGGCTTTGATACGGAGATGCGGGAGCAGCTTGCCGAAGAAATGCGCAACAAAGGTGTGAAACTGCGTTTTAACGAAAATGTTACCGCGATTGAAAAAGAGGGCGATCGTTATCGCTTGAGCTTAGAAAATGGCGAGAGCATGGTCACCGATCAAGTGCTTTACGCCACTGGCCGCAAGCCATTGTTGGACGGTTTAGGACTGGAGAATACCGGCGTAACTCTCAACGATAAGGGTTATATCGCCGTTGATGAAACCTTTCGAACGAGCGATTCCTCGGTCTATGCCGTTGGCGATGTCACTGGTGGCATGGAATTGACGCCGGTGGCCCTAGCAGAAGGGATGAACCTCGCTAAACGCTTATACAAAGGGGAAGCCAAGCTCGTTGATTACAATTTTATTCCTACCGCGATTTTCTCGCAGCCCAACTTGGCCACCGTTGGTTATAGCGAAGAAGAGGCAAGAGACAAATTTACCGACATTGCGGTATTTACCTCGCGCTTCACTCACCTCAAACACACGCTAAGCGGCAATAAAACGAAGACCTTGTTAAAGCTAATAGTCGATAAAACGAGCGATAAGGTCGTTGGTGCGCACATGCTGGGCGCCGATGCGGGTGAAATTATTCAGGGCTTAGCGGTAGCGATTAAAGCGGGTGCCACCAAGGCTGATTTTGATTCAACGATTGGCATTCACCCAACGGTAGCAGAAGAGTTTGTAACCATGCGTGAGGCAAGTCGATAGCGTTCTGCGCAGTTAGACCCCTAACGCCAAATCATGCCGCTAGGGGTTTTCAAGCTAGGGTTGTTTGGCCAGACGCTCTGGTAAAAAGTAAGGGATGGCATCTACCAGTATATGGCTGGCTTCAATTAGCAGCGGATCAGGCTCTTTCTTCTTATCTTTATCGGTATCGTCCGCGGGGGTTTCGCCATTGAGTGCGATGCCCTCATCGTCGGTTTTGTCTTCTTCTAAGGCTTTTAGTGGCTCCTCACCTTTGGCGACCCGGCGACGATTTTCCATCGCCAGTTGCAGGGCTTTCTGCTCGTCACGTTCACTGCGGCGCTTATCGATTTTCAGCGACAAATGCGTTTTACTGCGCATTTTTTCAATAACCGCGATTTGCTCCTGTAAAAACAAGAAATCAGGGTCTTTGGCTATACGCTTGTCGTGCTTACGCTGAAGGGTTTGCAGACCGGCTTTTAGGTCGAAGTAGTAGCGGTGATTAGCGCGCTCAATGCGGTCCCAGCTCAGGGCGTTGTCGAGGATGCCCTCGCCTATTTTGTCTTGATCGTACAGCGGGGGAAAGGCAATGTCGGGAATAACGCCTCGATTCTGGGTGCTGTCCCCGGAGACGCGATAGAACTTCGACTCCGTGAGTTTGAGTTGGCCATGACTCAGGGGGTTAACCGACTGCACTGTGCCTTTACCAAAAGACTGTGTGCCAATGACGATACCGCGCTGATAATCCTGAATGGCACCAGCAAAAATTTCTGACGCAGAGGCGCTCATCCGGTTGATTAATACCGCCAGCGGCCCTGAATAGTAGGCTGAGCTGCGGCGTTTACCTTCACGAATGACCCGTGAATTAGACTGACGAATTTGTACGGTTGGGCCAGATTCAATGAACAAGCCGACCATGCCGTTTGCTTCTGCAAGAGAGCCGCCGCCATTATCGCGCAGATCAATCACAATGCCTTCGGCACCTTGGCTGAGCAATTCGCCAAGAATGCGGTGAACATCGCGGGTAGTGCTGCGGAATTCCGTATCGCCTAAACGGTAGGCCTCAAAATCCAAATAGAAGGTGGGTACATCAATCACGCCGACGTGATGTGTAACACCGTGGCTATCTTTAAACTCGATCAATTCGCCTTTGGCGCTTTGGTCTTCGAGTTTGACTTCATTGCGTTCAATTATGATTTCCCGGCGGGCTTCTTCGCTTTGCGCGACTGCAGGAATGACATCCAGGCGTACAAAGGAGCCAGCGGCGCCACGAATAAGGTCGACGACGTCGTCTAAGCGCCAGCCGATAACATCTTGCATTTCACCGTTTTTGCCTTGCGCGACACCAATGATTTTATCGGCGGGCTGCAATTGCCCCTGTTTATCAGCGGGGCCTGCAGGCACTAAGCGAACGACTTTGGTGTAGTCGTCTTCCATTTGTAATACGGCGCCAATACCTTCGAGCTTCAGGCTCATATTGATCTGGAAGTTTTCCGATAGACGCGGAGAGAAATAGTCGGTGTGTGGGTCGTAGAGTGACGCAAAAGCATTGGCATAAAGCTGAAATGCATCTTCGGACTCAAGCTGGCTCATACGCTTTATTTGGTTTTTAAAGCGCTTGCTGAGCAAGTCGATTATGCCCGCTTGGTCTTTGCCAGCTAGCTGGAGACCCAGCACCCGATTTTTGATCTGTTTGCGCCAAATTTCATCTGCGGCGGCACTGTCTTTTGGCCAAGCCTCTTTGGCGCGGTCGAGTTGAATGTCTTCATCCACTTCGAAGTCCATGGCCTTAATGGTTTCTGGCAGAGTGTCTAGCGCGCTTTGGAGGCGGTCGATCATGCGCTGGCGGTAACGATTAAAAATTGCGAAGCCGGCGTCGAGTTGCGCCTTATTAAGCTCATTGTCCAAGCTCGTTCGGTATTTTTGGAATTCCTTGATATCACTTTGCAGCAAAAACTGTCGATTTGGATCCAAGTCATCTAAAAATGAGTCGAGCAGATGAGAGGACAAATCGTCGTTTAAGGCGAGTTTTACGTAGTGGCGGGTGCCGAGCTGCTTAACCATGTCGCGAATGGCTGTGGAATGACTTGTTTCGGGCGCGAGTGGCTTTATCGCTTCGGCCGAAACCCAGGCAGTGCTCAATTGAAGGAAAAGAGCAACTACAACGCAGTAACTGCGGGTAAATCTTTTATTAACCATTAAATACCGCATCTAAAAGTCTAGTGATCTTAAGTATATTACACCGCTGCGGCACTGATTACAGCGCTGAGCGAGATTCGAAGCCCTATTAATAAAAAATGACATATTCCTCAGTGATATACCGCGTTACACTAAAAAGGTCTACTATTGAACCTGTTGGAGCTATTTGACGTGAGTAAAAATCCCAAAATTGCAGCAGTAGAGCGCTATATAAAGGCATTATCGACCCATGATATAGCTGCCATTGACGACTTGTTTACGGACGATGCCACCATTGAAGATCCTGTTGGAAGCGAGCTGATTATCGGTAAAGCTGCCATTCTTCGATTCTATGAAGTGGGATTTAGTTCCGGAATTTCTGCGCGGCTTGACGGCGCCGTGCGTTTGGCCGCCAATCATGCGGTTTTTCCCTTTGTGGTTGAGTTAAATCCCGGTAACGGCGAAGTGCGTATGGAAATCATTGACCAGTTTAGCTTCAATGATGAAAACAGGGTTGTCGCGATGAAGGCATTTTGGAGCGAGGTCAATATGAGTACGCCCTGAAAACATTTTAAATTGCTCAGAGTGATATTGTATTCCTTTGAAAATCATTATATTTACATTTGTCGGCAACAGAGCAACAGCGCCGATCAAACGCCCGAGCTGGCTGTATCACCAATAAATATTGATGGGGTAAGCGTTTTGTTCGGTAGCTAATTCAAGACACTTTAAATAATAGCGGCAATTGCTGAACACTTTTAGGGGAGTAATAAAAATGATAAATGCCATGATGAATACCCAGCTCACCATCACATCGCTAATGAAACATGCAGAACGCGTGAATGGCGGAGTAGAAATAGTGTCTGTTACCGCAGACAACCCTCGTCATCGTTGCACCTATCGCGAGGCATTTTCTCGGGCAAGGCAGCTTGCCAAC
>NZ_JBFHDY010000070.1:0-18514 GCF_041584495.1 Zhongshania sp.
TGCGAACTACCCGTTCAATCTCAAGGCCAGGTATGCCTATAATTCTTCCTGCGTGGGACATCGGTATTCTCCATCAAACTGTTTCTTCGCAAATTCAGTTTAATGAATGCCGGTGTCCCCCGTTAATGATGAAGAGCCAATGCTAGACCCCTGCCTGTATCTCAATTATGGAATATTCACACTGTACTAATGATCGGGGCTATTGCGTATTCCGGCGCTTAACCTATGATAGGCGCGTTTTGGCGGCAGTTTAAAACTGGCGGTGAGGGTCTGAAAATAGCGCATTCGTCGCTGTGGTTTTTCATAATTATTTTGTTTTGGGCATCAAATAGCCGCTTTATATAGCGGAGTTTTGCGGTGCCTAAGGTTCCTGTCTGGGTAGCAGCTTTGGCTGGCGTCCAGTTGCAATTTCATTGTGTTGGGTGTGGAGTTTGGCATGAGATCTGTTCGTCAGTATCTAGTAGCTGTGCTGGTGAGTGCCTTGTTAATAGCCCCTATGCTGTTAACAGCAAATGTGGCCAAGGCTGATGCAATGACTGATTTTTTAAATTCGCTAGGGCTTTCAGGGCTCTTTTCCGAATTTGGTAAATCGGTAGGTACGGTTGGTGGCTCGGTGCTGGATCCGGTCGGCACCGGCGATAACGATTTTCTGGGGCTTGATGTGCTCAACCCCGAGAATGATTTCGGCTTAACCGCAAATTCAGAGGAAGTGACCGGATCTGGCAATAAGACCGGCTCCGGCACGGCAATTCCCTTAGATGAGCTCGGTGGCTCCGAGGCTGCTAATGAATACGGCTTAAGCTATGAAAGTGGTAGTGCCGAACGAATTCGTGCCGTTATCGGGCCAGACGGATCAATTACTGCGCCGGCGGCGGCCGGTGTAAAGGACGGTACTGGGCAAGTAGGCACTGCCGTGGGTTCAAACGCACCTCTGCCTGGATTGGGTGATCAGCCGGTTGGTTTGGCGGTTTTGGGCGCTAGTTCATCGGGTAATGGCGAGATGGTTGGGGTCGCTGTTCTGTCTGGCGATAATTCCGGGAATGGCGGTAGCGCCGGTGTGGCGGTGCTCTCTGGGAGTGGCTCGGGCAACGGCGACAGCGCCGGTATTGCAGTGCTTGGCGGGTCGAATTCCGGTAATTCCGAGCTGGCTGGTGTCGCGGTATTAAATGGTGCCAATTCAGGGAACTCGGGCATCGTTGCAGTGGGTATCTTAAACGGCGCCAATTCCGCCAATGGTGGCGTGGTCGGTGCAGGGGTTTTAAACGGCCCAGGCTCGGGTTCTGGTGGTTTGATTACGCTTGCCGTTGCCAATGCGCCCCTCGGGCCAAATAGTAATGGCGGCGTGGGCAATAATGGTAGTTGCTCTGCGTCAGGCGGCGTGGGCTGCGGTGATATCGGCGCTTTGGCGCTGTTGGATTCGTGTAAAGATGCTGATCTTGACGGTGTGTGCGACGAGTTAGACGAGTGTTTAAATACACCCGCCGATATGCCGGTATTTTTAACGGGCTGTCACTTGTCTGAGGATGCGCCGCTGGTGTTGCGTGGCGTTAATTTTGAATTTGATAAGTGGGACTTAACCGCGGAATCTTATCCAATTTTGGAGCAGGCCGTTAACGTGTTGAATGCGCAGCCTGATTTTCTGGTGGCGGTAGATGGTCACACTGATTGGATGGGCAGCGATAGCTACAATATTCGCTTGTCATATAAGCGTGCGAGAACGGTTTATCACTATTTGGTTGATGCTGGAATTAAGGAAAATCGCCTAGTATTTCGTGGCTATGGGGAAAGTGTTCCGGTTGCGGCGAACGCAAACGAAGACGGCAGCGATAATCCTGAAGGGCGTGCAGAAAACCGTCGCGTAGAACTAAATGTTCTGCAGCCCGATGTTTTTGAGGCGGTGAAAGAAGAAAACTTGTCGCAGCGTTGAGGTGTGTCGGCGCTAGCGCGTAAGGGCTAGCGCTCATTTTTTGGGGAGCGGTCTCCCTTGGCTTTTATTGTTTAGAGACGATGATATGGCAATTGATTTTCCTTCCGCGCTTCCTCCGCAACAGGCGAGCGTAGCGCAGATTGCTGAGTGGGCAGGTACCGGTAGTGTTTATCAGGGTTTGGTGAATGGATACCAAGTCCGCGTTTCCGGCGCCCACCAATTGGGCCGCGATGAATTAGATAAGATTTTTAAATCGGCAAAAACGCCATCACAGGCGATTTTTCTGATGAGTTCGGCGGCGCTTAGAAAAGGGCATATGCTGGTTTCTATGCAGTATGCGCCAGAGGGTAATGTTATTTATGTTCACGCTCTTCAGGCCCGTGTTACGGGATTTAAGGGCGGCGAAATAAGCACGTTTTTTGCAGACTTAAAAAATGACCCAAACCTAACTCGCGGTGAGTTTGATCGCGCTAGAGTGATGGCTAACGTGCGCAGTGAACGCACGGGTGTTGATTATTCGGTTAGTTATGTCGTTGATGAAAATGCGCCCGAACGTGTTGTTATGGTGTTTTCTGGTGAACCCCGTGAAGATTACGACGCCACGGATTTGGTGCTGAAATTTGGCAATCAAGGCAGTCGTTACGTTGGGCGTTATTTTGGCGACGTTGGACTAAGTCATAATTTTAAAGATGGCAGTCGCGCCACCGGCAGTTTAGAGACAGCGTTTACCGATTTAGGCGAATCTCGCGGCGGCGAAGATTACTACCGTATTCAATTAGCCGCAGATCATCCAATTGCGCAGGGCTTGTACGGCATTAGTGCGGGGCATACTGAGTATTCTCAAGATCTAGGCAGTACAACGAGCTCAACAACGACAGCGTCGGGCTCAGATCCGATTTGTGATGCTCTGGGTATGCTCGGCTTATGCAGTCCTAGCTCAACCACAACGACGAGTACCCAAAAAGTGGGATTAGATGCCAAAATCAATACGCTTGGGGTATCGGGTGAGCAAGTATTGGCCAGCGATTTAAGCTCAAGACTAAATGTGTTCGAGCGTATCGATTACATCGACTCACAAATCGATGTAGGTGTTTTTGGTAATTTACAAGATGAAAAGTACGCAACCCTTGAAGTTGGTGCAAAGTATTTTGCCGCTGACCTGCGTGGGCCAAGGTCTTTGCGGTGGTCTGCTCAGCTTTCAGTTAAAACCGGATTAACTGGCGATAGCGGTAGCTTAGGGACCTACCCTGCGTATCGCACTCAGTATTTGAGCAACAACCCCGGTGCGACAAGTACGCCGCAGGTGGTGCCAGCGGCGCGAACGGCAGAGTTTATAAGCGTATTGCCGCGCTTTACGGCCAAGCTCCCGCTTGCTGATAGTGGAAATTTACGGCTGAATGCGATGGCCCAGTTCGCCAATGAGCAATTGCCCCAGCAACAGCAGTGGGTCCTGGGTGGTATGGGATCAATTAGCGCCTATTTACCAGGGGTTTTGTCGGGTGATTCTGGCTACTACGGTAAGTTAGATTACGCTAAAACGATTGCTGTACTCGGTATCGAAGTCGAGCCAGAAGTCTTTGTTGAGTACGGCGCGGCATGGTTCGAAAATGCCTCAGGTCTTGAGGGTGAAACCCGTAGTATTGTGGATGCCGGTGTTAAATTTAGTGCTGATTTGGGTTGGGATGTGCAGTTGGACGCGGTATTTGCACGCTCCTTGGCTGATGACGGCTTTGCAAGTTCGTCCGCGCCGAAAGCTTTCGAAGCAGATTTTTTCTTTGCCATTAAAAAAATATTTTGATTTGCGCTAACACGGGTAACTGGCACTCGTGTGCCCAGTTACCCGTGACATATTGTTTTTTCCAAGTTCCCCGCGAAATTTGTATCGTGTCCTTTCTGCGCTCATATTCCCTGATTTCGTGTTAGTTGCCACTAATGTGTGGTCACTAATAAGATGAAAATTGCCTTCGCTTTAGTGCATTTAATGAAAGATGCTCAATTTGGTTTTATAGCCAGTTTTTATGACGCACTATTTAAACGGTGTGCCGTTGCTAGCAAATCCTAATAAATTAGCTGTGATGGTGTTCACATGTTTTGATTTATTGTTGGCGTAAATGGTGACTTTGTCTCGCTTATTAATACAATGGCCTTAATGCGCTTCTTCTAGCGTTTATGCCGTGCCAATTAATAGTTTCTCGCTAGTGGTTGTGCGGTGTCATATATAGAAGTGGGAATTGAACAGCGACGTTCATATTGCAGTAGATGTTACTGCCTACACGGAGAGTACCTATGTTTTGCGAAAGCGAAGCGGCGTTAAGTACATCTACAACTATTCCTATTTTTTTAAAATTGCGCTTTGCAATGGTGTCTCTGCAAAGTGTTGTTTCTGTGTGCCGAGAAGAGAGAGCTTCTTACCAGCTTTGCTAATGTTTCCAATGGAAGTGTTGACGCCTGTGGCGCGTCATCATTATGTCGATTTGAAATCCTCAAGAATTTAAATTCTGAATTTTTGTTTCTTTTTTTACAAATGGAGTTGCCAAATGAAGTCTATTCGCAGACTGCTGTCTGTCTCGTTAATCATCTCAATGATGGTGTCCGCGCCAATTGCTTCGGCAGATGGTTTAACGGATCTACTCAATAGTTTAGGCCTGCAGCAACTATTTTCCGAAGTTGGCTCCACGGTCGGTAGTATTGGTGCGTCAGTGCTAGACCCGGTAGGCACTGGCGACAACGACTTTCTTGGTGCCGATTTGCTCAACCCAGAAAATGATCTCGGCGTGACATTGGCTTCTACGGAGACGGTTGGGCTCGGAAATAAAACTGGCAGCGAGGCCATCATCCCCCTCGATGCCTTGGGCTTGTCCCAACTACTCAACGCGCTTGGTTTAAGCTATGAGGCGGGCTTGGCGACGCAGCTTCGGAGTTTAGTCGGGCCGAATGGCATGGTAACTGACGTGGCGGTCGATTTACTCAAGGGTATACCGACTGAGTTTGCGCTTCCTGGCTTGGGTCAGGGTGAGGGCTTAGTTATAGACGGGGCTGAGAACAGCCTATTGGGATTGTCGCTACTTGACTCTGGTTCCGGTGGTAATGGCGGCGCAATTGGTGTGGCCGTATTGTCTGGTAGTAACTCCGGAAACGGCGAATACGCAGGTATTAGCATCTTAGGTGGCGAGAATAGTGGCAACGGTGGCGTTCTAGGGGTTGCCGCGCTGTCGGGAAGTAACTCTGGAAATAGCGACGGGATTGCGGCAGGTGTTTTGTCTGGTAGCAATGTTGGTAATGGCGGCGCTGCGGGCATTGCCGTGCTAAATGGCAATGATTCCGGTAATGGTGGAAGTGCTGGTATTGCCGTATTAAATGGCAATAATTCGGGGAATGGTGACACCGCCGGAGTGGGTGTTTTAAACGGTGATAACGCGGGTAACGGCGATAGTGCAGGCGTTGGGGTGTTAAACGGTGATAACTCCGGAAACTCTGGTTTAGGCGCAGTTGCGGTATTGAATGGTGCCAATTCGGGCAATTCTGAGACGATCGCGGTCGCGGCGATAAACGACGCCAATTCAGGTAATGGCGGCGTAGTCGGCGTTGGTGCGCTGAATGGTCCGGGATCGGGTTCTGGTGGTTTGATATCGGTTGGCGTGGCCAATGAACCCAGTCGCGATGGTAGTAATGGCGGTGGCAATGACGGAAGCTGCGCCAGTGCTGGTGGCCTTGCTTGCGGCGGCCCGCTGCAGCTTGCAATGCTGGATGCCTGTGAGGACAGTGATGCCGACGGCGTTTGTGATGAGCGTGATGAGTGCCTGAATACACCGGCTAATATGCCTGTGTTTTTAACAGGTTGTCACTTAACCGAGGATGCGCCGCTAGTGTTGCGCGGCGTCAATTTTGAGTTTGACAAGGCAGATTTAACGCCTGAGTCCTTACCTATATTAGAGCACGCCGTTCGCGTCTTGGCCGCTCAGCCAGACGCGCTGGTGACGGTAGACGGGCATACCGACTGGATGGGTAGTGATGCCTATAATCTTCGCCTGTCATATCGCCGTGCGAACACGGTTTACAATTACTTGATAGATGCTGGCATTAATGAAAAGCGTTTAGCGTTCCGAGGTTACGGAGAGAGCTCGCCTGTCGCGGCCAATGCGAATGACGATGGTAGTGATAATCCCGAGGGGCGCGCTGAAAACCGCCGGGTCGAGTTAAATATTCTCGACGCTGAAACATTTCAATTGACCAAAGAAGAAACCCTCACAAATTAGTCGTTAGCGCGAGGCAAGCTGGTAGCTAGGGGCAAGCAGCTTTAAGGGCTCCTTGCTGCTACTGCTTATGCCTTTACCGTTAACAACGAGCTTATTCCATGCATATTAAAGGACTAGATTATGGCTATTGATTTTCCCCCAGCCTTACCGCCGCAATTGACTTCCGTCGCCGAAATAAGCACGGCGGCGGGTGCACGTGCGCCGTATATTGGCTTGGTCAATGGGTACGAATTGCGGGTAACAGGGAGTCATTATTTAAAGGAGACCGAGTTGTCCGTTATTTTTGGGATGGCCAAGACGCCCTCCCAAGCAATTTTATTAATGAATTCATTAACCCTGCGTAAGGGCCATCTTTTAGTGGTAACGCAGTATGCACCAGAAGGGAGTACCGTCTATATTCACGCGGTACAGGCATCTGTTGTTGCTATAGAAGGCGAAGGTGTTACCGAATATTTCAGTGATTTAAAGGGTGATCCAGATTTAACCCGCGCTGAGTTTGAGCGTGCGCGCGTGATGGCTAATGTGAAAAGCCAGCGCACAGGGGTTAATTATTCAGCCACTTTCTTTGTTGATAACAATGACCCAGAAGCAGTAAGTTTGGTGTTTGAGGCTGCTCCGGCTGAAGATTACGACGCGACTGATTTTTTTGTGCAATTTGGTAACCAAGGTAGCCGGTATGTCGGGCGATATTTTGGTGACATCGGCATGAATCATAATTTCGCAAATGGTGGTCGGGTTGGCTTGGGCTATGAAACGGCATTTACCGACTTAGGTGAGTCGCGAGGCGGAGAGGATTATCACCGCTTCCAGCTTACCGCAGACAAGCCCTTTTCTTCAGGTTTGTATGGCATCACGGCAAGCCACACTGAGTATAGTCAGCATCTTGGCTACCGTGCTGGTAGCGCCAGTGCGCCAAGTGGTGGTGTGGTGTGTGACCTGCTTTCTGTCTTGGGTTTGTGTCTGCCGACTACTGCCGCAACCGCTGGGCAGAGTATTGATTTAGATGCTGATATCAATGCGCTAGCGTTGACTGGTGAGCAGGTTTTGGCAAGTGATTTCTCCTATCGCATAAATTTATTTCAGCGTCTTGAGTATGTTGACTCTACGCTTGATATTAGTGGGTTTGGCAGCTTGCAAGATGAGGGTTACGGCACCCTTGAGCTTGGGGCGAAGTATTTCTCTGCGGAAACCCTAGAGGGTGGGCAATTTCGTTGGTCGGCGCAATTGTCGCTTAAAGGGGGGCTTACTGGTGACAGCGGTACGCTGGGTAGTTATGACAGCTTTAGAACTCGTTATTTAGCTGAGAACCCCGGTGCAGTGTCGGCACCAGAAGTTGCGCCTGCAGCGCGTACCGCTGATTTTATTGCGGTCTTGCCAAAGATTGCCGCCAAGCTTCCCTTGTCAAAAGAAACTGAGCTGAATGTAAGCTTCTTTGCCCAATATGCGGATGAGCAACTGCCACAGCAGCAGCAGTGGGTGCTCGGCGGTATGAAGTCAATAAGCGCCTATTTGCCCGGTGTATTGTCGGGCGATTCTGGCTATTTTGCTGACATAAGTCTGCAGCGCAAGTTGCATATTGCCGGTATGAATGTGAGTGCTGCAGTGTTTGCGGAATACGGGGCGGCATGGTTTGAGAATGTGTCGGGCTCAGCGGGCGATGAGCGAAGCATAGCCGACGCTGGCGTGCGTGTTTCGGCCGACGTGGGTTGGAATGTGAGTCTGGATGCCGTGGCCGCGACGCCGCTGACAGATGATGGCTTCGTATCGTCATCAGAGTTGGAGCGCTTAGAGGCGGATTTTTACTTTGTACTGAAAAAGGTCTTTTAAATGGATATCGCTGCACAGCAGCGCGGTTTGATTGTGCAGCGATGTCATTTTAGGGGTGTAGTTTAGTGGAGGCAGCGCAAATACGCTTTAATACAGGCGTCTAAGCCCATTTCAATAGCATCTACTGTAAAGGCGTGACCAATAGATACTTCCCGCAAATCGCTTACGCTATTTTTAAATAATAATAAATTATGCAAATTCAGGTCGTGACCGGCATTTAGTCCTAGTTCGATATCGGCCGCCAAAATACTGGCGTCGATAAAGCGCAGTAAAATCTCATCTTGATGTTTTGCGCCGAAGGCTTCTGCATAGGGCCCCGTGTAGAGCTCTATGCGGTCTGCGCCAATGGTTTTAGCTAGGCGAATTTGTTCGGGCTCGGGGTCCATGAACAAGCTCACCCGCACGCCAAGATCTTTTAATTCGCTAATAATTGGCTTTAGGCGTTCGCCGTCACGATGCAGGTCAAAGCCATGGTCTGACGTTAATTGGGCGTCGGTGTCGGGAACTAAGGTACACTGAGCTGGGCGTATTTGGCGAATGATTTCCATAAAGCCGGGGTAGTCAGCAATGTCTTTGCGTGTGGATTTCATTGCTGGTGCAAAGGGATTTCCTTCGATATTAAATTCAACATTTAACATCTCTGCGAGCTCAAAGCAGTCGCTTACCCGAATATGGCGTTGATCTGGTCGTGGGTGTACGGTAATCCCTTGAGCGCCTGCGGCAATACAGCGTGCTGCATGCAGTGTTACGCTCGGATAGTCAGTATCTCGAGAGTTTCGGATTAGCGCGATTTTGTTTAAATTAATACTTAGGTTTGTCACGGTCGATTCCTTGCGCTAAGGCGCATGGATTATAGTTGCTGGACATCACTTACCTGCTTGATCCTGGTATTAGTGATTAAAATGGGTTCGACGGGAACATCATCGAAGCCACCAACGCTGTGGGTGCGGCTTACAGCGATGTCTCGAACAACGTTTTGTCCGTCTATGATTTTTCCAAATACGGCGTAACCGTCTCTGCCCATTCTGGCGTCGAGATTCAGGTTCATACGCATATTAAAATAAAATTGAGATTGTGCGCTGTTAGGATCGTCTGTTCTGGCCATCGCTATGGTCCAGCGTTCATTGCTCAATTTACTCGTCTTAGACTCGTTGATGATCGGCGCACCATTGTCTTTTTCAACGAGGTCTGGGGTGAAACCGCCACCTTGCACAGCAAAACGTCGAATAACGCGGTGAAATATTGTGCCATTGTAAAAGCCGCTGCGAACATAGCCTAGAAAGTTGTCAACGGTTATTGGCGCTTTGTCGGCATATAACTCAACGGTAATATTGCCTTTGCTGGTCTCTATAATCACTACCGGATTAGGAACGGTTTGACTGTGGCTGATAGTGGGTAAGAATAAACCTAATACAATTACTAGTGCCGACAAATAGCGCATCGTTTTTAACTCCAATCAGAGCGTCGTTTTGGCATCATCTTTGGAATAATCAAGGTGATCATAACGCCAATTAAAACGGCAAAAGCACCGTTTAAGAAAAATTCGTTTTCTTTGTTTTCTCGTAGGCGCGCATTGTCAGTTTTTAAAACGTCGACTTCACTGGCGAGCATTTGATTGGATTCCAGTAGGCGTCTGTTGTCTTCGTCTAGCTTGATCGCATTTGCTGATATTCGTTTGACTTCGCCAAGCTCCTCATTGAGCGCAGTATTTTCCTGTTCAAGCTCGCTGACGATGTTGCTGGTTTGAGCGCTGGTTTGGGTGGTGCTCTTAAGCTGTTCGCGGAGCTCTTTGTTGGAATTCGACAGTTCGGTGACTTGTTGCTTTGCGGCGTTTAACAGGGTCCGAGCAACAGGGTTTTCGACCAAGTAGTGGCTGGGTAGCCAACCTTCAACGCCGCGATCCGTCTTTACGCGCGAGTAGCCAGTGTCTTTGTTTGTTTCGAGTAATTCGAGTTTTTCGCCACTGGGCAGGCCGCGATGAATAATGCGGTGTTTGGTGCTGTCGCCGACGCGCAATGGCACGTATATCTTGTCGCTGATGTAGCGAGTTTCTGCGAAGGCCATGCTGCCGACGCTCAGTAGGAGAAAAGATGCGCTGGCAATAATCGATTTTTTCACTGGATTTTCCACGTTAATAAGCTGCAATAAACGATTAAAAAATAAAGAATAAAGCACTCGGAGGCTTTCTTCAATTTTCTTACTTTTAGGGCAAAACCTTTTTGTAGGGTTTCACTGTTACTTTGGCGTACACGCCCGCTGCAATATAGGGGTCAGTATCTGCCCAATGCTGGGCATCGGCCAAACTGGGAAACTCAGCAATAATTAGGCTGCCAGTAAACCCCGCCTCGCCGGGGTCTTCGGAGTCAATGGCGGGGTGCGGCCCGGCCATGATCAGGCGACCTTGGCTTTTTAAATCTTGCAAGCGAGCAATATGGTCTGGGCGTGCCCCTAGACGTTTGGCTAGGCTATTGCTTACATCTTCACTGATTACGGCGTATAGCATGGGGATCCTTAATTGAGCCTGAAAATTTCTTCAAAGCTCAGCGATGTGAGCTTTTCTATGCGCTTTACCAGATAAAACATCGCGCCCAACATCACTATTGTGCAAGGCAGGGCGATAACAGGAAAGCTTAGACCAGTCATTTTGCCGAGTTCAGCACTGTATTCCGCACTGCCAGGGGGACTGATAAGTAATATTTTGGCAAGCGCATAATTGAGGGTGGCGGACAAGAAAAACGAAAAGGCAATCATATAGGTTGCGGTTTGCAATGCCTTTTGGAATAGCGCGTCGCTATTGTTTTGATTGAGTGCGTTGGTGACTTTTTCAGTGTCGATAATTTCATCATTAAAGATAAAGGTTTTTATCAACGGGTAGGGGGTATAAAGTGAAATTAGCGTCGCGAGGCCAATAAGTGCTGGGATACTTGCTTCCTTGATGGCGATATACCCTGCGTCGAGCTCTAATAGGCTGATGCCACCGGTTAGCAAGACACTGATAAAGCCCAAGATTGCAAACATATTGGCGCGGCGGGCTTTTACAAAGTCGTAAAAACCGAAGGCAAGCGGGAAGGCCAGGGCAATTATGATGCTAAGGCGCGGGCCAAGGTACACCTCGCTACTGAGTTTGGTCAGTATTAAGGTGGGGATAACGATATTGAACAACAGGTTAACGATGACACTGTGTCGTTGTTTGTTTGGCGCCTGTTCCGGCATATTGGATCCTAATTTTGGCTTGCTGTTTAGCGGGTAATGATTGATTAACGCGACCTGCTGTTGCGTCACTGCTGCAGGGCAGTGATAATCCGCCCACTATACCTATTTTCAAAATCCATCACTAGCCTCCAAGGGGATTAGCTTTGATTGTTGATTTGCATACTCACACGACGGCTTCTGACGGCGGACTTTCGCCCTTGGAGTTGGTTCGGCGTGCTCGTGAGCGGGGTGTGCAATTATTGGCGATCACCGATCATGACACCGTTGCCGGTTTTGCTGCGCTTAAGGACGAGGCCGGTGCTGGAATGCAGTTGCTGGCCGGAATAGAGTTGTCTTGCACGTGGTCCGGCGTGAATATTCATGTGCTCGGTTTGGGTATTGATACGATGGCCCCCGCGTTTGTCAACGAACTAGAGCGGCAGCGCAGCGCACGAGATTCGCGTGCCCAGCTGATCGGTCAGCGCTTGGATAAACTGGGTTTTGTCGGCAGTTATGAAGCTGCCGCAACGCTGGCGGCAGGGCGAGCAATTGGTCGTCCGGATTTTGCTCGATTTTTGGTGACTGAGGGGCATGTCAGTTCAATGGCTGCGGCCTTTGATAAGTACCTTGGCGCCGGTAAAGTAGGTGATATTAAGGCAGTGTGGCCCGATTTGGGCGAAGTCGTTAGTTGGATTCGTGATGCTGGCGGCGTGGCAGTTATGGCGCATCCGTTGCAATATAAAATGACGAATGCGAAATTGCGGCGCATGCTGGCCGAGTTTAAAGAAGTGGGTGGCGAGGGCTTGGAAGTGTGCAACGGCAAGCCTTCTAATCAGGACTTGGCGTATCTTAGGCAGCTTTGTCAGCAGTTTGAGCTGGAAGCCTCTGCCGGTAGTGATTTTCATCACCCTAGCAGTTGGTCTGAATTGGGTTGCGACGGGAAAATCATTGCGCCTTGCAAGGCCGTTTGGGATCGCTGGTGTACGCAATAGATCGATTGGAACATAATTATTGGAGGCTGCAGTGAGCCAATTTTTTCAGATACACCCCGAAAACCCACAAGCCAGATTGATAAAGCAGGCAGCCGATATTATTCGCGGCGGCGGGGTGGTGGCTTACCCAACTGATTCTGCCTATGCCTTGGGTTGCCATTTGGGGGATAAAAGCGCCCTAGAGCGGGTGCGGGCTATTCGTCGCCTCGACGACAAACATAATTTTACCTTGATGTGCAGTGATCTCTCTGAGCTGGGCACCTACGCCAAAGTCGATAATTCTGCATTTCGTCTATTAAAAGCGCACATTCCGGGGCCGTACACCTTTATTTTGCGGGCTACCCCAGAGGTGCCGAAGCGCTTGCTGCAGCCCAAGCGTAAAAGTGTGGGCTTGCGCGTACCTGCTAATCAAATTTGTTTGGATTTGCTTGCGGAGCTTGGTGAGCCACTGATGAGTGTGAGCTTGATATTGCCAGGTGAAGAACTGCCGATGACGGACCCCTATGATATTCGCGATACGATCGGTGGCTTGGTTGATTTGGTGATTGATGGCGGCTATTGCGGCATGGAGGCAACCTCAGTCATCGATTTGGTGGACGAAGTTCCGGTAATAATACGCAGAGGCCTCGGTGATGTCAGTCAATTCGAGGATTCACTGTGACCGGCGGCCAGATCCACGTATAATCGCGCCCTTGGTGGATGATATCGTGAGATCTCAGTAACAGTGCAAGACGAGCAGACAGAACAGCAACCCGACCCGGTTGTGCAACGCGCAGCAGATGCCTCATCGGCGGCAGAACTCCGCGCTGGGCGTTTGGAACCGGTCGTCGAGCCACCGGTTGCACCGCTGGAAATTATTAGCTTAAAAGCTATTCGCCAGCAGCCCCAGCAAGGGGAAATGCCCTTTGCCGTAGTGCAGGGCAAAGCGCTTACTGAAATTCCCAAAGATTTGTATATCCCGCCCGAGGCGCTTGAGGTTTTTCTCGAGGCCTTTGAAGGCCCGTTGGATCTACTTCTATACCTGATAAAACGCCAGAATCTGGACATCTTAGAGATCAACGTTGCGCAAATTACTGAACAGTATATGCAATACGTGAATATGATGAGTGCCATGCAGTTTGAGTTGGCCTCAGAATATCTGTTGATGGCGGCGATGCTTGCTGAAATAAAGTCGCGGATGTTATTGCCTCGTTCAGCGGAAGCGCTTGACGATGAGGAAGACCCCCGCGCGCAGCTAATTCGGCGCCTCCAAGAATATGAACGGTTTAAGCAAGTCGCTGAAAGTATTGATCAACTTCCTCGTATTGGCCGGGATAGCTATATTGCGCTCATTGATCCCCCCGCTGCGGAAAAACGCCGGGCAGAGCCCGATGTTGATCTTAAAGAGCTGATGCTGGTGCTCGGTGACGTGCTTCGCCGCGCTGATTTATTTGAAAGCCACCAAGTGCAACGCGAAAAATTATCTACCCGTGAGCGTATGTCAGAAGTGCTTGCCGCGCTGCGTGCCGACAGTTTTGTACCTTTTGTCAGTCTGTTTAAGGGGGAGGAGGGACGTTTGGGCGTGGTGGTTACTTTTCTGGCTATTATGGAGTTGATCAAAGAGTCGCTGGTTGAAATAGTGCAATCCGAAGCTTTTGGTCCCATTCACGTGAAAGCGAAAGTGATCTGATGCTCGAGCAACAACAATTAAAACGTATTTTAGAAGCCGCGCTTATGGCGGTTGGTCGTCCACTCTCGGTGCAGCAGCTCAGCGCGCTATTTGACCCCGAGGACAGGCCGGCCACGCCTGATATTTTGGACACCTTGAAGGCAATTGCAGAAGATTGCGATGGACGAGGCTTTGAACTCAAAGTGGTTGCTAGCGGCTACCGCATGCAAGTCTGTGAAGACCTTGGGCCATGGGTTGGCCGTCTCTGGGAGGAAAAGCCACAGCGTTATTCGCGCGCAATGCTTGAAACATTAGCCTTGATCGCTTATCGCCAGCCAATCACCCGTGGCGATATCGAAGATATTCGCGGCGTGGCGGTAAGTTCGCAGATTATTAAAACCATGCTCGAGCGGGAGTGGGTTAGAGTCGTTGGCCATAAAGATGTCCCGGGGCGCCCTGCAATGTATGCCACCACCCGAAAATTTTTAGATTATTTTAATTTGCGCAATTTAGATGAATTGCCCAGCCTCGCCGACATTGCCGATTTAGATACCCTAAATGGGGAACTGGATCTCGACACTGGCGAGTTTAGTCCCACCCCAGATAATACTGCGTCTGAAACAGAAGCCAGCGATGAACATGGTGATAACGCAAGCAGTGATTTAGCCTTGAATGACGATGCGGACGACAGTATCGGAGACAAGCTCACCGTTGCCGAAAATGGCGATGATGAAGACGAAGACAGCCATGACCCAAATTTGCCACCCGAGGTCCTTCTTTAATGATACCAACTGATGAAAAGCTACAAAAAGTTCTGGCGCGTGCTGGTTTAGGTTCGCGCCGGGAAATGGAAAAAGTCATCAGCGACGGTCGAGTCACCGTCGACGGTAGGGTGGCAGGCTTGGGTGACCGGGTCGCCGTGGGTGTCAAGATTCAACTTGACGGTAAACCGCTGCGCATTGAAGGCGCTGCTGCTAAGCCACGGATACTGCTCTACAACAAGCCCGAGGGCGAAATCTGCAGCCGCAAAGACCCTGAGGGACGTCGCTCGGTATTTGATCGTCTTCCTCGTCTCCAAGGAGAGCGTTGGATTTCGGTTGGTAGGCTGGATTTTAATACTACCGGCTTGCTGTTATTTACCACCGATGGCGATCTAGCCAATAAACTGATGCACCCTTCAACGACCATTGAACGGGAGTATTTATGTCGAGTCATGGGCAGCGCAACCCCCGCTATGATGCAGCAATTGCGCGATGGCGTGCAGTTAGAGGACGGTCTGGCGAAGTTTGCCGACATCGCTGACGGCGGTGGAGAAGGCTTTAACCACTGGTATTACGTGGTGATTATGGAGGGTCGAAACCGGGAAGTTCGGCGTTTGTGGGAGTCTCAAGGTTTACAGGTTAACCGTTTGAAGCGTGTCCGCTATGGTTCGGTTTTCATACCCTCTAAAGTCAAGGTCGGGCAATGGACTGAATTGAGCGATCCTGAAATTGCCACGGTATACCAAATGGCAGATATGCCTGCACCGTTGAGCGCCCCAGCGGGCGGGCGGGGTCGGAAGTCGCGTTAGGCAGGCATAAAAAAGGCCCGTAGGGGCCCTTTTGAATGGTGATGGTCAAAGGTTTGTCGTGGAGTCAGTGGATTGCTTGTTTTTCAAGCGCGGTAGCGGTGTCGATGCCATCCCAGTGGTCGGTTCGGCCTTCTCGCCAGCCGGTTAGCCATTCCTGTCTGAGTTGGTCTTGATTATGTGGGCAGTTGTCTTTTTGTCTTCCAGCTATGCCGGCCTGATAGCCGCGTTGGTAAGCTCTTTCGGTCATGTCGCGTTTCTGTCTTCTCATTGGGCATACGCCTCCAGCATTATAGTCAACATGTCGCTCTGGGTTATCTTCAGTGCGCCTAACCCAGTTTTCTGGCACCATCGCGAGACTTATCGCGGTGGGAACCCCATGTAATCAAACTTTCATGGTGCTCGTCGAAGACCTATTGCTTATATGAATATAGCCTTTTAGAAGAAGGTCGTATAAGGCGGTATGCTATTGTTTGTAAAAGAATTTAAATTTACTACCAGTTCTCCCCAGAGGTTTTATGAGTCAAAAGCGTTCTTTTATCGCCACCTGTCCTAAAGGCCTAGAGCAGTTGCTTGCGGCAGAAATCGCCAGCTTAGGTGGTGAGCCGTTGCGGGAAACCGTTGGCGCGATGATTTTTAACGCCGATCTTGCGGCGATGTATCGCCTGTGTTTGTGGTCGCGGTTAGCCAACCGTGTTCTGTTGATACTGTCGGAGTTTCGCGGTGAAAGTGCCGATGATCTCTATCAAGGATTGTCTGCTATCGATTGGCAGGATCACATGCTGGCGAGTAATAGTATTAGCGTCGATTTTAATGGTCAGACCGACGAAATTCGGAATAGCCATTTTGGCGCCTTAAAAAGTAAGGACGCGCTTGTTGATTATTTTCTGGCCCGAGGCGAGACACGACCCAGTGTTGATAAAAATGCGCCAGATATCCGCATTAATATTCGCTTAAATCGGGGGCAAGTCACGGCTTGTATCGACCTGTCTGGTGAAAGCTTACACCGTCGCGGTTACCGTTCCAGTGGCGCGATGGCGCCGCTAAAGGAAAACTTGGCGGCGGCGCTGTTGCTTCGAGCCGATTGGCCAGGTATTGCGAGTCGCGCAGGGGCGTTAATTGATCCCATGTGTGGCTCCGGCACCTTGCTTATTGAAGGCGCAATGATGGCCATGAATATTGCACCGGGGTTGCTGCGTCAGCGCTGGGGCTTTCGCGGCTGGCTAGATCATGACCAGGCGCTGTGGGAACGGATTGTTGAGCAAGCGGAGGCTCACCGCAGTTTAGCCTTAATGCGGGAATGGCCAGAAATTCGCGGATACGATGCTAATGGTAAAATTGTTGCTCAAGCACAGGAAAATATAGAAAACGCCGGTTTGGCGCGTTTTATTAAAGTCTCTCGCCGGGAGCTTGCTCAGTTGGTTAAGCCAACGCATCGCGAGTTGGACCACGGTCTATTAATTACTAATCCTCCGTATGGTGAGCGCTTGGGTGAGCAGGCGGAGTTGCTGCATTTGTATCGTCATTTAGGGCAGTCGATGCTCGCGCACTTTAGCGGTTGGCAGGGGGCGGTTTTTACAGGCAATGCCGATTTGGGCAAACGCATGGGGGTTCGCAGTTACAAGCAATATCAATTGCTCAATGGCACCATTCCGGCCAAGTTGTTGCTGTTTAATATTGGGCCAGAGGCGCAAGTGCGAGAACGCCGTGCTGATGTTCAGCAAGAGAACCCTGCAGAAACACTGCAGCTCACCTCGGGCGGACAAATGTTTGCCAATCGTCTGCGTAAAAACCTAAAGCGTCTGTCGAAATGGCGAGCTAAAAACGGCATCGAATGCTTTCGGGTTTATGACGCAGATATGCCCGAATACGCCGTCGCAGTTGATTGTTATGGCAGCGCGGTACACATTGCCGAATACATGGCGCCAATCTCGGTGCCGGAGGAAGATGCTGAGCGTCGTTTGCGCGAAGTCATTGAGGCGGTGAGTCAGGTTTTTAATGTTTCGGCCAATCATATTGCGGTTAAGGAGCGTCGTCGTCAGCGCGGTAAAGATCAATACCAGCGTCAAGCACCGCGCAATACGGTAATGGAGCTTAAAGAAGGCCAGGCCAAGGTGTTGGTTAATCTGCATGATTATTTAGACACCGGTTTGTTTTTGGATCATCGCCCGGTGCGTCTTGATATTGCGGCAAGAGCGAAGAATAAACGCTTTTTAAACTTGTTTAGTTATACGGCAGTTGCCTCGGTGCAGGCGGGTATCGGTGGCGCCAAGGTCACTACCTCGGTGGACATGTCTCATACCTATTTGCAGTGGGCGCGACGTAATTTGTCACTAAATGGTTTGAGTGAATCCCGCCATCGCACAGAACACGGTGATTGCCGGCGTTGGATGAAAGACTGTAAAGATCAGTACGACCTTATATTATTGGATCCGCCGACGTTCTCAAACTCTAAACGCATGGATGACGTCTTAGATATTCAGCGCGATCACAGCGAATTAATTAACGATGCAATGGCGCTGTTGGCACCAGAGGGCTTGTTGATATTCTCTACCAATAAGCGCGATTTTATTTTAGACCAGGACTTATCTAGTCATTATAAAATGGAAGACCGAACGCGATGGTCTCTTGATGAAGACTTTTCGCGTGGCGGTAAACCGATCCATTACTGTTGGTATATTACCCGCTGAGAGCAGAGGCAAGGCTGGAATAAAAAAGCCCGCAGTGATAATTCACCGCGGGCTTTTTTGCTAAATATTGCTTTAAATCGCAATAACGTTAGCCGCTTGTGGCCCTTTTTGGCCAGTCTGTACATCAAACTCTACGGTTTGACCTTCAGCTAGGGTTTTAAAACCGGTGCCGCCAATAGCGCTAAAGTGAACAAAAACATCTGGGCCAGACTCCTGCTCAATAAAGCCAAAGCCCTTTGTTTCATTAAACCATTTTACTTTTCCGGTACTTCTGGACATAACATGTGCCTCGTTGTGTTAATAAATGCCTTTTATGGTGCTTGAGCTGAGATAGGCAGGGACTTATGAAACAGAACGAGGTACTTAAAACGACTTCGTGGTGCTTATACATAAAACCAAGCTGCATCCGTAGCCA
>NZ_JBFHDY010000071.1:0-18507 GCF_041584495.1 Zhongshania sp.
AATGGTAATACCGCGCTCTTTCTCCTGGTCGTTGGAGTCCATGATCCGCTCGGAATCTTGGTTACGGCGATCAAGGGTTCCCGATTGACTCAACAGTTTATCCACTAGCGTGGTTTTACCGTGGTCAACGTGGGCGATAATGGCGATATTGCGCAGCGTATCAATCATGGAGGGGCTTCGTTGTTGGATAAAATGGCCGCGCATTATACAACAAGCCCGCCCCTCTTAGCAGCAGGAAGTCACATATCTTCTTGGCAAAATATACTAATTAGCAATAAAAGAACAAAATCAACGTCTTGGGCATCCATCAGATACCCGCTACAATCAATCTACGCGTATTTTGCCCACTTCCCTACGGATAGCTCTGCAATGACCACAGCAAATGTGACCTGGAAAAGCCGCTGGACATTTATATTAGCCGCCACGGGCTCTGCTGTGGGCCTCGGCAATATTTGGAAATTCCCCTATATCACCGGCGAGTACGGTGGTGGCGCCTTTGTATTAGTCTATCTTGGCTGCATATTATTGATTGGCGTTCCGGTCATGATCGCAGAAATTATGGTCGGTCGCGCGGGGCGCAGCGACCCGGTGCACAGCATGAGCAAGCTCAGTCAGGAAGCCGGCAAACCCTCGTACTGGGGCGCGGTGGGCGCTGTCGGCATTATCGCCGGCCTGATGATTATGATGTTTTACAGCGTTGTCGCGGGCTGGGCACTAGAGTACGTCGCACAGAGCATAACCGGCCTCTACAGCGACGCCTCGACCGACGAGATTGAAACCAACTTCAGCAAGCTGCTTAGCGACAATACTCAACAGACCACTTGGCATAGCCTGTTCACCCTCGTTACCGCGAGCGTCGTCGCTTGCGGGGTTACCAAGGGTATCGGCAAGGCCGTAGAGATTCTCATGCCAATTCTGCTTGGCTTTTTATTGTTACTGCTCGGTTACAGCTGGGTCAACGGTGATTTTAGTGCTGGCCTGCACTTTATGTTCGACACCGACTTCAGCAAATTAACCGGCGAAGCCATATTAGTGGCCATGGGCCATGCCTTTTTTACCCTGAGCTTAGGCATGGGCGCTATTATGGCCTACGGCGCCTATTTTCCGGGTAAAACCTCGATTGGCAAAACCGTACTGACCATCGCCGCCCTTGATACCGTTATTGCGCTGGTCGCTGGTATGGCTATGTTCCCGCTCGTCTTTGCCAATGGCCTCACCCCCGGCCAAGGCCCCGGCCTAATGTTTGTCACCCTGCCCATCGCTTTTGCCAATATGAACGGCGGCCTGTTTTTTGGCACTATCTTTTTTAGCTTGGTGAGCATTGCCGCCCTCAGCTCATCGATCTCACTGATTGAGCCTGGCGTAGCGTGGCTGGAAAAATACGGCATCAAACGATCACTCTCGACCTTTGGCTTGGCCGGCATTGCCTGGCTGGGCGGCTTAGCGAGCATTCACTACGGTGCCGTATTTAATGCACTTGACTATATTACCGCCAATATCATGCTCCCCATCGGCGGCTTATTAATTGCCCTATTTGTCGGCTGGGTACTGCCAGCCAACATCACCGCGACCGAAGTAAATATGGGCGAAAGCCTGATATTCAAAGGCTGGCGAATAGCCCTGCGCTATATCGCGCCAGCAGGTATCCTGCTGGTCTTTTTAAACAGCCTCAAACTCATCTAAACAGGAATTGATCTGTGCGCAACCCGCTTTTAAACATTTTTATTATTGCCAGCCTGATTTTATTTGGCGGCCTTTATTATTACAGCGGCCAAGTTGAAGACCACTACAGCGAGAACGCTGAGCGTTATCTAAAAACGGCTCTCGTCAGTATTTCTAGCTGGCAGACAGAAGATTTAAAAGCGCAGCTCTCCGCCGCCACCCTCGCCCAAGTCGACGACCAACAGCTCAGTAAATTATGTGCGGAGTACGCCCGCTTGGGTGAATTTCAACGCATGGGCGAATTGCAATTTTCCCGCTTGAGCGGCGCGCTATCACTGTTTAGCGAGCCGCCGCGTCTCAGTTACAGCAGCAATGTTCATTTCGAACACGGCAGTGCAGTCATGACCGCCACTTTAACCTTGGAAAACCAGCGCTTTAAACTTTACAACTTTAATCTGGGCAAGCCCGAGCAGCAAGCAAGCCAATAAGACCCACCTAAGGCGCCAATAAGTGCGCCTGTAGATGGTCGCGAGCAGATTCCGGCAAGGGTATTGGTCGGTGCTCGCGATTGACACAAACCAGCGTCGACTCGCCGTCAGCCACCAACTCGTTGTCATCTTCTGAATACAGACTCTGCTTTAAGCTGAAGCTGCTATTGCCAATGCGCATCACCCAGGCCTTAGCCCGTAACAGACCGGGATGATGCCACTCTCTGCGAAAATTCAAACCGACAGCGGCCATAATCAAGCCGAACTCATCTGCCCCACCGCCCATACCAAAGCCAGCTTGTTCAAGCCATTCCACCCTAGCTTCTTCAAGGTAGCGGAAATACTGCACATGGTTTATATGCCCCATGCTGTCCTGATCGGCCCAGCGCGGTTTAATCAACACGTCAAACAGGGGCTCTATATTTACGTCGCTCATGACGGACGATACACCTTTACGTTTTCAAAGCCCTGCTCCACCAAATGCGAAGCATGGAGACGACTCATCACCCCTTTATCGCAAAACAGCATATAGGTGCGCGATTGGTCCAGCTGCGCGAAACGGCTGTGCAACTCGTAAAAAGGAATGGTCTGTACTTCGCTCGCAGCCAATTTCAGAGGCTTACGATCAACCTCGTCAGGGTGACGAACATCGACAATAACCGCGTCGGGTAGCGGTATAGGTAAAGACTCGACGGCGGCTACCGTCAAATCTTCGTCGGCAAGCGCGTCGATATTAATGTAGTTAGCAGACGCGATGGCGCGCTCAAGTACAGCAAAATCGAAATTGGCCTCTTGGGCGGCAATTTTTTCGGGCTTAGCGCGAGTGGTAGGCTTAACCGAAATCACCCCGCAATACTCTGGCATATTAGCCGCAAAGGCCTCGGTGCCAATTTTGGCGGCGATATTAATGATGTCTAACTTGTCGGCGCAAATCAACGGACGCAGCACCAAGGTGTCGGTGACCTGATCGATTACCGAAAGATTCTGCAAAGTCTGACTAGAAACCTGGGCCACCGCCTCGCCAGTAACGAGCGCAGACACGTCCAACTGGGCCGCTACCTCTGAGGCTGCACGCAGCATCATGCGCTTGAGGATGACCCCCATTTGCGAGTTCTCAACATTTTTCAGAATCTCGCCGACGACATCCTCAAACGGCACACTGACAAACTTCACCCGATGAGAGGCGCCGTATTTAAGCCAAAGATACAAGGCAACTTCTTTTACGCCCACCTCATGCTCGCGGCCACCAAGATTAAAAAAGCAAAAATGGGTGCGCATACCCCGTTTCATGGTCAGGTAACTGGAAACCGTCGAATCGAAGCCCCCAGAAATCAAGGATACCGCCGCGTCAATCGTGCCTAGCGGAAAACCACCCAAACCCGCTATACGACGATTAACGATGTAGACAAGATCTTGACGTACCTCAATACGCACAGTGACATCCGGATTGTGCAAATCAACGCCCGCTGACTCAATGTGCTGATTCAGACCACCTCCAACATAGCGCTCAACTTCACTGGAATTAAAATCGTGGTTACCCACCCGCTTGCAGCGCACCACAAAGCTTTTACCACGCAGACTATCGCCAATAGCAAGCCGAGTTTTTTCAAAAATATCGTGTACGTCCACCAGTGGGTATTCAAGCACCTCAACAATATGCGCAATACCCGGCGTATTACTGAGCACCGCGACAAAGCCCGCCAAAACCTCCGGATCCCGACTGGCGGTTTCGATGGTTATTCGGTCCCAATCACGAATAATTTCCAAATTGGGATCGAGAGGCAGAAGTAATTTACGCAAATTGTCACGCAACTGTTTGGTGAACTTCTTACGAACAGGCTTACTCTTGATGATGATTTCAGGAAATAATTTAACGAGGAATTTCATTTAAAGAATCGCGACGATGAGAGGCCAAGCATTATACCCTCTCCACCCCGCAGGTGGCAGCCCAAGAATAATGCTCCAACTTGGTTCACTTATCCAGAACAAGAACCAAAATGGTGCAATTATTTTGCCGCCACGCACAAGGTTTAAGCAAAATCATAGTAAACCCTTTAAATGCAACACCATTAAGCATTATAAAATCGGCATGTTTTTTGCGTTTTCAGTTCACAGATTGTGCCGCTATGCTGCACAATACAATACGAATATAATCGATGACCCTTCGGCGATGCCGAATTCAATCTTACTCTCTCTATCTGGAGGACGAACATAATGTCAGAGAACACTCTGCAGTTAATCGCCGAAAATGACGTGAAGTGGGCGGACATGCGCTTTACCGATACCAAGGGCAAAGAGCAACACGTCACCATTCCAGCCACTGAAGTCGACGTAAGCTTTTTTGAAGACGGCAAAATGTTTGACGGTTCATCCATTGCCGGCTGGAAGGGCATTAACGAATCAGACATGATCCTGATGCCTGACGACACCGTATCAGTCCTGGATCCCTTTACCGAAGAATCTACTATTATCATCCGCTGCAATATCGTAGAGCCATCTACTATGCAGGGCTACAACCGCGATCCACGCTCTATCGCCCAACGCGCTGAAGACTATATGCGCGCGTCTGGCATTGCCGATAGCGCACTGTTTGGCCCCGAGCCCGAGTTTTTCATTTTTGACGATGTTAAATGGAAAGTTTCAATGGAAGGCGCTAGCTATGCGATTGCCTCTGACGAAGCGGCTTGGAAATCAGGCGACAACTTTGAAGAAGGCAACACCGGCCATCGCCCAGGTGTTAAAGGCGGCTACTTCCCCGTACCACCAGTCGACAGCCTCCACGACCTGCGTGGCGCCATGTGTAATGCCATGACCGATATGGGCCTGACCATTGAAGTACACCATCACGAAGTAGGCACAGCTGGTCAGTGTGAAATCGGCGTTGGCCCAAACACCTGCGTTAAAAAAGCGGATGAAGTACAAATCCTCAAGTACTGCGTACACAATGTTGCCCACGCCTACGGCAAAACCGCAACATTTATGCCTAAGCCTATCGTTGGCGACAACGGCAGCGGCATGCACGTTCACATGTCTCTGAGCAAAGACGGCACCAATCTATTTGCCGGTGACGTGTACGGCGGCCTGTCTGAAACCGCCCTGTTCTACATTGGCGGCATCATCAAGCACGCCCGCGCTATTAACGCCTTCACCAACGCCTCTACCAACTCGTATAAGCGTCTGGTTCCCGGTTTTGAAGCACCAGTAATGCTGGCTTACTCAGCGCGTAACCGCTCTGCCTCTATCCGTATTCCTTTTGTACCAAACCCCAAAGCGCGTCGCGTTGAAGTTCGTTTCCCAGACCCGTCAGCTAACCCTTACCTCGCGTTTGCGGTAATGCTAATGGCTGGTCTTGACGGCATTCAAAACAAGATCCACCCCGGCGACGCTGCGGATAAAGATCTGTACGACCTGCCTGCTGAAGAAGCCGCATCAATCCCAACCGTTGCTTCTAGCCTAGACCAGGCCCTGCAGGCACTGGATGCGGATCGTTCATTCTTAACCGCCGGCGGCGTTTTTGACGACGATACTATCGATGCGTATATCGCCCTTAAGTCTCAGGAAGTTGAGCGCCTAGCCATGACAACTCACCCCGTTGAGTTCGATATGTACTACAGCGTTTAAACCACACAGCACAAAAAAGCCCGCTTTATGCGGGCTTTTTTGTGCCTGCGCTTTTATTTCTATTTACGACTGACAAGCAGTGCAAAGCTTGCACTGCAAGGCACTTCACCACATCATAGCCTCCTTAAACACCGAGGTGCTGCATGGCTCGCTACTTATTCGTTATTGGCTTCGCGCTGTTTACCAGCCTTAGCTTTGCCACCGAGATTTACCGCTCTACCGACCAGTACGGCAATACTGTGTTTTCCGACAAAGCGCCAAAGAACAGCAGCCCTGTAGAACTCCCCCCCATCAACACTACCCCCGCAACCGAGGTCAGCAACACAGCACCTCGTCAGGCACCTAAAGTCACTGCGACTCACAGCAATCGAATTACCATTCGAAGCCCGGCCAATGGCGCCATTATCGCCAATGGCCGCCTTCCAACTACCGTTCGCGCGACCACCAAGGACGCCCTAGAGCCATCGTTTCGTATTGTCTTTGAACTAGACAGTAAGACCCTGAGCAGCTCCCGCAGTACCCAGCACACCATTCCCCGTCTCAGTCGCGGTCCGCATCGCATCAGCGTCAGCCTTATTGACCAAAACAGCAGAACGCTTAGCAAGGATACCGTCGACATTATAGTACACCACCCCGGCAACTAAGCCCCACCGACAAAATTTGCACCATAATAGAGCGATATAACCTATACTAGGTGCAGGCGCGTCCAATAATGTCGCGCTCAGCAGCCGCGAAGACCGCACTATATTGGGACGCGATTCGCACTATGCCCAAGAAATCCGTCAATTTTACCCGAACACCCACCCCAACTCGCTTGGCCTAGAAATTGCTTCGAGCTAAGCACAACGAACACACTGGCGACGCTATGCCCCCGAATAATATCCACCACCAAATCCTCGACAATTTGAAAACAGCCATTTTATTGGTCGAGCCGAACCTGACCGTGAGCTACATCAACCCCGCGGCAGAATCGCTATTGGCAGTGTCGGATCAACGTATCCATGGCGAAGCCATCACCAAATTATTTCATGAACAAGAAGACACCCTCGTCAAATTACTCGACGCCATTAATAACTGTGAGGCCTACACCAAACGTGAGACCGTACTCACCCTGCGCTCCGGCATTGAAATCACGGTAGATTACGCCGTCACGCCAGTTACCGAAAACCGTCGCACCTCATTAATTATAGAATTACAGCCGCTAGACCGACTTATTAGAATCAGTCGTGAAGAAGGTTTATTGTCGTCACAGCAAAATAGTCAAGCCTTGATTCGCGGCATTGCTCACGAAGTTAAAAATCCCCTTGGCGGCTTGCGCGGCGCGGCGCAACTTCTGGCCCGGGAACTCAGCGACCCCAAGCTCCACGACTACACCAATATTATTATTGAAGAAGCCGACCGCCTGCGTAATTTGGTCGACACCATGCTTGGCCCCCATCGCGCGCCAGAAAAGCAAATGACCAATATCCATGAAGTATTGGAACGTGTACGCCAGCTCGTCGAAGCTGAAAGCGAGGGCTATATCCGTATTATTCGCGACTACGACCCGAGCATTCCCGACATTCTCGGCGACCGTGAGCAACTCATTCAGGCGTTTTTAAACGTCACCCGCAACGCCCAGCAAGCACTGCGCCAAAACAGCAACGAAGACCGCGACCCAAGCATTATCATTCGCACCCGCACCCTGCGCCAACTCACCATTGGCACCCATCGCCATCGCTTGGTGTGCAGTGTCGATATTATTGATAACGGCCCAGGTATACCTCAAGGCCTGCGCGCCTCTATTTTTCTGCCCATGGTCAGCGGCCGCGCCGAAGGCACAGGACTGGGCCTATCAATTGCACAATCCATACTTAATCATCATAACGGACTAATCGAATGTAGCAGTGAACCCGGTAACACCACCTTCTCGCTACACATTCCGCTGGAGCAAGCCTAATGAGCCAAACAAATGCCGTCTGGATAGCTGACGACGATCGATCGATACGCTGGGTACTTGAAAAGGCCTTAAACCAAGCCGGCATCATTACCCGCTGTTTTGAAAATGGCGACGGCCTACTCAGTGAACTTGAATCTGAAGTCCCCGATGCCATCATTAGCGATATTCGCATGCCCGGTATCGACGGCCTTAAATTATTGTCGCGAATTACTGCCGCCCACCCCGGTTTGCCGGTGATTATTACCACCGCGCACTCCGACTTAGACAGCGCGGTGGCCTCTTACCAGGGTGGCGCCTTCGAGTATTTACCCAAACCCTTTGACGTTGACGACGCGGTTGCTACGACCCAGCGCGCACTGCAGCACGCCAACAAAAACCGCAATTTACTGCCCGAGCAGGCACCGCTGGAAACCACCGAAATCATCGGTGAAGCCCCTGCTATGCAAGAAGTATTTCGGGCCATTGGGCGATTGGCACAGTCCAATATCACCGTGTTAATTAACGGTGAATCTGGCACGGGTAAAGAACTCGTCGCACAAGCGCTCCACCGCCACAGCCCTAGGGCAACAAAGCCTTTTATTGCCTTAAACATGGCGGCCATTCCCAAAGATCTGATGGAGTCGGAACTATTTGGCCACGAAAAAGGCGCGTTTACCGGCGCCAGCGCCCAACGTCGCGGTCGCTTCGAACAAGCCAACGGTGGCACCCTGTTCTTAGATGAAATTGGCGACATGCCTGCCGACACCCAGACTCGCCTACTAAGGGTATTGGCCGACGGCGAGTTTTATCGCGTTGGCGGCCACACCCCAGTCAAAGTTGATGTGCGTATTATTGCCGCAACCCATCAGAATCTTGAAAAGCTGGTGAAGAGTAATCATTTCCGGGAAGACTTATTTCACCGCATCAATGTTATTCGTATTCACCTGCCCAAACTCTCTGAGCGCCGAGAAGATATTCCCAAGCTCATGCAGCACTTCTTTACCCGTGCCGGTAGTGAACTCAATGTCGAACCCAAGCGCCTGCGCCCAGAAACCGAAGAATACCTCTGCCAAATGGAATGGCAGGGCAACGTTCGCCAGCTCGAAAATACCTGCCGCTGGCTAACGGTGATGGCCTCAGGTCGCGAGATTCACATAAACGACCTGCCGCCAGAATTATTAGAAAGACCTCAAGGCGAAGCCGCACCCGCCTCAAACTGGCAGGACAACCTCAAGCGCTGGGCAGACCAAGAACTCATGCTGGGGCGTGACAAACTGCTCGACCGCGCCGTACCCCAGTTTGAACGTATTATGATCGAGTCCGCCCTGCGGCACACCCATGGCCGCCGTCGCGATGCGGCCAATCTACTTGGCTGGGGACGCAATACCCTGACTCGCAAGATTAAGGAATTGGGGATGGGTGGAGATGATGAGGATTAATCGACGCTAAATGCGTTACGGGAAACGGGAGACGCTTAAAGTCAAAACGCCGCAATTGCTTGGCTTTTGCGCTTACCGGACCCAAGCGCCGCTTTTGATTGTTTTACATGGATACCTGCCTGCGCAGGTACGACGTCATGATAAAGATTGTCGTTCAGATCTTATTAATATCGTCGCCCTTGCGCAGGCAGGGGCCCATCCCGGTAACTGAGTACACACCGGCACTGCGTTTACCGCCTCCCGTCAAGCGTCTCCCAGCGGTCGGTGCGCCAGCTGGCCTCAGACCTTAGCGCCCAAAAAACCCACTTGCCGCCACGCCTCATAACTCACCAGCGCGACCGTATTCGATAAATTCAAACTCCGGGCTTCAGCCATCATGGGGACGCGCAGGCAATGCTCCTGTCCTAAACTTTCCCGAACGGCTGGTGGCAAACCTGAAGTTTCTGAGCCAAACAACAGTACGTCCTCGACTTCAAAGTTAGCATCTGCGTAATTGCGGGTGCCTTTGGTGGTTAGCGCAAATATCCGGCGGTCGCCCATCGCCGCTAAAAAGCTCGGATAGTCGGCGTGGCGCGTTACCCGCGCCAGCTCGGCATAGTCTAAGCCTGCCCTGCGCAATTTTTTCTCTTCCATATCAAATCCCAACGGCTCGATCAGGTGAAGGTGGCAGCCGTTGTTGGCAACCAGACGAATTATATTGCCGGTATTAGGGGCGATACGCGGTTCGTACAAAGCGATATGAAACATAGCTAGGCACCAGAAAAGCCAAGATCGTCATGACAATATAGGAGATACAAAAATACCGCATGCTGAGCTAGCAGCAGGCGGTATTCGATCGGCGCTATAAACTTAGTGGGTGGTTGTGGCGGCAGTCTCGGCCTGACGTGCGGCCTGCGCCTCTTCAGCCTGACGGTAGAGCGCTTCAAAATTCACTGGCTGCAAGGCCAGCGCGGGGAAACCGCCCTTAACCACCAGCGCATCGACTGCTTCACGCAAATACGGGAACAGCATATTTGGGCAGGCGATACCTAACAACTGGCGCAACTGCTCGCCTTCAATGCCCTCGGCAACAAACAAACCTGCTTGGTGAATTTCAACCAAAAAGGCCGTTTCGTCATCTTCAAGCTTGGCGGTAATCGTCACGGTCAGAACAACTTCAAAGGTATTGTCAGCCACCGCTTTACTACGGGTATTAAGATCAACCTGTATTTTTGGTTTCCACGCCTTGGTAAAAATCACCGGGCTGGCAGGAGACTCAAAAGACACATCTTTGGTGTAAATACGCTGCAGGGCAAATTTCGCTTGGACAGGCGTTTCTTCTGGCATTGTTTTCCGCTTCCTAAACTAATTTAAGGGGGTCATAACCGTATATAGGGCCTAAATCGAGTTTCACAAGGCGCTAATTGACTATTATTTCGTCACTACAAGGCAATTAACGCGTCTAACTTGGCGCTACGCTCTAGGGCATACAGTTCGTCGCAACCGCCAACATGGATATCACCTACCCAAATTTGCGGCACCGTGCGCTGACCGCTGCGCTTGGCCAAGTCGCTGCGCAAATCACTGCGACCGTCGACCGGAATTTCATCAAAAGCGACGCCCTTGCTGTTCAACAACTGCTTGGCGCGAACACAAAAAGGACAAAATCGCGTTGTGTAAATTGTAACCTTGGCCATCTCTACCTCTTATAACATTTCCACTTACGCGAAAGACAGTAACGCAAACCACCGGTTAGTTTTATTTCTTCACCAAAGGCAATTGCATAATCTGCCATTCAGAGATTCCACCCTTAAGGCGGTTGACCTGAGTGTAACCAAGAGACCCTAATTTTTTACCCGCAGCGCTGGAGTGCTGACCCATTTTGCACACTAAGACTAAGGGTTTGTCTTTTTCAGCGTGATCAGCAATCTCTTTCTCTAACTTGGAGAACGGCAGGCTGACTGAATCCAGAATATGCCCCTTGCTAAACTCAGCCTTGTCACGCAAATCGATCACGACGGCGCCCTGCTGATTCACAAAATTCACCACTTGCTGAGGCGTAAGAGCCTTACCTGCGCGGCGCTGCTCATGAAAGCTCAGCAGCAGCAGGCACGAAATTAATGCCGATATCAGTACCCACTGTTCAGCAACAAAGGGGATTAATTTATCCATGGAAACATCTCTTTATGCCATGTGCGCTGCACAATTCGCGAAAAAAGCGAGAGTATACACTGCCAAGCCGTAATTCTCACCCACCCCCGCATAGCCTCAACTCCGCGAAAAAGCTACAATGTGGAGCTAATCTCCAGCGTCCAGAAGTGTAAATTTTATGGCCAACACCCTAGCAAAAAAACCAGTCGTACTTGTCATTCTCGACGGCTTTGGCTACCGCGAAGACCCTAACGACAACGCCATCTTCCACGCCAACACCCCCAATTGGGACCGCCTCTGGCGTGACGCCCCCCACACCCTTATATCTGGCTCTGGCCTTGATGTTGGCCTACCTGATGGCCAAATGGGCAACTCCGAAGTGGGCCATATGAGCCTCGGCGCTGGCCGGGTGGTTTACCAAAGCATTACCCGCATCGACAAAGCCATTAGCGACGGCGACTTTTTCAGTAATCCGGTTTACACCCAAGCCGTAGACAAGGCTGCCAACGCAGGTAAAGCGGTGCACATCCTAGGCTTGCTCTCTGCAGGCGGCGTACACAGCCACGAAAATCACATACTGGCAATGATTGAACTCGCCGCCCAGCGCGGCGCCACGCAGGTTTATGTCCACGCCTTTCTTGATGGCCGCGACACCCCGCCGCGCAGCGCCCAAGGCTCGCTAGAAAAACTCGATGCTAAATTTAAAGAGCTTGGCTGCGGTCGCACCGCCACCATAATTGGTCGCTACTTCGCAATGGACCGGGACAATCGCTGGGATCGCGTTGAAAAAGCCTACCACTTGCTAACCAGCGGCGAGGCAGACTTCCACTACGACAATGTTAGTAGCGCCCTGCAAGCCGCCTACGATCGTGATGAAAACGACGAGTTTGTCAGCGCCTCAATAATTCAATGCGCCGATGATACCGACGCCAAGATCAGCGACGGTGACAGTGTCATTTTCATGAACTTCCGCGCCGACCGCGCTCGCGAAATTACCCGCGCCTTTGTCGACACCGACTTCGATGGTTTTGAACGCAAAGTGCACCCTGCACTCGCCGAATTTGTAATGACCACCGAATACGCCGACAGCATTCCAGCCGCGGTCGCCTACCCACCCAGCACCATGCATAACAGCTTCGGCGAAGTCATGGAGAAGCAAGGTAAAACTCAGCTGCGCATCGCCGAAACCGAAAAATACGCTCACGTGACGTTCTTCTTTAGCGGCGGCCGCGAAGCACTCTATAAGGGCGAAGATCGCAAGCTGATCGCCTCGCCTGATGTCGCCACCTATGATTTAAAGCCCGAGATGAGCGCCCCCGAGCTGACCGACGATCTGATTGCGGCCATTCACAGCGGCAACTACGACAGCATCATTTGCAACTACGCCAATGGCGATATGGTTGGCCACACCGGTGTATTTGACGCCGCGGTAAAAGCAGTTGAAGCATTAGACACGTGTATTAAGCGAGTTACTGATGCGGTAGTAGAAGTTGGCGGCCACTGCCTAATCACCGCCGACCACGGCAACTGCGAGCAAATGGTGGACTACGACGCCGGCCAAGCCCACACCCAACACACCACAGAACTGGTGCCGCTGGTCTATGTCGGCAGCCGCCAACAACGACTACTGGAAAAAGGCGGCAAACTTGCCGATATCGCCCCAACCATGCTGGCGCTTATGGCGGTGGAACAGCCCGCAGAAATGACCGGCATCAATCTGCTTCAGAACGATTGAAGCGGCCAATGGCCTTGTTCACGCCCGTGAACCTTAGCCACGCCCTGCTGCTTGCCCTGCTCTTAACAACCGGGTTTGGCGGTACGGCTGTGGCCGCCGATGGCGAAGCCAACAAACAACAGCTACGCGAGCTTAACCAAAAAATTGGCAAGCTTAAAAAATCTATTAGCAGCCAGCAGAGTGAACGCAGCAATGCGGCTAAAGCGCTGCAACGCATTGAAAAAGATATTGGCGTAACGGCGGCCAAACTCCATCGCACAAAAGAAAAATCTCAGCAGCAACAACGTAAGCTAAATGAGCTGGAAAATCGTCAGCGCCAATTGCGTAGCCAACAGCAAAGCCAAAAAGCCCTTATCGCCGAGCATGTGCGCAACGCCTACTCACTGGGCAAAGAAAGCCAAATGAAAATGCTGCTCAATCAAGAAGATCCAGAAAAGCTAAGCCGCACCCTTACTTATTTTGATTACTTTAACCGCGCCCGCAGTGCCGAGTTACGCAAATACCGCGACACGCTGAATGAGCTGAACATCATCAAACCTGCCATCAGCGCCAAGGCTGGAGCACTAGCGCTTAGCCAACGAAAGCTTGAGCAACAACAACAAGCTTTGCTTGAACAAAAACAACGCCGCGCCAAGGCGCTAGCCAGTCTCGACAGTGAAATTTCCAATAAAACAAGCTCACTAACCAATTTAAATACGCAGCGCAAAGATCTTGAAAGCATACTGCAAGCTGTCGAGCGCGAGGTGACCAACATCGCCATGCCTGCTAACTACAAACCCTTTCAAGACCTGCGCGGCAAAATGCCCTGGCCAATAAATGGCAAACCGCTAAATCGTTACGGCGCCTCGCGCCAGGGCAGCGCGGTAACCTGGCAGGGCATACAGCTTAGCGGCCAGGAAGGCGATGCGGTTAAGGCTATTCACAATGGCCGAGTGGTCTTTGCAGATTGGCTGCGGGGCGCGGGCTTATTAATAATTGTCGACCACGGCGGAGACTATCTCAGCCTTTACGCTCACAATCAAAGCCTATTGCGCAGCGAGGGCGATTGGGTGCGCGGCGGCGAGAGCATTGCGACAGTCGGCAATAGCGGCGGTCAACGCCAAACCGGGCTGTATTTTGAAATTCGCTACAAGGGCCGACCTACCGACCCCCGCAACTGGTGCCGCTAAGCCATCGGCAGCATTCATTAGCAAAGCAAGATACAATATGTTTCGTTTAAAGGACGTTCTGGGAATCCATGTATGCCTGATATGTTTCGTCACACCTTTTCTGCCTTGCTAATACTCATGCTCGCCGCACCAACAGCCGTATTAGCCAGCGACGACAATAACACCGAGCAAGCGGAGCAACTCGCAGAAGCCAACCGCCAAGGGCAGCTACCCCTTCAGGCATTGCGCAATTTTGCCGATGTCTTTAACCAGATTCGGCTGAGCTATGTTGAAGAAGTCGACGACAAAACCCTACTCGAAAATGCCATTCGCGGTATGCTCAGCGGCCTCGACCCTCACTCAGACTACCTCGACGCCAGCTCTTTTGAAGACCTCCAAAATCATACTACCGGTGAATTTGGTGGGCTGGGAATTGAAGTCGGCATGGAAAACGGCTTCATCAAAGTTGTTACCCCCATCGACGACACGCCCGCTGAACGCGCGGGCATTCAGCCTGGCGACTTAATTATTCAAATCGACAACAAGCCGATTAAAGGCATGAACCTGCAAGAAGCTGTGACGCTGATGCGCGGCCCAGCGGGCAGCAAAATCGTGCTCACAATTTTGCGCAACGGTGTCAACGCGCCCTTTGACGTTAAGCTCAAGCGTGATGTCATTACCGTGGCCAGTGTGCGCGGCGAAATGCTCCAGCCCGGCTATGGCTATATTCGCATCTCCCAATTTCAGAGCCGCACCGGCCAGGATTTAAAAAAGCAGCTGGCTACCCTCAAAGCGGGTCGCGAGCCACTTAAGGGCTTAATATTAGATTTGCGCAACAACCCCGGCGGCTTGCTACAAGCCTCGGTGCAGGTTGTCGACGAATTTATCAATGACGGCTTAATTGTCTATACCGAGGGCCGCCTACCCAATGCCTACAGCCGCTTTATGGCCAGCGCTAAAAACCCCGCTGACGACACCCCTATGGTCGTGTTAATTAATGGCGGTTCAGCGTCGGCCTCCGAAATTGTCGCTGGCGCTCTGCAAGATCACCGCCGCGCCATTATTGTGGGCACCCAAAGTTTCGGTAAGGGCTCAGTGCAAACGGTATTGCCGCTCTCTGAAGACAGCGCCATTAAGCTCACCACCGCCCGCTACTACACCCCCAGTGGAAGCTCTATTCAGGCGCAGGGAATTATTCCCGACATTGTGGTAGAAAAAGCACGGGTCGAAGCGGTCAATGCAGGTATTCAAGTAACCGAAGCCGACCTAGCAGGCCACCTTGGTCGTGGCGACGGCGCTGAGAGCGACGGTAAAAGCCGCAAGAAGGAAAAAAACGACAATAATGAATTGGCCGCCAATGATAATCAGCTTTATGAGGCGCTGAATTTATTGAAAGGCTTATACATTATGTCGAGTGCCAAGAAGGCATTAGCGGAAGCGGAAGGCGTGACCCAGTAAGCTGCAGATATTAGCGACAAAAAACGGGCCAACGGCCCGTTTTTTATAAACGAACCTCTATTCCCCGCGCCGCCATATAAGCTTTGGCCTCCGGCACGGTAAACTCACCAAAATGAAAAATACTGGCCGCCAAGACTGCGTCGGCGCGGCCTTCGATAATCCCCGCTACCATGTGATCGAGATTACCCACCCCGCCAGAGGCAATCACCGGCACCGGCACCGCATCAGATATTGCCCGCGTCAAAGCCAGGTCGTATCCCGCTTTTGTGCCATCACCGTCCATGCTGGTTAACAGCACCTCACCGGCGCCGTTATTTACCATTTTAATCGCCCACTCCACCGCATTTATGCCGGTAGGCTTACGACCACCATGGGTAAAGATCTCCCAGCGCGGGCGACCATCGGCTTCGTCGGCAACGCGTTTGGCGTCGATCGCAATAACAATGCACTGCGAACCGAAACGATCAGCCGCCTCTTTTACAAAATCCGGGCGGTGGATGGCTGCCGAGTTAATACCGACCTTATCGGCACCGGCATTGAGCATGGCGCGAATATCTTTTATTTCGCGAATGCCACCACCAACCGTCAGCGGTATAAATACTTCGGCGGCAATCTGCTCCACAATATGCGCAGTGGTTTCCCGGCCTTCGTGGGTGGCAGTAATGTCAAGAAAAGTAATTTCGTCAGCGCCCTGCTCGTTGTAGCGCTTGGCTACCTCAACAGGATCACCCGCATCGCGAATGCCAACAAAATTTACGCCTTTCACCACGCGACCTTTGTCGACGTCTAGGCAGGGAATAATACGTTTAGCCAGAGCCATGATGCTGTCCTGTTCCGGTGTTTAAGCCTTGCCGTCGCAATAGCTTTGGGCTTCGCGCAAATCGAGTTGACCTTCGTATATAGCGCGACCAGTAATCGCGCCGAGAATACCCGCATCAGCCACCGCTTGCAGTGCACGGATATCATCCATATTCGTCACGCCACCGGAGGCAATCACCGGCAGGCCAGAAGCCTTGGCCATGGCAACAGTCGCGTCAATGTTCACGCCCTGCATCATGCCGTCGCGGGCGATGTCGGTATAAACAATAGAATCGACGCCATCTTGCTCAAAGCGTTTCGCTAGCTCCGTAGCCAGTAAAGTAGACACTTCCGCCCAACCGTCAGTAGCCACCAAACCGTCTTTGGCATCGAGACCAACAATCACTGAGCCGGGAAAGGCCTTGCATGCCTCTGCAACAAACTTAGGCTCCTTAACTGCTTTGGTGCCGATAATCACGTAATTCACCCCGGCATCTAAATACTGCTCGACGGTATGCAGCGAACGAATACCGCCGCCAATTTGAATTGGCAAATTGGGGTAAGCCTTAGCAATAGCGCTAACCGCCCCGCCATTCATGGGTTTGCCTTCAAAGGCGCCGTTCAGGTCAACTAAATGCAGACGGCGGCAGCCCTCCGCCACCCAGCGCGCCGCCATTTCAACGGGGTCACTACCATAAACGGTAGCATCATCCATTTCGCCCTGACGCAGGCGCACGCAGTGGCCGTCTTTTAAATCAATCGCGGGAATAATCAGCATAGTGAAACCTTAAAATTAATCAGTTACTGGGAAGAAGGCCGCAGGGCGATCCCAGTTCAAAAAATTGCTCAGCAAGCGCAGGCCCATATCACCGCTTTTTTCAGGGTGAAACTGTACGGCAAATACATTATCGCAGGCCAGCGCGGCGTGTACGTGCACGCCGTAGTCGCAGCTGCCCGCGACAAATTCCGGCGCATCCACGTAGTAGCTGTGCACAAAATAGAAACGGCTGGCGTCGGGAATACCCACCCACAGCGGGTGATCAATGGCTTGAACAACATTATTCCAACCCATGTGCGGGACTTTAAGGCGACCGCCAGCAGCATCGCGTAAATCGCTGCCAAAGAACTTAACAGCACCCGGCAGTACATCTAAGCACTCAACCCCGCCGTTTTCTTCACTGGTTTCCAGCAAGGCCTGCATGCCAAGGCAAATACCGAGCAATGGCTTTTGCGCCGCCACCTCCTGAATCACCTCGTCCAAGCCACGGGATTTCAGCTCCGCCATGCAGTCGCGAATCGCACCAACACCGGGGAAAATCACCCGATCAGCGCTTAAAATTGTTTCGGGGCAATCAGTGACCATGACTTTTACGCCATCGCCAACCTTCTCGAGGGCACTGGCCACCGAGTGCAAATTACCCATGCCGTAATCGATTACGGCAACGGAAGACTTACTCATATCTAAGAATCCTAGAGACTACCCTTGGTAGAAGGCGTAATACCCGCCATTCGCTCATCTGCCTGCAAGGCCATACGCAGGGCGCGACCAAAGGCTTTAAACACGGTTTCGGCCTGATGGTGAGTGTTTTTACCACGCAGATTATCGATATGCAGGGTTACCTTGGCGTGATTCACAAAGCCATGGAAAAATTCAGAGAACAAATCCACGTCAAAGCCACCCACGCTGCCACGGGTATAGGGCACGTGGTATTCAAGGCCCGCGCGACCAGAAAAGTCGATCACCACCCGCGACAAAGCCTCGTCTAACGGCACATAGGCGTGCCCATAGCGGGTAATGCCTTTTTTGTCGCCAACCGCCTCAGCAAAGGCTTGACCCATGGTGATACCAATGTCTTCAACGGTGTGATGAGCGTCGATATGCAAATCCCCTACCGCGTGAACGTCTAGGTCAATTAAACCGTGACGGGCGATTTGATCCATCATATGGTCAAGAAACGGCACACCCGTTTCAAAATGGGATTTACCCGTGCCGTCTAGGTTTACTGTCACAGTAATCTGCGTCTCTAGGGTATTACGGCTGATCGTAGCTTTGCGCTCGTTCATCGACGCCTCATCGGTTATTTGCTTACAATAAGGTATTATAAAAAAT
>NZ_JBFHDY010000072.1:0-18318 GCF_041584495.1 Zhongshania sp.
CGCACACTGCCTACAATTGTTCAATAAGCTCAGCGACCCCACAATGGATGGTGCCTTACACGAAATAGAATCCATGCGCCGCTTCGGTGTTTTTTGTTTATCCGTTCGCTTACCGGCCGAAAGCACGATCTGCGAGAGTCCCGCCACTGTCATCGAGTTACACTCTATTCGCCCAGTGAAAGAGGCGACGATGCTCGCAACATTGCAGTAGCTGGGGATCAGGCCGTCGTGTAGTCGGCCATCGGTGAGTAATAACAACCGGTATTCTAATCCCCCTGTTTCGCACCTTAAAATATCGCTCCAGCTGTCCCGCACACCCGTTTGCAGGCATACACGCTGCGCGGGTTTGGGTACACGGCTTTGTCCAGAGGTAAAGCAACGAACATCGGCAGCGCCATTAAGTTTGTTGCGCCAGTCCAGGGTCATGCAGGAGAAGACGTCTAAATACTGGCTCGTCGAAAGCAGGTGTACGAACAAGCTGGGCCAGAGAACCCATTGCGTTGGAGCGCTCATATTAGAAACTTGCAAAAGCCAGAGGCAGTCCGCGAGGATGACAAAGCGGCATAAATTAATCTGAGGCGACGGCTACCATGAAAAGCGCCGCCCCTTCTAGGGAGGGGTGCGCCTGCAAGCAGCAAAAACTCCGCTTATAGCATCAAAACGAAAGGCGAAATGTTGTTTTTCACAGCTTAATGAGCGTGAAAATTCATGTTTTTCGAAACCACAGCGTGTTCTGCAGACCGTTCTTAACTTAGTTACGCTTATATGATAGCTTAGATATTAAGAATTATTTTATACAAATTCCACGGGGTGTATTATGAATACAGAATCTTTAACAAAAGCAATGATGCCGGGATATTTCATAAATTCTGAAAGTCCAGCCATTCAACATTTTGCAAGAACAAATCAGGGGGACGACGATAACCCCAATAGCATTGCGTCTGCATTATATTTGGCGGTTCGCGATCAGGTAATATACGACCCTTATTGTATTCGGCCGGATCCTGTGTCATTCCAAGCAAGCGCAGTATTGCAGTCTGGCAAGGGGCATTGTGTCGGAAAGGCGGTGCTGTACGCCGCCGTCCTCAGAGCTTCTGGGATTCCGGCCCGCATAGGTTTTGCTGACGTAAAGAATCACCTCACTACTCCGCGCTTACGTATGCTAATGGGGACAGATATGTTTTACCATCACGGTTATGCTGAGGCTTGGCTCAATGACCAATGGGTTAAGGCCACACCGGCATTTAATTTATCTCTGTGTGAGAAATTCGGGATCCGTCCATTAGAATTTAATGGGGTAGAAGATTCGATTTTCCATGCGTTTGACCGCGAAGGCCGCCAGCATATGGAATATATTAAGGACCATGGGGCTTACTACGACCTGCCATTTGATGAGATGATCGCTGTGTATCGGCGATATTATCCGGCGATATTTGAGGTTGGCGCAAACAAGTCAAACGAAAGCTTTGAAGAGGAAGCTGTTAGGCCGGAGTTGTGATCGACCCGGCTAAATTCAAAATAGGTGAACTGTTCAGGTGCCTTGGAGGAATAGCTTGCGTGACATCGTCGATAATATGCCGGTGAAAATGCATCGACTTTACCACTTGGGCTGCGCCAAGCCGTCGCGATCTAGCCTGTCGCGCACCAATGAAGAAAAACCCCTATTGCCTTGAACGAAGCGCTGTTTGTAAAGCGCTTACCTGCGTTTCCTGGGGCTAAATTTTGCACTACGAAGGGCAGCTACGTTGCACATCGGCTAGAATCACGTTGGTTATTTACCGGAGTTTGTGTTCATTACGGGGGCGCATGAAGTAATTCTGGGTCGTACGTTCGATTTCCCTAAATTTGCAGCATGGGTGTCATTTAGAAAGAGTGCAATGATTAATATTTTTGCAGGCAGTTGACGGGAGAGCATTTTTCTTGGTTACCTAGCTTAAGCGCAATCTAAAATGCCGTATTATTGATGCGTCGATCAGTGTTGAGAAACAAAGTCTTAGCCTGTGATCAAGCGAGAGAATTCACCGCCCCCAAGTCTTCAAAAAGTGTTCGAATCAATTGCGGCGGGTAAGTTATAAGGAGGCGGAGGCTGGAAAACACTATGTTTTTTGAGGAGAATTTCGAACAGGGCGCTAAGATGATGGCCGACATTTATAACTAAAAAGCTCGGCGGAAAGTCCAGTTGCTCCTCTTGAAACAAAGTCTGAAAATAATTTGTAGGTGCGAGAGAGAGTTTGGTAATGACACATCTATGGATAGTCACGTGCGTTTGCCTGTGCATTGAGTTTCTCGCGTGCCAGCCATGACCGGCAAGAGGTATGCGGTAGATAATACGGTTGCTGCAGATTAACCTTTTTGATAAGCGTGGCCTGATGGCGCCCTTAAGGGGGAAGCCATCTAATGATAGCCTACTGATATTAATCCGCTGGAACTCATATGGGCGTTAGCGGTGCAGCAGTGGAAAGAAAATAAAGATGTTTGTGTCTCGCTGTGATCTCGGCGGGGCGATGCAATCGTTTTAAGTTTTCTGGGTAAGCGCGTTGGTGATCCTGTGGGCTTTAATGAAGCACGCTTGATGTACGACGTCATGTAGCTATCGATACGCCGATTTCTTTGTATAGAGCATTTTAGGAAAACTAAGAGTGTTAGCAAGTAGGGTGTAGTGCTGGTTAGAATAGCTGCTTATTCATCACCCTGAGCTGTTAGATATCGAGAGCAAATCAATGATATTTCTTTTGCAAGGCGGGCGGGGGAGATATCGGGCGATGCGTTAAGAAATATCCCTTCAATTGAGTCCATGCAGATGTTTAATGAAATATTGAGGTCTTTAGATTCTAAGTGTGAAATTTCATCCCTACCTTTAACTAGAGATGAAAAGTAACTTACTATTGTGCGTTTTAAGTCTAATATTTTGTCGTGGAAATGGGGGTCGGGGGATTGCCTTAATTTCCTTAAAAGTTCCGGTCCTTCAGGCCATTCGCCGTAAACTTTGGTTACAATAATTTCAAATGTTTCAGAAATAGATAGGTTAACGCTAACATCCATGGAGATAACTCCCGCGGCCAATTTCGAAAGATAATAGTCCAGTGTTGACTCATAAATATCATTCTTATTGCTAAAATATTGATAGATGCTTCCTACGCTTACGCCTGCCCGCTCTGCTATTCGATTTGTTGTGCTTGAAGCGTAATCCCTTTTTAGTAAAATCTGAGCTGCTGACTCTATAATTATACTGCGAGTGACTTCTGCCCTGGCTTGTTTTGGCTTCCGTTTCAATGGCATAGTATTCATTTTATTATCGGGAATAGTAATTTTAAAAAGCGAGTTTTTAAAATATGAATGATGCCTCATAATAATTTCATAACGTAATAATAGCAAATAATAAACAGCCATTAAATATCCAGTAATAAGTCGAAATGAAAAGGGGTGGAAGCATGGGGGTTAAGGTTGCATTTATAACGGGCGCGGGAAGTGGGATGGGCCAGCATTATGCGTTGAAAATGATGCGGAGCGGCTGGATGGTTGCGGCAATAGATGTCAATCAAGTCGGGCTAGATCTGCTTCCAGATAGTCAAAAAATACTACGTCTAAATGTTGATATTACTGATTTTAATGCTGTGAAGGCGGCCGCCCGGCAGGTGGAGTCTGAGTTGGGTCCGATCAACCGGGTGGTAAATGCAGCAGGAATTATGCCTTTATCGAAAATACTCAATCAGGATGTAGGTTTGATTAAAAAAATAATGGATATTAACTATGGTGGTCTTGTAAACGTGGCTCAAGCAACACTGCCTGGTATGCTGGAGCGTAAAAGTGGGGAATTTGTAAGTTTTGCTTCGCTAGCCGGTCATCTTCCTGTATTTTATGTCGGGGCGTATAACGCCTCAAAATTTGCTGTAATTGCATTTACAGAGGTTTTATATCAAGAGAATAAAAATTGCGGTGTAAAATTCGCGTGTGTGTGTCCTCCGCCGGTACAAACTCCGTTGCTGAATCAGGCTAGAGAAACGGTATGGCCAAAGTTATTTGGCATGCTACCAGCTATTTCTCCAGAGTCTGTTATAGACAAGATTGATAGGGCATTAATTAATGAAAAATTTTGGGTGTTCCCTGGGCCTGTGACCAAATTGATTTGGTATTTTCGTAGATATTTCCCAGGGCTAGCTTGGCGATTCGTTAGGTCTTACGAAGGTCTGTGATGAGGGTTTGTATGGTGGTTTTTTCATGATAAAGATAATCGATCGCCAGTAAACTGCGGCAAAGTCATCGGCAGCTCTATCTTAATAGAGCGTAGCTAGCCCTGCGTACGCGCGCGTCTGTTCTGTAGTAAACTGTTATGAACTAATTAATAAATCGTAAATATGAGTTCTTTGCCCAAGCAATCAGCGGCTGTGTCACCCAACCCGAACTGGACAGTGTACAGCACCAGCATCAACAGTGTGGTTCAGGCTGCGCAGGCATTGGGTGCGCCGGTTATGAAACTGTTGGCGCAGGTGGGTGTTAATTCGGCCTTGCTGACCGAAGCAGAAACGCGACACCCGGTTTCAGCGTTGTATGATTTTTATCAGCTTGCGGCTGCTTGTACGAGTGACGATATTGGGATCTTTGCTGGGCGTATTGGTTATATCAGTCGAATAAACCTACAGCTCTATACTTGTGGTGTGTGCGACACCTTTCGCGACTACCTCAATTTGATGCCCAGCGTCCTCCAATTTGCCGGTGATATTGGCGAGGTGCTTATTCGTCGCGAAGGCGAATTGATTCGTTTGGATTGGGTGCCCTTGTCGCCCCCTTCTGCGCGTTGGCGTTTCCAGTCTGATGAACTGCTGACCACCTCGGCGATGATTGTCGATTCGCTGTGCGTTCGGCCTATTCCTGTGTTAAAGGCCCATTTTAGCTACCCGCAGCCCGCCGATACCAGGTTGCTGGAACAAGTATTTGGTGATGACCTGCATTTTGACCAGCCGGTAAGCTGCCTTTACTTTGACCGAAATTGCCTGAGCTATCCCCTGATCCAGCTGGATTCTGATTGGAGCCAGGCGATCAGTCGGTCAATACAGCACCTGTTTAAGGGTGAGGCTGATCCGGTTTTACGTGAGTTGCGCTCCTCGCTGATCCGCTTGTTGCCCGCCGGGGGGGTCACTATAGACAAGGTAGCGGAGGTGCAAAATATTTCCCGGCGCAGCCTCCAGAGGCGGCTGGCAGAGCGGGGAACCCAGTTTGGCCGGGTACTTCAGGATTTAAGGCACGAGCTGGCCCTGCAGTACTTGAGTGATGAGCGTCTTAGTATTACTGATATTGCCTTCCTCTTGGGCTATGCCGACCACGGCTCCTTCTCCAAGGTGTTTAAAGCGAAAAGCGGTGTCTCGCCCCGTGATTTTCGCAAGCGTTAACTGGCGCCAATTACCTTTTTCTCTGGCACTAATTCCCAAGCGCGAAGCTGCACAGTCACTACACTGTTGTATCACGTAGATTACGCGCTGTGCCGAGACTGGCAAAAGCGAAGGCTTGTTGGCAGATTAATGGCCATGTTTTGGAGAAAGCTATGTCACTGAGTTTCGACAGTGCACGCCTGCACAACCCTTATTTGACGTCAGGTCATGAGGAGTGGCGCACCCAATTACGCAAATTTCTAGAGGCTGAGGTCGTTCCCTTTCTTGATGATTGGGAAGAAGCCGGTAAGGTGCCCGATGAGTTGTGGCCCAAAGCAGCAGAGATCGGTTTGTTACAATTGCAGTATCCGGAAGCGTACGGCGGTTTGTCCGAAGGTATGGATCACTGGTACGTGAACATTACCAATGAGGAGGTTACTCGCGCTGGTTCAGCTGGCGGTCTGATGAGTAATTTACTGATTCACGGAATTGGATTACCTCCAGTGATTGGTTTTGCTCAGGAGCATATAAAAAAGGCAGTAGCACCACCGGTATTAGCCGGGATTAAACGTATATCGTTAGGGATCACTGAGCCCTCGGGGGGGTCAGATGTGGCTAATATTACAACGACGGCCAGACGCGAGGGGGATTACTATATTGTTAACGGCAGTAAAACCTTTATATCTGGAGTGATGGGTGCGGACTGGGTAAGCACTGCCGTGCGAACCGGCGGTGAAGGTGCAGGGGGCGTCTCAATGCTGCTAATCCCAACCGACTTGCCTGGTGTGGCGCGTACCCCTTTAGATCGAAAGCAGGGTTGGTGGTGCGCCGATACGGGAACCATTTACTTTGATGAAGTGCGTGTACCTGTAGACCATCTCATGGGTGAAGAGGGCCAGGGTTTTCGCGTAATCATGAGTAATTTCAACCCCGAGCGAATCAGTTTAGTGGTGACTATGGAAGCAGCATCGCGAGCCTGTTTAGAAGATGCTGTGACGTGGGCGCAGCAGCGAAAAACCTTTGGAAAGCGCTTAGCCGACCACCAGGTTATTCGGCACAAGATTGCAGCGATGAAGCAGAGAATAAATGCCACTCAAACGTACCTGCAATATATTACCCAGGCTTACATAGAGGATCGCTTACATCCTGGTGATCTGGCAATGGCTAAAGTACAAGCGAGTGAAACTATGGAGTTCTGCGCCCGCGAAGCCAGTCAGATACTCGGTGGTGCCAGCTATTTGCGTGGCAACCGCGTGGAGCGTTTTTATCGTGAAGTGCGCGTCAATGCAATTGGCGGCGGCAGTGAGGAAATTATGCGCGACCTCGCGGCGCGTCAGTATCAGTTATAAGCCAGCATCCCTTATCAGGAACCTAAATGAGCACATCTAAGCTGAAACTGTGGCACAGCTACAGCACCCGTTCATTGCGCCCACTGTGGGCACTTGAAGAAATGGCAATCGACTATGAGTTGGTCGGGCTACCATTTCCACCGCGTATTTTTGATCGCGATTACCTGCAAACCAATTCATTGGGAACCGTGCCGTTCTTCACTGACGGCCAAGTTGAGATGACGGAATCCAGTGGGATTTGCCTTTACCTTGTCGAGCGTTATGCGCGCTATGATTTCGGCTTGCAAAGTGATCACCCTGAATACGGCGATTATCTCAACTGGCTATTTCACAGCGACGCCACGTTAACTTTCCCGCAGACCATCGTTTTGCGGTATTCGCAGCTAGAAGCTAAAGACAAGCGTCTGCCGCAGGCGGTGGAAGATTATAGAAAGTGGTTTATTGCGCGCTTGAAACGTTTGAATGCGCACTTGCCCGGTCGCGAGTTTTTGTGCGATGAGCGTTTTACGGTAGCGGATATTACCATTGGCTATGCATTGTATTTGGCAGAAGGGCTTGGCTTGGATCAATTTTTTGAGCCGGTAGTGGCAGAGTACTGGCATCGATTAAAAGCGCGACCTGCCTTCCAGAAAATAGAGCCGCTTGCCGCTGACAAAAGTCTGTTCAGGGCGGTGAAATATCCTTTTGAGGATGCGCCCGAATTAATTTGACAAGGTCTTTGTCCGTTGACGAACAAAACAGATAATAGGAGTAAGCCCGATGCGATTTACCGACGAACACCACGCTATCCGTAACACTACCGCCCAGTTTATTGAAAAAGAAGTTAATCCTTATGTCGAAGACTGGGAAAAGGCGGGTATTTTTCCAGCGAAAGAAGTGTTTAAAAAAATGGGTGATCTCGGCCTGCTGGGTATTGCCAAGCCGGTAGCGTTTGGTGGCTTGGGCATGGATTACAGCTATCAAATTGCATTTTCGGAGCAATTAGGCCTGATCAATAGCGGCGGTGTCTCTATGGGCATTGGAGTGCAAACTGATATGGCAACGCCTGCCCTTGCGAAGTTTGGAAGCGATGAACTGCGCAAAGAATTTCTGGTGCCGGCGATTGCAGGCGATGCTGTGTTCTCTATCGCCGTCAGTGAGCCTCATGCAGGTTCTGATGTGGCTGCGATTAAGACGACGGCAAAAAAGGATGGCGCCGACTACATCATTAATGGCTCTAAAATGTGGATAACCAATTCCACTCAGGCTGATTTTTTGTGTCTGCTTGCCAATACTAGCGAGGGTAAACCTCACGCGAACAAATCGCTGATAGTGGTGCCAACCAATACGCCAGGAATTTCATTTTCTGAACGCCTCGATAAGCTCGGTATGCGTTCATCTGATACCGCGCAGATCTTTTTCGACGACGTGCGCGTGCCCCAGCGCAACCTTATTGGCGAAGAGGGAAAGGGGTTCATTTACCAAATGCTGCAGTTTCAGGAGGAGCGTTTGTTTGCTGCAGCTGGCGGTATTAAAGGCATGGAAATGTGCATTCAACAGACTATTGAATATACGCGTGAACGAAAAATATTTGGTCAATCCGTACTCGATAATCAAGTGGTGCATTTTCGCATGGCGGAATTGCAAACCGAAATAGAAGCGCTGCGGGCGCTTATCTATGATGCTGTTGAAGGCTATATCGATGGCACGGACGTCACCATTAAAGCCTCAATGGCCAAGTTGAAGGTAGGTCGCTTGCAACGGGAAGTGAGCGATGCCTGTCTGCAATATTGGGGCGGTATGGGCTTTATGTGGGATAACCCTATTGCCCGCGCCTACCGAGATACTCGCCTCACCTCTATTGGCGGCGGCGCGGATGAAGTGATGCTGAGTATTATTTGCAAAATGATGGGCACGCTACCGGACCGCAAGAAGTAAGGCATTGCTTCAAGGAACAAACTACAGCTCACCGCAGAAAGTATATTGATGGGAATAAGCCATGGCAGTGATAGAAACACAAATTGACGCGCATTCGGTCAGCTTCAAACGCAATGCCGACGTAATGGGCGCTGCTGTTCAGGAATTTAGGGAAATCGAGCAGCGCGTGATCGCGACGGCGGCGGCAAAAGAGTCGCGTTATCGGGAGCGTGGCTTGATTCCGCCGCGCGAGCGCTTGAGTACGCTATTGGATGCGGGTTCGCCTTTTTTGGAAATGGCCACGCTCTGCGGGTATATGCAGGAAGAAGATACTGACGGTTCTGGCGCTGGCGGAAGTTGCATAACTGGTATCGGTTATATCGCAGGTGTCCGCTGCATGGTGCTAGTAGACGACTACCTAACAAAAGGCGGTACCATTACTCCGCTGGGCGGTAGCAAGCGCCAACGTATGCTAGGTATCGCCAAGGAAAATAAGCTGCCAGTGGTAACGCTCGCGCAAAGTGGTGGTGGCAACTTGAAATTGCTGGGTGATTTTTTTGGTCCCTCTGGTTCGGGCTTTGCCATTCAGGCCAGATTGTCGGCTGCCGGGATTCCCCAAATTACAGTGGTGCACGGTAGCGCGACGGCGGGCGGTGCCTATCAGCCGGGCTTGTCTGACTACGTCATTATGATACGCAAGCAGTCGACGGTGTATCTGGCTGGTCCGGCTTTACTTAAAGCAGCCACCGGTGAAGTCGCGAGCGATGAAGCCATTGGCGGTGCCGAAATGCACGCGGAGCTGGCGGGTACCGCAGATTATCTGGCAGAAAACGATGCCGATGGTATTCGCATTGCCCGTGAAATTGTGGGCAAGCTGGACTGGGGTCGTCATGCCCCAGAAGTCAAAGTCGCAGCCTACAGCGAGCCGTTGTATTCGAGTGAGGAGCTGTTAGGTATTGTGCCGGAAGCGCTTAAAACGCCTTACGATGTACGCGAGATAATCGCTCGCATTGCTGACGGCTCAGATTTTCTAGAGTTTAAACCCGATTTTGATGTTGGCACGATTTGCGGTCACATGCGCATTGAGGGTTTGGCTTGTGGCGTTATTGGCAATAACGGCCCAATCACGGCAAAGGGGGCAGCCAAGGCCGGTCAGTTTATTCAGTTGTGTGAGCAGTCGAGGGTGCCCCTGCTCTTCTTGCATAACACCACCGGCTTCATTGTCGGTACCGAAGCAGAGCAGGCGGGCATTATCAAACACGGTTCAAAACTGATTCAGGCAGTTACCAATGCCAAAGTGCCACGTATCAGTATTGTGGTTGGCGGTTCCTACGGTGCCGGTAACTACGCCATGTGCGGTAGGGGTATGGAGCCACGCTTTATGTTTGCCTGGCCGCGAACTGTGGTGTCGGTAATGGGGCCGGCACAAGCCGGTAGCGTTTTGCGCCAAGTGGCCATGGCGAAGATGAAGCGTGCCGGTCAAGTAAATGAAGAACTTCTGGATGTACTGGAACAAGATACGGTAGAGACCATGGCTGCTAAATCCCATGCATTGGCCAACACCGCGCGTATGTGGGATGACGGCATGATCGACCCGCGCGATACCCGCGCCGTGGTGGCCTTTGTGTTGGCCGTTTGTAAAGAGGGTGATGCTCGCAGTCTCAGTCCCACCAGTTTTGGCGTTGCACGGCTTTAAACTGCCGCTTGTTGCAGAAAGCAGGATCAGAAGGAAAAAACACAAGGACTTAGAGAGATGACGCTACCCGATTGCCAAGAATTACTGCTGAAACTGGAAGACGGCGTACTGCATATTACGCTCAATCGTCCGCATAAACGCAATGCAATGAACAGCCGGCTCGTTGACGAAATGATGGCCGTATTCACCGCCATTGAAAAAGAGCGCGGTGTCCGTGCGGTTGTATTGCGTGGCGCAGAAGGCAACTTCTGCGCCGGTGGCGATATCTCGGGCATGAACGATAGAAAAACTGATATCGACGGTCAGCCGATTAACGCCGAGCAGGCGGCTTGGAATTTTAATCGCAGTTTTGGTCATATGATCACCAAAGTGAATCATGCGCCGCAGGTGGTGATTTGTGTGTTGGAAGGTGCCGTGCTTGGCGGCGGTTTTGGTCTTGCCTGTATATCCGATATCGCCATTGCTGATGTGGGTGCCACCTTGGCGATGCCAGAAACCGGGTTGGGCATTATCCCTGCGCAAATTGCGCCCTTTGTTGTTATGCGTGTTGGCCTCACTCAGGCTCGGCGTTTGGCGCTAACCGGCGAAAGAATAAAAGGAGATGCCGCGCAGGAGATGGGGTTGGTGCATTTTGTTACTAAGGGTGAGGAGGCGCTGAGTACGCAGCTTGCGTCGGTGATCACCGGTGTAAAACGTTGCGCGCCCGAAGCCAATGCACAAACCAAAGAGCTGATGCTTCAAGTGGGAAAGGGTGATTTGGAAAATCTTTTAGATAAAGCCTCGGATATGTTTTCAGTGGCACTGCGCGGGCCGGAGGGGCAAGAGGGTACGCGTGCATTTATTGAAAAGCGTAAACCCAACTGGTCCGTCAAATAGCATAAGTTGGCACAGTTCTAAATTATTAGAGATTAGTTATGGCAAACCTTCAAAAAATATTGATCGCTAATCGTGGCGAGATTGCAGTTCGGGTTATTCGCACTGCACGTGAACTGGGCTATCGCACCGTTGCGGTATTCAGTGACGCCGATTCAGATGCTTTGCATGTCAGTATGGCCGATCAAGCGGTGTGTATAGGCGCTGCGCCCCCGTCGGAGTCGTACTTGCGCGCCGACAAAATATTGGAGGCGGCGCAGCGTTGCGGTGCCGATGCCATTCACCCCGGTTATGGTTTTTTATCGGAAAATGCGGGCTTTGCGCGTCAATGTGCGGCGGTCGGTATCACCTTTATCGGGCCTAGTGCTAATGCCATTGAGTTGATGGGTAGTAAGCGGCTGTCGAAAATTGCCATGCTGAAAGCTGGCGTACCCTGTGTGCCTGGCTATGAAGGGGCGGATCAGGACGAAGTTACGTTAATTAAAGAAGCTGGGAAGATTGGTTATCCCTTGATGGTTAAAGCTTCTGCAGGCGGTGGTGGACGTGGCATGCGTCTGGTGCACAATGCGGAAGGTTTGCCGGAACAGATTAAAATGGCACGCTCGGAGGCGCTGACGGCCTTTGGCAGTGACGAGCTGATCCTTGAGCGCGCCGTCATTCGGGCACGCCATATCGAAATTCAAGTCTTTGCAGACAATTACGGTAACTGCGTGTATCTCGGGGAGCGCGATTGTTCTATTCAGCGCCGTCACCAGAAAGTCGTTGAAGAAGCGCCGTCGCCATTCGTTGATGAAAACTTGCGGCAGCGCATGGGTACGGCGGCGGTCGAAGCGGCAAAAGCCTGTGATTATCGGGGTGCGGGTACGGTTGAATTTTTGGTTGATAGTGAACGTAATTTTTATTTTCTAGAAATGAATACGCGCCTACAGGTTGAACACCCCGTTACCGAATTAGTCACAGGACAAGATCTGGTGGCCTGGCAATTGCGAGTCGCCGACGGGCAGCCGTTACCATTGGCACAGTCTGAAATCCAGCTCAGAGGGCACGCCGTTGAAGTGCGTCTGTATGCAGAAGATCCGCGTAATCAGTTTATGCCGCAAACCGGCGTGGTGCTGCAGTGGCAGTTGCCTGAGCGCGAGGGCATCCGTATTGATCACGGTATTAGGCAGGGGCAGGTAGTCAGTCCTTATTACGACCCGATGCTCGCCAAGTTTATTGCCTGGGGTGAGAATCGCAGCGACGCTTTGCGACGGCTAGCTAGTGGGGTTCAAGATGCTATGCTACTGGGTTTGAATAATAATAAATTTTTTCTGCAAAATATTTTGCGACACCCAGAATTTGTTGCTGGCGAAGCTACCACGGCCTTTATCGAAGAGCATTTTTCCAATGACATCAGTATGAATGTTAAGCAGCCCTCGGCGCTGACTCTGGCGCAGGCTGCGCTAGTGTATTTTAAGCGCGGTGTCACTAAAAATGTGGGCGGTCGCGAATGGCGCCGCAGTACCCCCAAAAGCTATGTCTACAAATTTCGCTGCGAAGGTGAGTGCTATCGGCTGGCTTTGAGCGAAGACAGTGGTGTTTTCACTGTTAACGTCGCGGAGAACACACTGAGCATTCGCTTGGTAGAGTTTCAGGGTACTCACTGCGTGGTAGAGCGCGACGGGGTGAGAGAGACTGTCCGCTTTGTTTTTCAGGGGGACAATCTTTTTATTGACGACGGCAGCGGCCATTTTCAATTCAGTGATGAAACGCATCTGCCTGCGATGGGTGTTAGCGGCATTGGCAGTGGCCAAATAAAAGCGTCGATGGATGGCGCCATTATTGCCGTTAATGTGGTGCCGGGTGACAGCGTCTCGGTCGGGCAAACTATAGTCGTGCTCGAGGCAATGAAGATGGAGCACAGCCTCAAGGCAACCCTTGCCGGTGTGGTTAAATCGGTGAGTTGCGAGGTGGGGCAGCAGGTCAAGTCGCGCCAACTACTGGCGGAAATCGATGATAGAGAAAACACATGAGTGATAAAAAAATTCGAATAGGCTGTGCGTCTGCATTCTACGGCGACAGTCAGCTGTCGGCCCGGCAGTTAGTTGAGAAAGGCAATATCGATTACTTGGTGTTTGATTATCTCGCCGAGGTTACTATGGGTATTCTCGCCAAGGCCAAGCAGCGTGATGAGCGCATGGGCTTTGCGGTGGATTTCGTCACGGTGGCGATGGCTGATGTTCTTGAAGATTGCGCGGAAAAAGGCATTAAGGTTGTGGCCAATGCGGGCGGAGTCAATGTGCCGGGTTGCATTGCCGGACTGCGTAAGCTCTGTGACGCTAAGGGCCTGTCTTTAAAGATTGCGGGCGTTTTTGGCGATGACCTTGCTGACCGACGTGATGAGCTGGCTGCGGAATTGGTAGAGCTGGATACTGGCGCCACGTTGCCCGAAAAGTTGGCGAGTATTAATGCCTATCTCGGCGCGCAACCCATTGCTGAGGCGTTGGCGGCCGGCGCTGATATTGTGGTGACTGGCCGAGTTGTCGATAGCGCATTGGTGATTGGGCCCTTGATGCATGAGTTTGGCTGGGCACCGAATGATTATGATGCCTTGGCACAAGCGGCACTGGCCGGGCATGTGCTGGAGTGCGGTGCGCAATGTACCGGCGGCAACTTCACGGACTGGCATCTGGTACCGGACTTTTCTAATATGAGTTATCCGATTGCAGATGTTGCCAGCGACGGCAGCTTCATAGTCACTATTCCGCCAGCGACCGGCGGTTTGGTTACGTCGGGCTCGGTAGGCGAGCAAATCCTATATGAGATTGGTGATCCCGCTAACTATTTACTGCCAGACGTCGCCTGTGATTTTAGCAATGTTCGGCTAGAGCAGGTTGGTGAAAATCAGCTTAAGGTGTCAGGCGCTCGGGGTCGCGCACCGGGAACTGCGTACAAGGTCTGTGCTACATGGGTAGATGGTTATCGCTTGATGGGGATGGCTTATATTGGTGGTTTGCGCGCGGCCGACAAAGCTAGGGCCAGTCTCAATGCCTGGGTGGCGCGAACGCGCAGAGTGTTTAATGAAAGGGCTTGGGGCGACTATCGTGCAGTGTGCATAGAAGTGATCGGCGCCGAGGACACTTACGGCCCCCACGCTCGCAGTGAGCCGCCCCGCGAGGTAATGGCTAAATACGGTCTGCACCATGACAGTCGCGATGCACTCGGCTTCGCGGCCGCTGAGTTTGCCTACCTCGCAACCTCGGCGACACCAGGTATGAGTGGTTTTGGTGCGGGGAGAGTGAAGCCTTCGCCCTTAATACGAGTGCATTCGGGGCTGCTTGATAAAAGCAAAGTTGTGGTTAGCATCCAATTAAATGACACCGTAATCAGCGAAAAAACTTATCCCGGGGAGGCGTCTTTGCCTGCCAAGGGTGCGAGTTATGCGCTGATCGGGGCCGATATGAGTGATTGCGTCACGGTGCCGTTAGAGCGGCTTGCTTATGGCCGCAGTGGCGACAAGGGTGATTATGCAAATATTGGTGTGATTGCGCGTAAAGTCGAGTATCTGCCCTATTTGTATGAACAACTGAGTGAGCAAGCTGTGGCTGACTACTTCGCTCATAATGTTAAAGGTAAGGTTACGCGTTTCAATTTGCCCGGTTTTAATGCCTTTAATTTTCTGATGAGTGAGGCGCTTGGCGGTGGCGGTAGCGCTTCATTGCAAATCGATTCCCAAGGAAAGGCATTGGCCCAGATGTTGTTGTCGATGGATATCAGCGTTCCGCGAGCGCTGCTGAACTAGGGGTAAGCCTTCGTCATACAGTGTTGTAGGCGAGCCTCGTTTTTTTGATGGCTCCCCATTGTTGGCTTTATGGGGTCGCTCATGGTTGTAAAACCAAAGCCACTAAGTTGCATACTCTTGAACTTGTTCCAAGCTTTCAAGCGGGTGTTTACTCACCCAGCTGTAGCGTATCGTGGGGTTGGCTCGCGCAATGTATGCATTCTGCTGTGGCTTACCAGGCTGGATATATTCAATACGTATACCCAGCGCTGATACCCGCTGTGTAAACTCGTGGCCGATGAACTCCGGCCCGTTGTCACAGCGAATGACCGCCGGCTTTTTCCGCCACTCTCTAACAGTTGATTTAGTACCCGAATAACCCTGATTGATGGCAGTGAAAAGCCAGCTTCAATGGCAATTCCTTGTTGGCGGTAATCATCAATGACATTAAATAACCGACAGCTGCGGCCGTCGAATAGCTGGTCATGTATAAAAGCCATCGGCCACACTTGGTCAGGGCGTAATGGCTCCTTTAGTGGTTCCGGCTTGTTGCGCGTGAGTCGTCGCATAGGCTCGATTCGAAGATTTAACGCCAGTTCGCAGTAAATGCGGTAGACCTGTTTATGATTCCAGGCAAAGCCTTTTACATTCCTGATATAAGCGAAGCAGAGGCCAAAGCCCCAATCAGAATATTGCTCTGTTAGTTGGATTCGCCATTCCGCAAGCTCTGCATTTTCTGACGACATAATAGGCTGATAGCGATAACAACGCTCACTGACCTGAAATGCGCTGCAAGCCAGTCGAATGCTGACGCCTCGACTAGCAACCACCTGCTGAGCCATCTCTTTACGCTGAGACGGCTTCACCACTTTTTTGCCATGGCTTCCTGAATGATCTCAGCTTTAAGGCGCTCTTCAGTGTACATTTTCTTTAGCCGACGATTCTCATCTTCAAGCTCCTTGAGGCGGGCGACCATCGACGTGTCCATACCGCTATACTTGGCCCTCCATTTGTAAAAAAGCTCGCTGAGCTCATGCCGTGTTCTCGACAGGCCTCAAGTACCGGGGCGTCAGTCTCGGCTTGCTTAAGAATGGTCATTATTTGGCTATCTGAATAACGGGGTACTTTCATGCAGAATCTCCTTCAAGCTATTATGAGAAAATTCTACTTTTCGCTCCAGCTGCTTTTTGGGGGGATTGCCGTGGTGCATGCCGGATTGCAGATTGAGTGAATTAATTGCGGTTTGTAATATGCCGCGCCTCAAGTAATTCCTTAATTAGTGTGACTGAATTGTCGATCATGCTGAGAGGTGCTCCGGACTTATATAGCAAGAGGGTGGACTGCACCTGTAGTGCAATTAGGCTGGCCAAATGTTTGTGATTTAGCTGTCCTATTTGAATGTCACGACCTGATAATTCGAGAGCTTTTTCAACGATATTTTCTAAGTCAAAGAAGAACTCATTGGCTAGTTTTCGAACCTCCGTATCACGTTCGGCGATTTCTAGAAATGCGTTCGCGCCTAATTCTACAGCACGTCCGCTATGAAGTGCGTCGAGCAACACATCAAGCCAGTTTTGAATATTGGCAATATAGTCATCGGAAGCATCAAGCAATGCAGCGCTAATAGTGGTTAAGATCTTAAAACGGTATGCGGAGAGTGTCCGAATGAACAGTCCACGCTTGCTACCGAACGTGGCATAGAAGCTTGAACGGTGTATCTTCATCACCGCGAGTAAGTCACTGATAGAAGTTTTCTCGTATCCATTACGATCGAATAAGCCCATGGCCAGTGATATGACGTTGTCGGCATCAAACTGCTTTGAAGGTCCTGGCATGGGGCTTCCGTTAAAAGTAGTGAGTGTCGAATTAATCGTGCACTATACTGTAATTATTGATATCATGGAACAGGCGGTCCAGGTTGCTGTGCAATCTGGACCGATCGTTCGGTAAACGAGGGTTGACTATGGTAACGCTGACTAGGTACGGCTGTTTGTCTATATTGTGCTCGATGCTGCTTATGACAGCCTGCGGCAGCAATGATTCGGGCAGTGTTTCCGTAGTGCAGAATTCTGGTATCGGTACAGGCTGCGATTCGCCGCTACCCATGGAGGTCCAGCAGCACACGGTCACGAGCAATTTGCCCAATAGCTATGATCAGGCGCGCACCGATGATGCGACGGAACTCGATACCACAACCTTTTTTGTGTCGGTTTTTTTGCCAGAACGTTGCCCAGGAGATCGTTTCCCGGTGGTTATCGAAGGCCACGGTTATAGCGGCTCGCGTGACTCAGCGCCGGACGATGACGGTGCGGTAGACCCGCAAAAGGAACACTTTCCGGCCATTGATGAGCTATTCGCCGGGCTGTCTCATCACGGCTACGTTGGTGTCTCCTACGAGCAACGGGGGCATGGAGACTCCATTCCAGACAATGGCGGTGGCTATGCGCGCGTGATGGACCCTGAGGCAGAAACGCAGGATGGTATTGCACTGTTGGACTGGATTTATGCGAATGCAGACAGCCTGCAGGTTGAAACCGAAAACTCCGGCATCGCCAGCGATTTCACTGTCGGCCTCATTGGCTACAGTTATGGGGGTGGATTTCAATTTCCACTTGCCCTACTGGATGAGCGCATAGACGCGATCGTTCCCAACGGCACCTGGCACAGCCTCATCAATAGCTTGTTACCGGGTGATGCGGTTAAAAACTCCTTTAATGGTTTGCTGTGTTTGCTCGCCGATACGGGAGGCGTGGTTAATACACCTGCAGTCGCCCGTATGTGCGAGCTGTTGAGCTATAGCAGTCTCGAGGCCAACACGATACGAACGCGTGCCGATTTGATTGCTGCTTTGGGCGCTGATGGATTCAGTGAAGACGAAGTCATAGAATTATTTAATCGCCATGTGCGACATTTTGAGTTGCGGGCAGCTGCGTCCGAGCCTTGGTGCACACCTGCTGACATCGGCTGCACATCCAATGGCGAGGCCTTCGTTACACATCCCATACCGACCTTGCTCCTGCAAGGCAACCGCGACGTGTTATTCAACATGACCGAAGCGTATTGGAACTGGTCGTTTTTCAATAAAGCCGCTGGTGGCAATGCTCAGGTGTCGGTGCTGACAACTGAAGGTGGTCATATGAACCCACTGGCTAACCAGGTGGAAGGCTCGGCGAATTGCGGGCAATTAATTGGCGTAGATTTGGTTAAGGCTTGGTTTGATTTTTATCTGAAAGGGCAGGATTCGGCGGCATTTCAATCCATTCCCAGGGTATGCATCTCAGTCGCGGATACCGAAGACGCGCATACCGCTGCACCCGCAGGCCTGTTGCTCAACGATTTTCCGGTGGGTTCACAGGCCGGGCCAGGCGGTCTGCCTGC
>NZ_JBFHDY010000073.1:0-17944 GCF_041584495.1 Zhongshania sp.
GTTAAAGCTGATGTCTTTGCCGCTGGGCATTGATAAATGCCATAGCGCCTAGGGTTTGCATATTGGCCACTATGCCCTTCATTATAGTTTCATTGGGTGCTAATTGAAGGGAGTGCATATGAACGCATTAGAATCGGTCAGTCAGCGGTGTCCCTATTGTGGCGAGCGAATAGAGCTACTGATCGATACATCAGAGGGCGCGCAGACCTATGTCGAGGATTGTCAGGTCTGCTGCCAGCCAATGGTTATTAGCGCTTGGCTTACCGAAGAGGACGATTTAAATGTGACGGTGTTTACTGAGAACGATGCGTATTAGGCTCTCAAGCTTCGCTATTTAGCTGTTTCTGCATTGCCCCCACAATTTCATATGACCGCAAACGCGCGGTGTGATCGTAAATCTGTGATGTAATCATTAATTCATCTGCGCCGGTTTTGGCGATGAATTGCCGGGTTTTTTCAAGCACGGTGTCAGGGCTGCCAATGGCCGAGCAAGACATTATGTTCTGGAGCAGGCTCTGCTCACTCAAGGATAATTCTTGAAGGTAATTATCGACCGGCGGCTGAAGTTTTCCGGGGTTGCCTTTGCGCAAATTAACAAAGGTGTGCTGCATAGAGCTAGATAAATACTCACCTTGGGCGTCGGTGTCGGCGGCAAAGATATTAAAACCGAGCATCACATAGGGCTTGCTGAGCTGGGCAGAGGGCCGGAAGCGCTCGCGATAAATTTTGATCGCCGCGAGCATTTGATCCGGCGCAAAGTGCGAGGCAAAGGCGTAGGGCAGGCCAAGTGATGCCGCTAATTGGGCGCCGAATAAGCTGGAGCCTAATATCCAAATTGGGACATTCAATCCTCTGCCGGGATAGGCGTGAATTTGCTGTCCGGGTTTTGCTTCACCGAAATAGCTCATCAGCTCGACAACGTCATTGGGGAACTGGTCGACATCGGCGTGCAGGTTGCGGCGCAGCGCGTAGGCAGTGGCTTGGTCGCTGCCGGGGGCGCGGCCTAGACCGAGATCAATTCGCCCAGGGAATAAGGCCTCTAAAGTGCCAAATTGCTCGGCTATCACTAAGGGCGAGTGGTTGGGGAGCATAACGCCGCCAGCGCCTACGCGAATGGTTTTGGTGCCGGCGGCAACATGGCCGATTACCACCGCCGTTGCCGCGCTGGCGATGCCCGCCATATTGTGGTGTTCCGCCAACCAGTAGCGCTGATAGCCCCACTGCTCTGCATGTTGAGCTAAGTCTAAGGTGTTGCGTAGGGAGTCGCCAGCACAGCCATCTGCGGTGATAGGTGAAAGGTCGAGCACAGAGAGCTGAGTCATTGCGAGTTCCTACGTTTCGGTGTTTAACAATGTTTGGGGCAAGCCGGCGAATTTCAATAGGGTTTGGTGGTCGCAGCGGGGGGTAAGCACAGTGCACACCGAGGTATTGGCTAAACCGGCCTTTGTGGGCTATACCAAGTGGTCTCTGTGAACTTGCGCTTGATCCTGTTTAGGTGACGGGCAGCGGTGTGTCTGGTGGCGGCTATTGGGCGGCATGGGAGGGGGGTGATGAGGCGGTTAATGTGCTTGGCACTCACACTGTGTTTAGGCGCCACGGCATCTAAAGCCCTTGCCACTGACGCCGCTTTATCGCTTTTGCCGATTGAGGCGGAGCTGCAAGCCCTGTTGGGTATAGGTGATGACCTATTAGGGGGGGCGTCGAGTCTATTAGCGGGCAATCCAGGCTCATTGCTAACGCAAACGGTCGACAATACGTTTGCGCTGGTGTTGGATACTAGCTTGGAGCAACTGAACTTGGTGTTTGATGAGGTTGGCGATATTCCCAATCTTTTTGGCCTCAGTTTTACCGTTGGTGAGTTTGAAACCAACGGGGTAAAGATCAGCTATGTTACTTTGCCCTTAACGTATACCTTTCGCTCGCAACGCATTTTGGGTCGGCAATGGATTTTGAGCATGCCGCTTACCCAGGGCGAGGTAAATGACGCTAAAACCTATTCAATACAGCCGGGCTTGGCGTTGCGTTTCCCCGTCAGCGCTAACTGGGCCATTACGCCGGGTATGAGCGTGGGCTATGTTAAATCCAGTGATTTAGATCAAGAGGCTGAGCAGGCGGGCGTGTCGGTGTCTAGCGCCTACCGTATTCCCGTGGGATCTACGCCAAACTCAATATATATCGGTAATTTTGTAGGCTATTACAAAACCTTGAAAGTGACCGTGGCCGGTAAAGAGTTTGACCCGAATATGGCGAATACAGTATTTAGAAATGGTCTTTTGTATTCAATGCCTATGGCTTTTTCCCACGAATTACTCAGTGTTGAATTGAGTGTAGTGAACACGCTTTTTAAGGGCACAGACACTTATACGCGCAGCCAAAATGAGCTGGCGGTGAGTGTTGGCAGCACCCGTCGCCATATGGCCCAGCTGAGCTTTTTACGCATAGGCTTGGCGGTGATTCAGGCCGAAGATATTCGCGGCTTTCGTCTAAATTTTGGCTACTACTTTTAGCGTGCAGAGCGAGTCGCCAGCGTGCAGGTCAGTGAAATAGCATATTCCATAGTTCTACCGACTTCGCTCGGCTATCGCCGCGTTGGGTAATATAGCGCACGTGTTGTTCGCTACGGCTTGGTGATAGCTCGATTCCCCAAAGCGCTTCAATTTCATTGGGGAGTAATGAGTAGCGCAAATCAATAACCCGCATCGGGTTATTTGCCGCTAGGGCAATATAATCTTGGGAAAACCAGCGGAAGCGCTCAAGGTCTAAGGCCTGCTGTGACCCGGCTTGTAGCCACGGTAAATCGCGCTGAATATCCAGGGGTGCAATGGCTGTGCCTTCAATGATTTTTGGCTTAATGCCCATGCGCACGGCGTCAACATAAAAATAATCGGGTGTTCGGTAAATGACTTTCCAGAGCAGTAAATTGGCAAAGGAGGGTTTGGCGCTCAAGCTAAGTACGTGGTGTTGGCGACTCGCGGCGAGCTGGTAAACAACCCGTTCTGCTCGCTCGCGTTGCCACCACCCCACAGCAGGGTAGGCAAACACCCAGAATAAGGCGATGCGCGCTAGCCAGTGGCGCTGAGGGCTTAAGCTAAGGGCGAGTAAGGCCGCAATGGGCACAGTGTAGAGCGGGTCAATAATCGACATAATATTCCACGCGACCCGCTCATTGCTAAAGGGCCAATACAATTGCGTGCCATAGGTTGTGCAGGCGTCGAGCAGTGCGTGGGTGGCGTAGCCTAGGGTGCAAAACAGAATGCTTTGCCAGCGGCTAAAACCTTTGCGTTTGGCAAACAGGGCGTGCAATACCAGTCCGCAAAGCAAGCCGCCAAAGGGAATGAACACAAGGGAGTGGGTGAACTGGCGATGAAACTCTAAAAACAGCAGAGGGTCGCTAGTGGAGCGGATCAAAACATCGAGGTCTGCGGCCATGCCACCCAGAAACCCGAGGCCCAGCGCCACGGCGCGCGGCGCCTTAGCCAGTCGGGAGTTGGCGGCAGCGGTGGCGCCGAGTAAACCCTGAGTCAATGGATCCATAAATATTATTCCAATATAAAGTGCTATCGCGCAGCGTGGCGCACAGCCTATCAAACTGCGGTGGCCTTAGGTCGTGCTATTTGCGCCAAGGCCATTTAAGCGCTGAGCTGTGACGAGCATCCCACCCAGCCATATGTTGATTGATTCGCCTTGTTTGCATGTGTTGAAAACATGCAATATTGTCATCGATAACTTGAATGATTTTTCACCGGACGTGTCGACAACTGTTGAGTGCAAAAATGGCGTAAAAAATAATAGCAAGCCTGATGTTAGCTTTAAAAGCTGTTCGCGTTTTTGCAGTAAGCCGTTACGGCTTTGGTTTCTCGGCTTTTATGCTAAGGCTTCCGCGTAGTTTAAAAAATACCGGAGAATAACTCTATGAAGCTTAGCCAATTACTGAGTATTGGATTTTTAATACTTGCGAATACGACGATGTTGCCAGCATTCAAACATTGCAAGCAGCCTTGTTTGCCGAACCGAGCAAGCTTATTCAGGGCGAGGAGGAATCTAGATTTTTTCGTTTTGCCGGTGAGCGTCGTAGTGGCCGTGAGTGATTGTGGGCGATGTATCTAAATATAAATGTAAATACGGGGACTTAGGTCCCCGTATTTACATTGTCACGCTGTTTCTTGGTCTTTGCAGTTTAATACCGTCATTAGGCTATCGAGATGGCGAATGACTTCCAAGCCACTGCTGGTGAGATAGCCGCCATCAGCTTGCGTAATCAGTTCTTTGGCAAAAAGGCGCTCGGTCGCTGCGATGGTAGAGGGGTCGGCGGTGTGATGAACCTTGATGCCTTCAAGCGCAGAGGCAGGGTTGAATTGGGTTAATACGCGAATTTCGTCAAGAATGTCTTTCGATAGCGGCATATCTGCAACCTTATATTGTTATGAATTGAGGATGTTGCCAGCCGACAGTGTGTCAGCGCTTGTAAGCTACTGTAGCGCGTATTGTGTCGCGCTGCCAAAGGCAATTTAGTTAAAGGCTAATTCCCTTTGTTTCGCTCAGTTTAGGTAACAGAGCTGTTACTATTTACAGCAAATAAGATCGCGGAGACGGGAATGTTTAAAGAATACGGTGAATACGATGCCCTTGGCTTGGCTGAGCAGGTTCGCACTGGGGCGGTAAGCCCTAAAGAGCTGCTTGATGCTGCGCTGGCTGTCGCCAACGAGTGTAACCCAAGCATAAATGCCATTATCCATCGCTTCGATGAACGCGCCTATCGCCAAATAGAGCAGGGCCTAGCCGACGGCCCATTTAAAGGCGTGCCCTTTGTTTTAAAAGACTTATTGGCCTGTTTTGCCGGTGAGCCGCTGCGTATGGGCAGTCGGGGCATTACTGTGGTCCCAGATTACGACAGTGAATTGGTACGACGCTACAAAGCCAGCGGGGTGAATATTTTTGCCAAAACCAATACCCCAGAGTTTGGCCTAATAATCACTACCGAGCCCAAATCCTTTGGTCCCACTCATAATCCTCATAAGCATGGTTATAGCACTGGTGGTTCTTCTGGTGGCAGTGCGGCGGCCGTGGCCGCGGGTATTGTGCCAATGGCCCACGGTGGCGACGGCGGCGGCTCTATTCGTTTTCCATCTTCTTGGTGCGGGGTGATTGGCTTAAAGCCCTCTCGCGGTCGCAATCCCCTTGGCCCCGACAATGGTGAAGATTGGCAGGGCGCTGTTGCTGAGCACGTACTGACCCGCAGTGTTCGCGACAGCGCAGCGATGTTGGACTGCAGTAGCGGACATGAGATTGGGGCGCCCTATAATATCGCCCCGCCCACGGCCAGCTTTTTGGCTGCTACCCAGCGTGAAGCCCGACCGCTACGCATTGCCTTGAGCAGAAAGCCCTTGGTGAATACCGTTGTTGATACCGAGGTGCTAGCCGCATTAGATGCCACCGCCCAAGCGCTAGAAAAGCTCGGGCACGTGGTGGTGGAGGCCGAGCCACAGATTGATGTTAAGCAATTTTGGCGAGGTTTCTTTGTAGTTGTCTGCGCCGAAGTGGCAAGTATGGTTGACCGCTATCGCCGTGAGTATGGCGCCGCCTGTGTCGCCAAGTTTGAACCTGCCACCAAAAATATGGCGATGCTGGGGCGCTCGTTCAGCGGCGCCGACGTCATCACGGCTAAGCGCGGCTGGCATGATGTTCAGCTGGCGATGGGGCGCTTATTGACTGATTTTGATGTCATGCTTTGCCCCACTGTACCTACCCCCGCAGAACCCCATGGCGTGCTGCCCAATTCCCGCCTTGAAGAGCTGCTGATGCTGGCGAGTCACCGGGTGAATATGGGTAAATTATTGTTTAATACCGGCTTGGTGGAGCAAATGGCGGGGCCGATTTTGGCGAAGATGGCATTTACCATTATGGGCAATGTTAGTGGCTTGCCCGGCATGTCGGTGCCGCTGCATATGAGTGCGAGCGGCTTGCCGATTGGCATGCAGTTTACCGGGCGGATGGGCGATGAAGAGACCCTGTTTAATTTGGCTGCCCAGTTAGAGCGGGAATTGGGCTTCACCTGCTAAATTACCAAGCGCACAATAAAAAGCCCCGCGGCTAAGGCGGGGCTTTTGGGTTCTGGCTAAGTCACGGCAGGGCTATTCGGGATGCTCTTCCATTTCGTCATTGGGCCGTATGGACATAGCGGGTTCTTTAGCGCCCTCGGTTTCAGGCTCGCCACCGCTTTTTGTGCGTGGTGGTTCGTCTACCAATTGCGAGGTGTTTTTCGCATTGTCCTTGATCGCCTTGCGTACTGCGGCATCAACGGCCTTAGGATCATTACTGGTTTTAGCGGCTTTTTGCGCCGCCTCTCTGGCCACTTCCTTCATGTTTTCAGCAACCGGTTCTAGGGCTTCGGCGACAACACTGTCCGCAACTTTGTCAGCAGCTACTTTTTTCACATCGGCGGCAATGCCAACGTGATAGGCGGCAAAGCCGGGCATGACCATTTGGTTAAGTGCAAGGCCAATAATCTGGCCGTCGACACTGGAGCGAATCACCGAACTGCGGTTGGTAATGGGGTCGGTGACCGAACCGAGAATATCGCCTTTTTTCACGTTTTGGCCGAGCTTGGCCTCGCTGAGAAAAACGCCGCTCTGGTCGGCGCGCAGCCATGTCGATTTATAAAAGACGTTTTGCTTAGGCGCGCGCTGGGGCTTGTCGTCAATCATATTGAGGTGGTGCATAACGGCCTTGATGCCATTAACACTCTGTTTAACTTCTTTTAGCTGCAGGCGCAAAGGTTCGCCTGCCTCTAAGATTACCGCCGGAATACCGGCGTCGACCGAGGCGCGGCGCAGCGTACCTGGGGCGCCAGCACCATCAATAACGGTAACATCGTGAAACATCCTGCTGAATTGCGCCACGCTTTCTTTGCCTAAGTTGCCGCGCAGCTGGGTGAGGTTGGTGCGATGGAAGGAGCCGGTGTGAATGTCGATGAGGCGGTCGCAATGGGAAATAACCTCATTAAAAAAACTGTAGGCAATGCGGCCCGCCGAGCTGCCCTTAGGATCGCCAGGGAAATAGCGGTTTAAGTCGCGGCGATCTGGCAGGTAGCGCGATGAGCGGCGAAATCCGTGCATGTTAACAATCGGTACGCCAATCACTACTCCATTGAGTTTGTCGCTTTCGAGACTGAACATCACTCGGCGAATTGTTTCTACGCCGTTGAGTTCGTCACCGTGAACTGCTGCTGTAAGGCACAGAGTGGGGCCAGGGTTGGTACCCGCCGCAACCAGTACCGGTGTGGGCATGGCTAAGCCAGCTACTGCTTGGCCCGCAGTCCAGTACAAGCGTTCGAAGCTGCCGCGCAATATATCTTGACCAAGCAGGGTGACCGCGACCTCGGTATTGCCCGCCGCGCTGCCATTTTTGTCAAAGTCGATATTCAAACTAGGGTTTTTACGGGGGTTAGGGGTAAAAAGCGGGTCTGTGGGAATGGTTGCGGAATCGCCAAGCGAATTTGGGGTCTGTTCATTGGCGACGGCCAAGCCGATAAACCACTGCAGGCTGAGTGCTACGCAAAAAACTAAAGTGCTTCGCATGATAAAGCGGCTTGCTCCCTTAAATACGGCTAAAAATCATTGGGCTACGGGCCAATGGTTGACAAACTAAGGCAAAGAGACAAATTGTATACAAATTCACCAATATAAACGCCCGAAACTTTGTGAAAGCGGTGATTTTCTTCATACAGTACTGGGGGCTTTGACGGAATACCGCACTGAAGTTCAGTCTTTGGCCATGGCATTTTTGCCAATGGCGGGGGCTGGTAAATGAATTTTCTTGTAAAAACAGCACCTTCGCCTGCAAAAGAGCCAAGAAGTCTGGGCCGTGTCCGACTATAATTGCGGGCAGAGTTTGCTAGGGCACCACAATGCTGCCACAAATAATGATTGTTAGGAGTTAGACATGGCCAAAGACCGCCTGATTATATTTGACACAACCTTACGCGATGGCGAGCAGAGCCCCGGTGCGTCGATGACCCGCGACGAAAAAGTGCGAATTGCCAAAATGCTGGAAAAAATGGGCGTTGATGTCATTGAAGCGGGCTTTGCTATTGCCAGTGTTGGTGATTTTGAATCCGTGCGGGCCGTCGCCGAGACAGTGCAAAACAGCATAGTGTGCAGCTTGGCACGCACCGGCGCTGAAGATATTGACCGCGCCGCTGAAGCTCTCAAGCCCGCCGCCGCGGGCCGTATACACACGTTTATTGCCACCTCGCGAATCCACATGGAATACAAACTGCGCATGGCGCCAGACAATGTGCTGGAGCGTGCGGTGGCTGCGGTTAAGTATGCCCGTAACTTAATTGGCGATGTTGAATTCTCTTGCGAAGACGCCTCGCGCTCCGAGTACGACTTTATGTGCCGGATCATTGAACAAGTGATTAATGCCGGTGCCCGCACAATTAACCTGCCCGACACCGTAGGCTACGGTGAACCCGGTGAATACGGCGCCATGGTCGCAAGAATCATGAACGGCGTGCCCAACGCCGATAAGGCGATCTTCTCCGTGCACTGCCACAATGACCTTGGCCTCGCGGTAGCGAACTCCCTGTCGGCAGTCATGCATGGCGCTCGCCAAGTGGAGTGCACTATTAATGGTTTGGGCGAGCGAGCGGGTAATGCCTCGCTTGAAGAATTGGTCATGGCGATTCGCACCCGCAGCGACATATTTCCGGTAGAAGTCGGTGTTGATGCCACGCACATTGTGCCGACCTCGCGTTTGGTGTCGTCTATCACCGGCTTTCCGGTGCAGCCGAATAAGGCAATTGTTGGCGCTAACGCCTTCGCGCATGAATCCGGCATTCACCAAGACGGCGTGCTTAAGTATCGAGAAACCTACGAGATTATGCGCGCCGAAGACGTGGGATGGAACGCCAATAAGCTGGTGTTAGGCAAGCATTCAGGTCGCGCCGCATTTAAAGCGCGCCTCGCAGATTTGGGTATCACGCTAGATAATCAGGCCGCCTTGAATCTGGCGTTCACCCGCTTTAAAGAGCTGGCCGACAAAAAGCACGAAATATTCGACGAAGACCTGCAGGCGCTGATGAACGATGTTCAGCCAGATGATCTTGAGCTGCGCTACAGCTATGTGGCCCTAGAAGCGGTGTCGCGCAGCGGCTTTAAGCCCCGCGCCGATATTCAGTTGCTTATCGACGGCCAAGCCCAACAAGCGGCAGCGGAGGGTGATGGCCCTGTGGACGCCGCGTTTAAGGCGGTAGAGCTGCTGGTTAATAGTGGTGCCAATTTACTGCTGTACTCGGTGAATGCGATCACTGAAGGCACCGATTCCCAGGGCGAAGTGCAAGTGCGGCTGGAGAAAAATGGCAGCATTGTAAATGGCAATGGTGCCGACACCGATATTATCGTTGCCTCAGTTAAAGCCTACCTTGATGCCCTTAATTTGTTAGACGCCGGGGTGCTTAAAGCCCACCCCCAGCACGAGGGCGTATAAAGTGAACGAGGCGCTGCGACTCGATTATTTGCAGGCGATGGGCGTCGACACCTATGTGCCGCGCTTCGTACTTGACGGTGCAGCGCCGTCACCGGTTTTTGAGCTGGACATCGCCGTAGAAGACGAATTTGCCGACGTCGAAACCGCCGAAGTGGCGAGCTTTGATGCCGATACTGAATACCAGCAAATGGCCGAGGCGCAGGAGCGCAATACACCGGCGCCAACCGGCGCGCCGCAGCGCGCCGGATCGCGTATCGCCTCAGCCTTACAAGAACTGGGTTTTGAGCGCGCCGCGCCGGCTCCCGCGCAAGCGAGTAGCGCCCCCGGCGCTGCAACTGATGTGGCCGTTAGCCCCGAGTTTAATGTTGAATTGGTGGCGACGGGCATCGGATTATTGATGATTGTTGAAACCACCACTGCGCCGCCGAGTCCCGCTGAAAAGCGCCTCATGGCGAATATTGCGGTGGCGGTGAGTCGTCATCATAAGCTGGCCAAAGCTCCAGAATTCGCGACGTCGCGCTTTCAGTGGCCGGCGCTAAAAACGCCCGGATTAACCATGGGTGGCGACGCCGCCAAAGAGGCCCTGCAAGCCAATATCATGGCCCAGGCCGAGCGCCAGCAGGCCCATTGCGTGATTTTATTTGGCAGTGCATTACAGCCCTATATTGACGTGGCGACCCTGCAATCTGCCGGAATTCAATTGCTGTACGCAGCGGAGCCCTCAGCCATGCTCGCCGATGGCAGTTTGAAAGCGCCCTTGTGGCAAAACTTACGCAAGGTTGTGTTCAGTCTATGACCCGTATCGCCATGCTGGCTATGCATCACCTTGAACGATGTCTTTTGCTCGAAGCCCGATCTGACCCTCATCCCTGGGGCAAAATGAACTGGTTGCGCAGCTTGCGCGACGATCATTGCCTAGGTCTCTGGGAAGGCGAGGAATTGCTGGGCATCAGCTGCTATACCCTCGTGCTCGACGACGTGAGCTTATTGAATATCGTGGTCGACACCGACAGCCGTGGCCGAGGCGTGGGGCGACAACTGCTGAGCGACGGGCTGGAGTGGATGCAGCAATTTGGTGGCGCGCGCTGTTTACTTGAGGTTAGGGAATCTAATACAGTAGCGCGTGCTTTATATACCAAGCTCGGTTTCGCTGAAGACGGCATTAGAAAAAACTATTACCCCCTGGGTGACGGCTATGAACACGCTGTTTTAATGTCGGCAGATTTACCCTTGGGCGAGTAAGCGCAAATCATGCTTCTAAAATTTACACAGGTAGTGGTCAATGTCAGACACTGAAATGCAAGAAATTGAATCTGATTGGTGGTTTATCGGCTTGCCTGAAGAGTGGCGTACCGAGCAAGACGACGACAGTATTCTGATTTTTGACCAGGACGAATTAGGCTGTATTAGCCTGAGTACCCTGCAAGCGCAACACGGTAAACCGGCTACGGCGAATGACGTGCGCGAGCTAGTTTTGGAAGTTGGTATGCGCCTTGACGACGGTAAAGCCTGTAAAATTGGTGACGATTATCAGGGCTGGGAGTTTGAAACTGTCGAAGAAGGCGATTATATTCGGGAATGGTTTTTACACGCTGGCGATCATTTGTTACTTATTAGCTACGCCTGCGCTGAAGATGACCGCGATATGGACCGCGCCGCGGTAGATCAGATATTAGATAGCCTGCGCTTGAAAGTAAGCGAGTAGGCTAGCTAGTACGGGAAACACCGTATTTGTATAAAAATTGAACAGAGTCGACATTTTGGCTTTTTCGGCTGTGCTAATCTCAGCTTAATTATAGTGTTAGTTCACTTTTGCTAATTGGTATTGTAATGATAAAAATAATGCTCTCTTTGGCCTTGACCTTATTTATCTCGCCGGCTATGGCGACGGATAAAGGTGGACGTAATCCCGCTAACTTACAACTAGCCTCGGTTAGCGCCGTGGTTATTGACGCCGATAGCGGTGAGGTGCTGTATAAAAAATACGCTAACATGGTAAAGCCAATTGCCTCGCTAACCAAGGTAATGACGGCCATGGTGGTGTTAGACGCAAAGCTGCCACTGAAAGAAGCCATTCGCTTTAGCAATGATGACCGCAAGGCTATTAACTACTACCACTCCCGTATTCGGGTAGACTCCGAACTGCCCCGAGGTGAAGTACTGCGCCTTGCCCTGATGTCATCAGAGAATTTGGCGGCAGCGGCCTTGGGCCGCAATTACCCAGGTGGTCTACCGGCCTTTGTTGCCAGAATGAACGCAAAAGCCCGCGCCCTAGGCATGAAAAACACCCATTTTGTCGATAGCAGCGGCTTGTCTGACAAAAACGTATCTACCGCCGAAGATTTGGCTAAGCTTGTCGCAGCGGCGGCTAAGTATCGAGAAATTGCCACGTACTCCACCACCTCAGTCTATACCGCTAACTTTAGTCGCCCGCGCTACCGCTTGGCTTATGTGAACACCAATCCGCTAGTGCGCTACCAGCGCTGGGACGTGGCCATGAGTAAAACCGGTTACCTAGACGAAGCCGGCCGCTGCTTAGTGATGAAAACCAATGTCGACGGCAAAGAGTTGCTCATCGTCATGTTAGACTCGTTTGGCAAAACCAGCCCCATGGGAGACGCTGGCCGCATTAAACGCTGGTTGGCTTCGGGTAACGGTGGCACGGTAGCCCGCGCAGCAAAAGATTATCAAAAGCGTAAAATAGCGAGCCATCTGGCGAGCCGCGCGACGGCCAGTATTCGTTAATCGCATCATTTTGTAGCGCTAACAGTTAAACCTATTATTGGGGCTGCCTCGCATAGCGACGCAGCCCTTTTTATTGAAGGAAGCACAGTGACATATCAGCAAAACATTAAAGACCAAGGCTTAGCGTGGGAAGAGACCGCCATAACAGAGCATGGGGCCGAATACGTGCTTCATAGCAGCGTTGTTGCAAACCCAAATAATATGACCATCGAGGCCGTACTCGCAAACTGCGTAGAGCACGCGGTGGCACTGTTGGCCGATAATATTAACGACGACTCCCTCTTCCTCATGTTCGAGTGGGACAATACGGCATCCACACTCGCCATCGTCGTTACCGACGACAGCAAACGCCGCGACGCAAAACACCGCCTTTTATGCAATATGTCTGCTATGAACGCAAAAATGAAACAGCTCGCCGAATCAGACCAATGGAAGTACCAAGGTGAATCTTTTGCCGATATTGTTAAACACGCCCTGCACGACTACCTAACCACCTGCACCGGCTTTATGCGTTACTCGCTGGTTGCCGTGTTTCATCAGGGCTCAAGACAGCAGACAGAACTGCTGTAAGCCTATAGCGTTGCGTGACTTTATGGTGTTTGGCGCGAAATACTGCTTAACGGACTGCGTACGCCGTAAGCACCATGGTTTAAAACATGAGTGTAAATCTCGGTGGTTGTTACATCGCTATGCCCAAGCTGCTGCTGTACAGTGCGAATATCTGCGCCGGACTGCAATAAATGCGTTGCAAAAGAATGGCGCAGAGTATGGCTAGTGACATTTTTGCGAATACGGGCACGGATAGCTGCGCGTCGAATTACCTTATTTAACGCTGACTCGTCAAAATGATGACGGCGAAGTGCGCCACAATGAGGGTCGTGGCTTAATTTGCTTGCAGGAAACAGATACTGCCAATTCAATGACGTTGCCGCCTTGGGGTATTTTCTCGCCATCGCATCTGGCATCCACACGCCTGCATAAACCGTATTCGTCAAATCGCCAATGAGTAAGCGTTCAACTTCATTAATTTGCGCCTGTAAAGCGGCCAAAAGCTCTGGCGCCAAGGTAACCAAACGGTGTTTATTACCTTTGCCGTGCCATACTTGTACCTGCAAATGATTAAAATCTATATCTTTTGTCCTTAATCGCAACAACTCAATGCGACGCAAGCCCGAGCCATACAACATGGCAACCATCAGTTTATGCGTGCCTGCAAGTTGCGATAATAGAAGAGCCACTTCGTTCTGCGTTAACACCACGGGTAACTTGGCTTGCCGCTTTGAATGCCTAAGCCCGCTTAACGTTCCCAATGGCTGACCCAAGTATTTGTTATACAGAAACGCTATGGAATTCAATGCTATAGCCTGAGTTGAGGCAGAAACGTTACGTTGAACAACAAGGTGATTCAGAAAGGCCTCTACTTCTTGCGTGCCCATGGAAGATGGGTGCTGCTTTTGATTAAATAAAATGAAAGACTTGATCCAATATAAATAGGACTTTATTGTGCGTAGGCTATATCGGCGTACAAGCATGTACTCCTGCACAGACCGAAGGAATGGTGAAGCGCTCATGTCGACAATCCTTGTCATTTGCTGTATGTATATCCAGTATATTTTCCTTTCCGCTGCCGTCAAGTACCTTGGCCAGCATAATGGGAAAGGCATTCTTACGCCAAAATTAAATGTATTGAAAAACAATAAGTTGCCGTGCAGCACTTTGAATATTAAAAAATTAAGAGGCCGCCTTCTAATAATTATTATGAGGCCAGTGGCCTCATTAACAGACTGTTAAAGGTATCTCATGGACGAATCTCAGAAGAAAATGATCTCGCATTTAGATAGCCTCCCACTTTCTGAAGCTAGAAGTCTCGTGGCAGCTCATCATTATGGAAAGCCAGGCAGCGTAAACCAAAATCTTTGCGAGTCTTGGCTTGCATCGAAAGAAGCTGAACAACAAGAAATACATGAATCAGAGAGTTTATCAATTTCGCGAAAAGCTCTTCGATACTCAAAATTCGCAAATATCATTGCGGTTGTCGCAATAGTAGTGAGTCTAGTAACTGCAATAGCCATAACATGCCTGAAAAATTAGCATGGGCAATCATAAACCTTTAACAAGGTGTTGTTGTCGCAGCGCAAAATGCCGCGCTGCTGGGACGCCTTCGCTGGCGCTCCAGCGCCCCAAAACACGGCGTTATGCATATGGCCCCTGAATACAAAGATCGCTCCGAAAAGGAGATTCTATCTCAAAATATCTATCACGATGCTGTTGGGTATGGTTACCGTGCTGCATCATGGATAGATTATGTAGAAAGGACTGGAAATGGCGCGGCGATATATTACGCATGTATAGACGGTCGATTGAGTATCGAGCATCTCATATTTGAACTGATTGTTGTTTGCTCAGAGCCAAGTTTAACTGAAGATGATTATAAAAAATGCCTAAGGTCACCGAGAAAGATAGATAAACTTCTTACTCAGTTGATTCCAGAATATAAGAAGCTAGTAGCTTTTTCTGGAATTATTCAGAGTTTGATCCCAGGAGTACCAAAGATTAACGAATGGGACATAAAAGAACTCATGAAAAACTGGGGCAGCCTATCAAATTTTTTACACTGGACTGGCGCGGCGGTGCAGACGAGCGAGAATTCGGAATGGCAGAGCGAAGCATTCAATAAGGCCAAGAGTGTCATTCTACCTTTATGGAGTAAGCTGAGTTCTGGACAAAGCGGTGCAATCCGAGTTGATTCTATGTCGCAAAATACCAAAGATATTTGGGAAAAGTTTCGGTCAGGTGAGATTGATGCACAAGCAGCAAAATTTAGGCTGGAGGTGCTTGGGCCTTGACATCGCTAACTATGCATAACAATCGCAGGCAAAGCGACGCCAAAAAGCGGCGCGCTTGCTGCGGGCGTTAGGCAAAATTGGAGTAAATATTGATCCACTTAGACGACCGCTCAATATGGATGAACGGAAGAATCGTGTTTGTTAGCTTGCGTCGCTTTCGAGAGAAAGTATGCGAGGGGAAGGTATGTTTCGTTTGTGCTGACGAGAATGTAGAGCCAACAAAAGAACATGTCGTTCCCGATTGGATCTTAAAAAGATTTTCTCTCTATAACCAGTCGGTGTCCTTGCCAAATGGGACTCTTCTCCCATATCGCAGTTACGTGGTTCCTTGTTGCTGGGAATGTAATCAATTGTTAAGTCAGCAGCTTGAAACACCTATAAGTAAGGCATTTAACGAAGGATTCGAAGGAATCAAGAACTTCCTGGTCAAGGGTAATGGCTCAAAGCTTTTCAGTTGGTTGGCCCTCATCTTTATAAAGATGCATTGCAAAGATGCGTCATTACCTCTAAACAGAGATAGGCGAGCCATGACTGGCTCTATTGCCAAAGAATTAGAATACGACTGGGGAGAGATGCATCACGCTTACTGCCTCGCACGTGCCGTATATTGCAAAGCCACGGTAGAGCCCGAAGCCTTGGGCTCGTTAGCTATATTTTCTGTACATGAAAATCCAAAAGAGCGCGAGCCTTTCGATATTGGTGACCTTACTTTTGCTAACACATTCGCAATAAGAGTGGGGGGGGTAGGTGTAATAGCATGTTTCGGTGATGGAGGGGCGGTTCTTCACAAACTGAGTCAATTGTTTCTGAAAGATCTTGATGGAAAATTGAGCTACCCTCAGTTTCGAGAGCTTCTCGCCCATTTCGCTTGCTGTCGATTACACTTGGAAAACCCACCGCGCTTATCAACGTTGTTTAATAGGCAGGATTCAGAAATAACTATTGCCTGTACGAAGCGTGATAAAGAACCAGAATTCCGTGAGTTTGACCGGTCAATGCTTGGAAAGTTGATGGAGCGTGTCCTTTACGATACGACAAAAAATAACGTAGATGTACCTAATTATAGAGAACGGCTGCGTAGTGGTGAGATGAGTTTTTTATTTTCGGATGATGGATCTTTTATCACTAGCGCGGAGCATAATTAATTGCCTAACAAGGGGCTGCAGCGGACCGCTTTTCCGGCGCGTTGCGCCTCCAAATCGGCTGCTGAGCCCGGGCGTTATGAATCTATGAAAAATACAGCTCTTTTGGCATTCATTGCATTTACATCGATATTCACCTTTGGAGAAGATCTCTGCGATGAATACGACCGCCCTCAGGAAGCCCAGATGCTAATTCCTGAAAGCGAGTTCAATTATGAGAATGCACTAAGTGAAGTAACTGCTCTTAAAGCTCGACTAAGTGATATACCAAAGTTCGAGCAATCTTGGGTTCCACTTACTTATTCAGAGGGTTATTTGCTAAAAAAGGTTGCTCTAAATGAACTTGCTAAGAACAGTATTATTGCTGAGTATGCAGTTGAGGATTTTTGCACCTTTTTAGTTGAAGATGGAATTTACTATGATCCATAGGCAAAGCCTAATTCATAACAAAGAGTTGTTGGAAATAGCCCGCTTGTTTCCGCTAAAGCGGCGGGCTATGGACTCGCATACGCTCGCCCCAAAACAAAAACGTTAAGTGAATCAAATGAATAGAGCAATTTTACTTATAATTATGGTGCTAACGTCAGTTAATTGTTCAGCAGATGAGGTTGCGATCGAAGTAGATGATTGTGGGCCTCGCGGACAATCTGATTTTGGAGTTGCGTTTCGAGCGAAACCTCATATTGGCGGGCAGTTCTATTTTGCTAAAGGTACAGCAATGGAAGTTTGTCCAAAAATCACCAAAGCAAAGAAAATAGTTGGAGTGGTAACAAGTTACTGTGATTACCAAGAAAAAAAAGAACCAGAATGTAAGAAGGTTAAAGTTTTTACCATTACGAACATTATCAATGAGTAGAGCACTTAACCATTTATTGGAATCGACGCAAAAAACGCGCGTCTCAATTTTGCGTTATAAGTCGATGAGCCTATTGTACGAATATGTGTCGAAGCGAATTTCGATGGTTTTATCACCCATGAGTTTTCATAAAAGGATATAAGGAGCTGAAAGGTATGAGCGGAGGACAAAGCAAAAATGCCGCGCTAACAACTGCCTTAGCCTTTCATTACCAGGTGCTAATCGGCTTGGATAAATGCTTCTCGCTTGACGAAGGCCATTCGGTTTGGTTTGAAAAAGACGGTGACGTTAGTCTGATTTCGCCAGATGCTTTGGCATCGACTCAAACTGAAGTGAAAGATTATGCCGCACCGCTTACCGACCACCACGAGAATCTTTGGAAAACACTCAAGAACTGGTTGGCTCCAGAGTTTGATCATACTCAATATGGCGTTCTAGTGCTGCATACAACTCAGCCTTTTGGGGCAACCACCCGGCTAAAGGAATGGAACACACAAACAGCCGAGCAACGTTTGGCAGTGCTTAAGGATATTTTTTCCGATCGTAGTGATAAGCAGCTTAACGCAGAAACACCATCGGAAATCATAAAACTTCAGAAAGCTGTGATGTTAAACGCTGATGATGAAAATTTGATAGCTGTACTGGAAAACACTGTACTGCATGTTGAATCGGCAGATTTAGATGAATTGAAAAAATCTTACTTCAATAAGCTCAGTGGTTATATTCCGCATTCAAATAGACAGGCTTTTGCTGAAGGTTTAATTGGATTTATCTACGAGCAAGCAAATTACGCAAGATGGACTATCGATAAGACAGCATTTGACCAAAAGCGAGAAGCCTTAACAGCAAAATGGGGGCCTACGTTA
>NZ_JBFHDY010000074.1:0-17863 GCF_041584495.1 Zhongshania sp.
AAAATGGAAATGATGACACGACGAGCGTATGGTTTTAGAAACTTTGAAAATTACAGATTACGCGTTCTAGCCCATTGTGGGTGGGACGGTGTGATTAACAGGGTTTAATGAGTGCCATCCCCCGTTAATGGGGTAGAGCCACAGGGTTTAATGAGTGCCATCCCCCGTTAATGGGGTAGAGCCAGCCCACAGAGGTCCAAAACCAACAGGCGAAAAAAAACGGCAAGTCAGTAAGTAACTGATTCGCCGTTCTTTAATGTGGTAGCGGGGGCAGGATTCGGTTATGAGAATTAGCCTATTAATATACATCTAGTATACTTAGACGGCATTAATTGGCTTAAAAAGGCGTATTAGTAGCGATTTTCCATATTTTGCGTTTTAATCTGAGAACACTTAACCACAATTGAGGTTGTTCTTGATGGGCGCGAGTGGCACGGCAAACGCCATGGATGAGACGACCTTCGGGCTCGGTGAAAGCTTTTCTGCTATTGAGGAGTGGGCTAGGGCTGAAAACTTCCAGCCGGAATTGTTGCTCACTTACCACCTCTTAGGTCTTGATCATCATACCGTAGCTATCGCTAACTTGGCCACGGAGATCGTAAAGGAAGAATCTCAACAGGTAATCGCAGAGTGGGCTGGTAGTCAAATAGCTCAACGGCTCTCAGAATTTTCTCATGCCTTCATTGCTTCCGATATATACGCAACTCACACGGAAATAACGATCAGCGGTAGTAACGCTAAAATCGCCCAAGTCTTGGGTGATAAAAAAGAGCGTTCGTTTCTACTATTTCTATTACTTACCTCAAGCCCCAATTTTACCCACTGTCGCTACCCACAAGAAGCCGTGATTAACCACCAGCGGCTGAAGATTTGGCTGATATTGCAAGCGGCTGAGCGCCTAGTCGGCAAAGGACAAGCGAGAGATACTCTTGTCAGCACCGTTGCCAGATTTCTTTCGAAACCAAGAGATGATGGAGGATGGACGGCCATTTGTGCCCTGCTGGATCATTTGCATCAATCTACACGTGGCTTCAGGGTCACATATCAGCAGTTTTCTGATGCGGTTGCCATAGCAGCTACTCCGGGTAACCTAGAAAGTGAAGCTCGCCGCCGTGCCTCAGGATTTTTTAATGCACTAGGTAAGTTGGCTGACGGTGAATATGATCCTATTCGCTCTCATCAGGCCTCGCGAATTGCCGGTCTTAATCAAATTGCTTCGCTAGCGAGTAGTAAAGAGGCAGAGATCGAAATTCCACCGCCCTTGTTTAATGTAGATGGACAAGGGTTCACCTCCTTGGATGTGGATGACACCGAGCACGAGGGTTCGAGTACAGATAGTGAGCCAGCGTTTGTTCTCGATGTTGATCCTACAGATACCGCGGCAGAGCACGCTATTTCGGTAAAGACCTTTCATCTGCTCTCGCAGGAAGAAGCTAATTATTTGCCGTGGTCGTTGACGGGCGTATTGCCGCCTGAGCGTGCAGCCTTGGAGCGCTGGATCGAGGCAGGGCTCGAATCAGAGAGCGCGGAGCGAAGTTTAGGCGCGGCTATTGTTGGTCTCTCAGCAATGTGCTCAAGATCCTTTTATTTCACGCTCGCGTTTCAGGTTACTGAGTCCGTGGGCTTTGAGTGGTCATTGAACGAAGATCTCACTGCGGTGCATCGCCTTGCACCTCGGCGCCGCTCATCATGGGAACCGAATGCAAAGCAGGTTAATCTGGTAAGACCCTTTCAAAAGGTACTGACTATCGAGATTGCTCCAGGTATTAGTCGCGTCCTGAGGGCAGTCCGAGAGAAAGCGGAAGGCAGCCCTAAAACGCTTCATGCTCTGTGGAAATCTGTTAGCGATGAAAAAATGGAGACGTGGTTTCACCGAGAGCGTAGCGATGAGATATCCCGTGTACTGACCGCCATGCCAGGTAAGTGGGCTGCTCAAGCTGCATACGACCGAAGTGGAGATCATAACTTAACGCGACTACTAATGGCGGAGCCTAATAGTGGTCTGCCCGCATCATGCGCCTATGGGTATTGGAGCGCTGGCGATGTTAAAAAAGCGATAGCGCGACCTGTTCTCTCTTCAGGGCCATTGGCGGATCAAATCAATGTCATGGGCAGTCGTCTAGTCATGGGGGCCGCTTATCTCGATAGCTGGATAGATCAAATCAAATCCAAGCTTCTTGAAGCTCCGGGGCTAGATTTTGTTGCGGGTCATAATCGCATTGCGACATTCTGTGTGGTGGCGCTCTATGCTGCAACTGGATGCCGCCATACCCAAGATCCATTTGAGTCACTTTCGTACTTTGATCTGGAGGGGCGGTACGTCTATATCGACGACAAGTCTGACGGTGTGTTGCATAACGGTCGCCTTACACCCTTACCCGAAGGAGTGTGCCGACTAGTCGCTCAATACATTGATTATCTTAAGTGGCTAGCGGAGCAGCTGAGCACTATTGCACCAGCGCTTTCAAAGGAGTTGGTATGCTTGATAGAAGGAAAGCCTGCAAGCATGCCTCTTTTCTTCTTGCTTGATGCAGAATTGAACTGGCATTCGTTATCGGTCAAAAACAACCAGCTTCCTGGGTTACCATTTGTTGAGTGGGAGTTGCGGGTTAATCAGCTTCGTCACCGCTATGAACAGGTACTGCCGCGAGCTGGCGTGCATCCTGAGGTGGTGGATGCGTGGACTGGGCACTCCGAGCGCGGTGCCTCGACATACTCCGATTCCTCGCCTCGGTGCTGGATCGACGATGTCAGTGAATATAGCGAAGCGATTAATAATGTGTATAACGAGCTAGATTTACCGACGGCATTCCCGCTCCCAGTATTGCCGAGCCTCGGTGTGAAAAGCCAGTTTAACCCGCTACGAACGCAAAAATTCGGCATAAGGTTCCGTAAAGAAGAGCGTGCGAAAAATCGGAAAAAGGCGATTAGTGAGGCTCACCGCGATATCAACCTTTTTCTTAGGAATAGGAAAATAGCGGATCTGGATAAAACTGACATTGAACGGCTTGCAAAGAAGATGCTGTTCAATGACCGTAGTGTGCCAGCACCTTATGCTGCAATACGGCTTGCGATCCTAAATCGCAAAATCCGTAAAGAAGGCGATCCAAACAAGCGAGTTATCACAAAGACTATTGCAGAAATGCAGCCTGAGAAATCCTATATAAGTGAAGGGGTAATTCCGGCGCTAAAAACAGTACCCGAACTAGACACGTGGGCGAGTGAGGTGCTGAGTGCGAGCAGCCAAAACCGGATGTCGAAGATCGGGGCCGCATCTCTTGGTGCGGTTGTTTTGAGTATCGTAAAGCGCATTAGCTACCGTCAGCTCGTTCAGGATGTCGCGTCTGGCAGGCATTATAGGGTGGTGCAGCATGGGGATCGATATTTTGTTGAGTACAACGAGACGTTAGAACTTGATGATCTTAAAGCGCCCGTTCAGCGCCATGAGGTGAACTATAAGCTTGCTAGTCTGCTCCAGAAAGGGATTGGGCATAGTGGCAAAGAAAAGATATTGGAGGATTCTCCGCACGATGCGCTGAAATCACTCCCCATTGGCAGCTTCATTGGAGCTGACGTCCATGTTCGTGATCTGAAGGCATTGACGGGAAGTCTCTGCGCCACTATTGGTCAATATAACTTAATTGCAATGCCCAGCGCAGTTGCTGGTGCGCTCAGTGAGCGTCATCCGCCGACCTCAGCCCCAATACAAGACATATTGCGTATTGTCGAGGGCCGATATGTAAAGCTCCCCAAAACGAAAAGCGAGCAAGATGAGGTGTTCGCGGCAGAGATCCCAGAAATTGAGGGAAATGCCGCCGACCTAGATAAAGTGCAACTCCAGAATAACGCGAATGCCTACTTGCAAGAAATTTTCAATGAGCTCAAAAAATATGAGCCGAATCTAAGGTCAGCAAAAGCGACAGTTATCGCTATCACTGCTATATCAAAAACCCGCCGAAATGACGTGTCTAATGCTGTTCTTCTATTGGGCTATTGGATCAGCGAAAAAATACGATCGGGAAAAGGGCGAGGTAAGAACTTTTCGCCCTACGCGATTAATACCATCACAACCTACTTCAGTACTTTGCGCGGGCAATTTGCAGGTGTTTTGTATGACACTGACCTGACGGCGCTGGAGAGTGAAGAGCTAACGGATTGTTATGAAGAGTTGCTTGAAGATGCGAAAGAAAATAAGAAAGATTTAAAATATTTTGGCGATCTACTTCAAGTCTTTCATGGTTGGGCTGCTCAATATGGCCTAGAGGAGCCTGACTGGTCAGAACTCGATCTGGGGAATTCTTCGCGCCACGTTAGGGCTGGCCTAGTTTCAGAGACGGACTACTTGGCCGTCTTGCGACACCTTCAAGAGAGTAGTAATTGGCAACAAACTGATCACTTGTTCCTTGGCTTTGTTCTACTCTTAAGTTTTCGTTTTGGCCTTCGAAGTAAGGAAGCCCGGTTCCTGCGAAGAAAAAATTGGTGTGAGTCCGGCGGTCAAATATGGGTGCTTGTCGAGAACAATAGAAAGCGACGCCTAAAAAGCCATATGAGTCGTCGCGCGGTACCACTCCTATTTCAATTGGATGATGTTGAAATAAAATTAATTGAGATGATGCTTGCTCATTACGACGCCACAGCTGGTGAGGGGAAAAACGAGTATCTACTTAGTGAAACTATTGATGGCAGGCCGCAAATAACAAGTAAGCACAGTAATATTCCGAAGGCGTTGATCAAGCTGCTGCGCCAAGTCACTGGAACCTCTCATTTAGTCCTCCATCATTGCCGGCATGCGTTTTACAATACGTTATTTGCGGTGCTTTGCCCTGCCGAGTCTTTGTTGCATTCTCGATTAAGTAAGAACCTCAATGCACCGCAAATCCGAGAGAATATATTAGGGCCTCAAAGTAAGCTCTCCCGGCGAGTAGGCATGGCGGTATCGCGTCTAATGGGGCATTCAGGGCCAAGTAGTGGACTTAAGAACTATAACCACTTAATGACGGAGTGGTGCGATGCGTTGACACCGGTGGTAAGTGAGCGTTGCTTAGAGGTTAGTGGCGCCCTTAATACGGGTGACCTAGAAGAGTCTAGGCCGATGATCGCCATGGTTGATCAATCCCCATTGGCTTATCCGGTGCCCTCGTTGGAGCGAGTGCTTAAGACGCTGAGATTAGTTTCGCAAGGACGGAGTTATGCAAAAGCAGGTGAACTAGCTGGGTTGGAGCCAGCGCTCCTCGCCAATTTAGAAGACGTTATTAGTAAAACAACTAATAAAATGAGATTTAAGCGCCGCCTGGGTGATTGGAGCGCGGGTAATGATCATGATGAAAAGGATTGGTTTATCGGTAGGGAAATGCCTAATGCTCTTTTGCACTATATTCAAGAATCTGCCTGGAACAGGCTAATCAATTTTTCTAAGGGCCGCAATTTCGTTATCGATAATGAGCAGTTTCCGCAATATGAAACAGAAAGAATACATGAGTTTATTGGTGAGCGTCGCCATTTACTCTTCGTGACAAGCGAAAGTTGCGCTTTCGTGAAGTATGTCCTCAATCAGCTTCAGCTATCAAGTGAGGCGTGTATTGGTGTGGCTAAAGGGAATGATCCTGATATTAAGGATATTTTGCGTGTTCACGGGTTTCTTATTGATAGGGAATTCGAGCCAGCAGGCGCTGTAGGGGCAATTCGAATTGACCCTTTTCCAGATCCTTACCGTGGCGGAGTGAATCTTAAAAAGTATGGGGCGGTGGTTGTAGGTAGACGGAAAGAAGGCTTCATACGCAACAGTCATGAGCTTGTAGTCGCTTTTTTAGCGATCGCTGTACTATTAACTTACCAGGGGAGTGATTACTAAATTATCGCGTTAAATGCGAGTAATTCATTAACTACCTTTCCCCCTAATTTATTTCCTTTTTCTTTGTAAAGACAGCTGAATTTTGTGTGATCAATATAGCCTCGTGCCGCTTGGATGAATGTATCGTGTGAAATTGTGTGCAGTACAATTCTCTTTCCTTCTAAATCACCCTCCACAATCGTACCTTTTATTTCTTTGTTATTATCATCAAAACCATGAATTTCGATTACGGCTTGAATTTGTGTCATGTCGATTTGATGCAGAGTGGCCTTCTTAATGCGCCCAGTGAAATAGATTGTACTCGATTCGGAAAGTCCGAGGTGGCATTCAAATGGCTTTGATATTTTAGAACCTGAATGTTTTTCAATAAACTCGCTAATACAAATATCAAAAAATTCAACCTCTTCTTTGCTGAATAGTTTTAATTCAAGTTGATGGTCCCAAATGCCAGTTTCAGAAAGAGTTCTTTGCGTTAAGTAAGATAGGGCATTGACAAGGAAGTCAAAAATATCGTCAATAGTATGTTCTGGTCCAAATGCAATTATTTCAGAGTAGAATTGTCCGAATTTGCGCTTGTATAGATCAAGTTGATCCTCGATTTTAAGAGATATTGCTGAATTTCCATGAAACGTGCACAAATATTTTGTAAGCGAAGAATAAAGGTAGTGAACGAGTTTGTGCTCATCGGTGTTAATAACCAAGTTTTTCTTTATTGTAAAAACTGAATCTATATTTTTTGTAATAAAATCGACATGTGGGGATGTTGATAATATCGTTCTAGATGATGTGCTGTGTTTTTCGGGGTCAGAGATATCTGGCATTATTTTTCACCGGTAAAAGTTATCTGCTAGGCGGGGCTGAAAAGAGGGTGAGATCCGTCACAACGTATCCATAATATCTAATCCAGAATAGGTAACTATTTGCTCCATATTTATTTCACCAGCCCCGAAAGTAGAAATGCTAAAAAAATAAAATTTACTTATGGTTTGGTATTTCCTCGCCGTATTTGAAGCCTGCTCCTACGTAAATCATATGTCTTATCATTTATGCTCGCATTGACTAGTATTTGAAGATGTGTTTCGTGGTGTATTTTTGATCCGATATTGTCGAAAGCGATTCGGAGAGCATTGGTGTTATCGGAGTTGATGAGGTGATTAATTTTCTCATTAAAAATGGTGCCTGCGAATTTTAGTTGTTGGGCAAGACCATCAGTATTTAGAACTGTAAGTTCATCTGGAGCTCTATCATCGATTTCGCCAAATCTGAGTCTTTTGTCGGAAATTAAGTCAAGTATATAGGTAGCGGGTAGCGGGCTGTCGTCGCTGAGAATAGTCTGTCCTCGGAAAATTGCTTCATCTTCATTTTTCGCAAAGCATGAGCCGAAAGCTGTGAAATCTATTGTGCTTTCATATTTGTCTGGGGATAAAAACGACGACAAATCAATGAACGATAGTTGCTGATTTGAATTAGGTAGTTTAAGCGCGGTAACTTCGCCATCTGGGATTATTCGCTTTAAGAGATAGGGACTAAGTGCCTCATCTAAAATATAGTATTTTTCAAAAACTGCGAGACAATCGTCATTCAGTCCCCAAGACTCTTCGAGCAGCGGAAAATGGATCAAGAGGAAGTGCATTAAGCACGGGAGAGGCGCGTCACGCAATGAGTGCATTAGGTGCGCTGCGTTGTCGAAAGTAAGGGCTTTGGCTACAAAATCAAGAAGCTCGTGTTGCTTGAGGTTTTTGCTTTCAAACGCTAATTTCCGGCAAAAAGGTTTAAGTATTTTTTTGTATTGATGATGCGAAACCCAGAGGGGACGGGTGGTACTGGTCATGTCAAGATACTCCAAATGCAAAACTTCCCCGCTCAGTTTTGACCGAATTATCTTGATGAATGATTTTTTGCGCTGCGCCGACGGCTTGCCTCAATGCGGGGATGAGGCTGGGGTGCAGCTGCCCCCAAATGCAAAATTAGTATGATTTTTACTTAATTGCAAGGGGTTATTTGAATATTTTAAGAACAAATTTGCTTTTATGTACAGCTTCCCCAAGATTCTTTGTGTACCAATTGTCCAAATCTGGATGGTCTATACCAACCATTATCCAATATTCAAGTGCTGCCTTGCTTTCGACTAAAACCTTTATTGCTGAGGAAATTAATTTTGATTCACTGCTGCTTGCGCCGATATTTTGCGCAGATTTTGCGTGCCATTCCCAAATTCTGAGGCCGGTTTCATTCTGGAATTCAAAGTAATACCAAAGGGAAATTCCAGAATAGGAGTAGTTAAAGGAGGCGTCAAATCTAGTATAAGCTGGGTTCATCAAATTGATGTACGCACTGCATGCGTCGATATTCTTGGGATCTTCGACCAGCCCATCAACGAGATGGATTGCTATTAATGAAGTCTGTATCCAGTCTCCAGTCTTATCTATTTTTGAAAGGAATTCATAACAACGGTGGAGTTTTCTGACGAATTCCCGAGGAGTCCGTGGCAGATTGAGTGCCTCTGGCGAAGCTACAAATTGATTATACTGATCATACTTCGTGGTTAACTTTGTTATTAGCTCTAATATTTGACAGCTGGTTAGGTCTGAATCACGAAGCAGTAGGCTATTCTTTTTGAGTAGTTTTAGGTGTTCTATATGTTCCATTTTCTTTAAATCCAAGTTTCTCAGAGGCCGCCAATTTTCTTCTCCGAAGAAATTTGGATATCGATAAACCGAAAATGAAGATGCTTTACGCTGACGGCTAGCGCTGGTTTCTAAGCCAATAGCAACAATACCGAGCGTCTACATAAAACTCAAGTCTTTTGGTTTGCTAGGTTGCAGTTTTTGTAGTTACATGTGGTGGCCTTTGAAAGGATACTTTTATACTTCAATCAAAGGATGCAATATGCTTTTTAAATGTTTTAAAGCTGCCTGAACCAAATGTGCCGCCGAGATTTATTGGGTATTCATTAGAAGCTTGGTTGGTCACCGCTGATTGCCCAGTATGTTTTGGAAGGGCGCGTATTCAAGATTCCGTGTCATTAACTCGTAAATCGGTATTTGACAGCGAAATCATTGGCATTTGCAGTAATAACCCCAAAATGCACAAGTATACTTTCGATAAGGACACCATGTGTGGCAGTGCTATTAAAAAGGTGTAGTGCTGAATCACATAATTAGGAGCCTTTGATTCCCACTTAAAATTCGATAACTTAATTAATTTTTCCTATCAGGCTTTGATAGTGCCGTTTAAGTCTCCAACGAAATTGTTTTCGTGATAAGTGTCAATCCTGCAATAGTTATCAGATTGCTTAAGTTACCTACTTTAATAGATCGTTGTAGCTTATCGTCTTCTTGGAGGCCGAAATCGTCAAGTTTTTTAGTTCGGAACTCATATTTCAACAATAAAGCTTTCATCAAAACCAGGGTTCAACCAGTCTGGGCTATATCCACGCGGGTTGCAGACAACGTGTGTATCCCCAATTTTGTAATTACAGCTGTTGTGCACATGCCCATGTACCCATACATCTATGCTATGGCTTTCAATCATTGCATCTAGATGGGAGGCGTAGGCGGCGCTGGTGAGTTCCTCTGAAAGATTTGGTGCAATTGATCTTGCGGAGGGTGCATGATGGGTGACCACAACGTTTTGCTTTGTCGCGCTGGTTGAGAGCTTGTCTTTTAGCCAATCCAATGAACGGTTATGAATGGCCGTCATACTTATGGGGTTGAGCTTGGAGTACCCTGGCTCAACACGGATCTTCTTGAAATCGGACATTTCCTGCTGGCAGAAATACCCCGCCAGACGCGGGTCGCCAAATAATTTTAGATCAGTCCAAAGGGTACAGCCAAAGAATGAGATGCCATCGATTTCGACATGGTCGTTCTCCAGCAGGTGGACATTTGTTCCCTCGACTAACTGCTTTCCCTTTGTCACGAGACCGGGGTATTTCTCGCCGTAGTATTCATGATTACCCATCACTGCGATGACTGGCTTGTCGGGGAATGTTTTCATCGCCCATTCGAGACCGCGGGTTTTCAGGTTGATATCACCCGCAAGAATGACCACATCCGCGTCTGTATCAGGGATCGATAGCGGTGCAAATTCTAGGTGGAGATCGCTCAACACTAATAACTTCATGTCCGTACCCCTGATACTGATTTCATTACGTCTAAGCCGTCCGATTACTCAAGTACTTATATTAAGGACGACAATCTGGTGAGCCAGGAAATTGCGCAGCGTACAGCTTGTTTCTACGATAAACTGATTTTCAGGCTTTCGTTAATATTTGCTCAAAGTGATCTCTAACCTTAGCCCAGTTTGGAAAGTACTCTGAGCCAAAGTGAATCAGCTCCCCCTCGAATGAATCCTGGCCTTTGCCGGTGATGTTGTTGTCTATGAGGTAATCACCGCGGCTCAGTCCTTTGTGTGGGCTGATAATAAGGTTGTCTACCGCATCCATGCCAAGGTGCTGCTCTACCCATAGGCGTTTTTCGGCGTAGCAGTGGGGGTTTTTTACTGACGGTGCGGTAAGAATGAATACCGCTGTTTTGGGATGGTTGTGGAGCCACAAGTAGGTTTCGATAGCGCCTTCCACTGGCTCAAGGCTGAGATACATGCCCGGCTGGCTCTGAGGGAATTTCAGTTCTGGGTATTTGGCCTGCCACTGCGTAAAGCCCGCATCGTAGTCGCATAGGACGTGGTCCATATCGACGTAGATAATTGTTTTATCGTCAAACATTGAACTTCTCCTTGCCGTGTGCGCTGTCTGGGCCGTGCGTCACTCCGTTGTTTACCCTTCGAGATTGCGGATGAAGCGGTATTGTTTGCTTTCGGCCTTAGCTCGGTAGAGCTTGGCTGGGCGTCCCCGTGATTCCGTTGCCTTGCCAGTGTCTTCGAGCAGTTCTGCGCTTTCTAGACGGCGCCGGAACGACTTTTTGTTCAGCTGCGTGCCAATGATAACTTCGTGTAGCGACTGGAGTTCTGTCAGCGTAAATTCATCGGGTAGGGCAAAGGCTGGCACCATCGAATACAACGCTTTTTGGCGAAGCCGTTCGTGGGCGGCAGCAATAACATCACGGTGATCGAAGGCTAGGTCTTTCTTTAAGGTTTGGACGGGCTGCCATTTCACATCTGCAACTGACGCGACGGATGACTCACAGGCTGAATGGGCCACTAAGGCAAAGAAGGCGATCGTCACGCTCCAGCCGCGCGGATCTCGGTCTGGACCGCCCCAAGACAAGAGTTGCTCAATATACGGTGGCTCGACACCAGTCTTCTCGCGCAATTTGCGGATTGCGCAGGCTTCAATTGATTCATCTTGTTTTAGGTCGATGAATCCACCGGGCAGCGCCCACTTGCCCTCAAAGGGCTCCTTACCCCGCTGGACCAGCAGTACTTTTAGCTGATCTTCATGCACGGTAAATAGCACGCCATCGACGGTCGTTAGCGGCACGTCATAGTCATGAATATTGTAATTACGCGGCTTGGCTGCCATGCAGAACCTCTACAAAACCCAGTTTCATATAAATTTTTATCGCTATCGCATCAATAGCTTACCGTAATATTACACCAGTTATGGTCTAAAAGACACTAACAGTGCTTGACCAATTTGTGTCTTTAAGACATTATCTAAATCACTTAGTGTCTTAAAGCCATTAAAGGAGAGCCGCCATGCTAGGTATTCAATACTTCAAAGCCGACCCCACTGTTCACGTGATTCAAATCAGTAGTGGTCGTATAAAGCGCCAAGGTAAGGGCCTTAACTTTTTCTACTACGCTCCCAATACCTCATTAACCGCTATACCCATGAGCGCCAAAGAAGCGCCTTTTATCTTTAATCTGCAAACGGCGGACTTTCAACACCTTCGTGTGCAAGGTCAGTTGACGTTCCGCGCCGCTGCGCCTGAGAAGCTCAGCGAATTGCTGAACTTCACCTTAAATCAGGGCGGCAAAGAATACGTTTCTGAAGACCCAAGTACCCTGGGTGATCGCGTAGTGCGTGTGGCGCAGGGGGTTATTCAGGAATTGATTCAAACCACCGCCCTTCGGACTGCATTAACCATGCTACGGGATTTGGATGCGCACTTGAAAGCATCACTGACTGATAATCCGGCGCTGGACCGCCTAGGAATTGAAGTGCTGGATGCAATGATCGTTGCACTGAGCCCAACGCCCGAAACAGCCAAAGCCCTTGAAGCAGAAGCCCGTGAGGCGATTCTCAAACACGCGGATGACGCAATTTACGATCGCCGAAAGTCTGCGGTGGTTCAAGAGCGCACCATCCGCGAGACCGAACTGCAAACAGAAATGGCTGTACAGACTAAGCAGCAAGAAATAGCCGAAGCCAAGCTGGACAATGTGCGTGCCCTTACTAAGAAGAAGGCCGAAGCCAAGGCGGAGCAGCTGGCAGCGGATATCGAAGCCGAAGCGAAGCGCAAAGCACTGGTTGAGTTAGCGCAGGTGAATCGGCAGATTGAGTCTGATGCCGAGGCCTATGCGATTACAGCCTTTGCTAAGGCATCAAGTAGTGTTCCAGTGGAATACGTCAAAGCCATGGCCATGGCTAATATGGATCCACAGCAGTTGTTTGCTGCAGCCATGGATACCTTTGCCATGAATGCCGCCAAGGTCGGTACCCTGAATATTGGCACCGACATATTATCTAACCTAGTGGCAGATGCTGGCGAGCGTAATTTGGTTCGTTAGCAATAGAGAGGCATTCATCATGGAACTGACGTCACGCTTTATATTAGTTTATCGTAAAACGCGCCTAACGGAGTTGGTTGAGCGGTTTAATACTGTTCAACAGGCGCGGTTCTATCTTGAACAATCTGGCGCTGACTTCCACGACTATATGGAAGAGGATCGCCTCTATGGGTTGGGGCTGGAATTTACCCGTCGCACACTAGCCGAGCTTGGGAGTGTGCAAATGCTGGAGCGCGCCATGCTACCGAGCTACCTATTTCGGGCTGATGATTATGTGGTGGTTATTGGCCAAGACGGCTTAGTGGCCAATACATTGAAATATTTGGATGGCCACGCCGTCATTGCGCTAAACCCTGATAGTAGCCGTTGGGACGGCGTACTGTTGCCGTTTAAACCCGCTGATTTATTACCCATAGTTACTGACGTAATGAAGCAGCGGCGGACATGCCGTGAGATTACTTTTGCGAAAGCCACCACCAATGACGGCCAAAGTCTGCTTGCGGTTAACGATCTGTTTATTGGACCAAAGACCCATACCTCTGCCCATTACACGTTAAAGCTAGGGGGAGTTAAAGAGCAGCAAAGCTCATCTGGGATTATCGTATCAACAGGGCTGGGGTCAACGGGGTGGTACCAGAGTGTGCTGGCCGGTGCGCACGGCGTTTGTCATTCAAGCTCGAGTCAAGCGGAGTCAGGCGGTTTTGCATGGAATTCGGACTTTTTGATGTACAGCGTACGGGAGCCTTTTCCCAGTAAACAGACTGGGGTCAGTCTCATTCATGGGCAGGTTAATTACGATAACCCACTCAGTATTGAATCACTCATGCCGGAGAATGGGGTGATATTTTCCGATGGGATTGAAAGTGATTACTTGCCCTTTAACGCAGGCTCAAGGGTGACTATTACGATTGCTGAGGTTAGGGGGTGTTTGGTTGTATAAATTTTTAGCTAGGAACCTAATACTTAGTTTCCATAATTCCAAAAACAGGATCACAATTAAATGCAATTTAACATCTAGCCGATTATTTTTGCTTCCACTTAACTAGATTCGGTCTATTATTCAATCTCACTTGCTTCTAAATGGATTGGAACATTATGAGATACGGATATGTGGCTCGACTTGGATTGGTGCTTTTTTTTGCGGTAACTATTAGCGGATGTTCATTATTTCAAGGATTAGTTAATATGTGGCGGCCACCTCTTACTACGGTGGATCAGCAATACTTATCAGTACAAAGTAACCTAGAGCAGTCTGAGGGATTTATCCCGAATGCCGGTATCTCGATTTCTAGTGAAATTATCACTTCTAGTCTACCCGATATTATTAAAGAAGCTGTGGCTGATGTTGACCAAGCAGAGCTAAAGGTTCTCTGGTTTGATTCAAAGATTAGGCTTGTCACGCAAGGTATTTGGATTGATGCTACTTTTAAACTACAGGATCGTGTAAATGGAGTTGCAGGTAAAGGTACGTTTTCTGGCATAGCTGCAGTCGATGTTGCCGGCGATCAGCTTAGGTTAAGACCAGCCTTTCAGAATATACGCATTCACGACGTAGAGCTTCAGAATGGTACAATGGTAACTGATGTTCTGGTGCTTGCAGCATTCAAAACACTTACCGGTGGCCTTGTCGAGACTATCAACTCTGAACTATTAGCAAAACCAATGATTTTGGATCTCAAACTTAACACTAGTACGGTGGTTGACCTAGCCGCTGATCTTGGTGATGCAAATACCACAGTGACTGCAGAAAAAGTAAAAGTTTCTCGAAATGTAAAATCTAGCTTAGTTCGGATTGATGAAACGGGGCTGTCGATGTTGCTGGAGCTACAAGACGGTAAATTGCCAGCTGGCAAGGAGTCAGAAGTTGTTGCTTCCAGCCTGGGTCTTAAGAAAACTCCATCCGAACTCAATGATTTGTTCCAAAGATACAACAGGATCTTTAACAAACGCTGGGCTTCCTACCTTGATCCTGTCGATGCCCGGGTAGACATAGATATTCAGGTAGCCAAGCACACGCTCGCATCTCTTTTGCGGGAGGCATTAAGTTCGCAATTGCAAATTGAATACCAAGCTTCCGTGCCCAGCGTGCAGTTTAAGTCAACTGTCGAGGTTAAGCCAAGTCGCATCGACTGCCAAGATTTACGCAAACCATTCTCAAGGACTCGATATAGCCGCGCTTCATGTAATTGGTCGTGCTTAAGATGCGTAGATCCTTGCCGACCGCTGGGTCACTGCAGCGTATGCACAGACGACCCTATATGTGTGGCCAACAAAACAGCATGCAATGTCCTCGAAGAAAGTCGAGTAGCGGCAGATAATATACTTCACGAGACAGCGAGGGTGGCGCATCAGGCTGACCAAGAGGCGCAGGTTGCTAAATGTGATGTATTGCGTGAAGCCAATAATTTCATGGCCTTAGGCCGATTTGAAGGTGTAGTCGGTTTTAGCGGTACGGCAAATTTGATTGTTTCAAATATCAATGTTGCCGATGACCTCACAACTATTCGAATCACCACTGGGGCCGCCGTAAAAGGTAGGCTCGATGTTGGACTTAAAATCACTCCTTTAGATTTAGGTCATGTATTCTTGTGTGTTGCGCCATTTGGCAAGCGTTGGAGTCCTGTAATTAAGGCTGATATTCCCTATGAAGAACGAACTATTGCACTAAGATCGAGGCAAGGCGAGAACGATAAGAGGGGTTATTTGATTCTAGAAGGCAGCATTGCACCTCTAAGAGTCGACGTAAAACTAGATCCGCCAATTAAATCGCTGTTAACCGACCCATTATTTTTAGCTAAATGTTCAGCAGGTGCTACACGCTTGACTCAAGGCTTAAGCCTTGCCTTGACACTGGAAAGCTTGGGCTTAACTGGTCGACAGGACATAGTCGCTCAGCTACTAGGTGAATTTTCACAGGAAATTGACGTAAAATCATTTGAACACCAAATAAAATCTGAAAGTATCACTCTTACCAGTACGCGCAAGATAGTAGTCCAGCCAATGTGGGGGGGCAAAACCATTCGATTGCAAAGCCAGTAGGGTTTAGTGATAGATAAAGGGGCTCCAGTTGTTGCTCATGTGGGTATTTTTTGATTGAACGCCAAATTAACCTATCTAACGATACCTCCATGCTTGGGCGTGCCTTTAGATATAGTGAAATGGCACGCCGCTGCCACCGTTCCCAGTCAACTGTGGCAGCGGCGTGTTACGCTATTCGGTCTTTTTCCGGAGGTTAACACTGGTGGCTCTGCTCCATCATCCCCTCGGCCACGGTTCAGTATAGGACTAATTCTTGACGTAGATAAATCAAGGTCATCAACTATATCTGATAGTCTTTCTGCTCGACCCCTTTCATGGACAAAACCCCATAGCGCTACGTTGTCTTCCGCGTGAAATGTATCCTCCGGTATTCCGGTATCGATATCGGTTGCAAATGCGAGTCGTCGCGTGACATTAATTTTGTACTATTTGGTAATGGCCATGTACTACGTGAAAGTCCGAGATATAGCTTTTCGACCAATTCCTAGGTAAATGGGTTAGAGCGAAGTTCTGATACCTTGGGGTCTATTTCCGGTACGTCTGCATAGTGTTGCTCAATGTAACTATGTTGTGTGGCGATAAGCGGAGATTTCATAACGCGTTGTACGTAATAATCCGTTGTAACATGGAATTTACTAGGTGGGGCACTAACGAATCGGCCACCAAGGAGCGATGGCAGGCAGGTGTATAAGTAGCACCAAAGGACGATTGTTTTGACATAGCGTCTCCTCCTGAGTGCGTCACTAGAACTCTATTGTTTTAACAACAATTAAAATAGCAGGTTTTGCACCTAGATCACCTATTTCGGTGCACCGGTCTGCAGCCTGTTTTTCCTCGACTATTGCGGCTTGCAACGCCCAAAACCTGAGCGTATAAAGGTAACAAATATGCACCAGGGATTTAGGTGAAATGGTACGGAATCAGGACAGCCGCGGGGCATTTCCCGCATCCCGGCCAAAACGACGCTTCACCCCGAAAGAGCTGCGCCTCGATACGTTCCCGATTCAGCATGTGCAAATCGACTGGCAGCGCCTCATGGCCAAGCGCGAACTCGTGTTGGATACCGTGGACGCGATGCCCACGTACTTACTCAAGCCCGAAGTCCTGGGCCTTCTCGACGCCGAAAAACACCCAACTTACCGCCTGATTCTTGACCTTATGTGGACTGCCGGCGCTCGGATTTCTGAGGTTCTGGCCCTCACACCGAGCCACTTCATTGATGACGGCTACGATTTCATGGTGGTGCTGCGCACACTTAAACAGCGGCCGGGGAGACCGACTAACGTACAACTCGCCCGTAGCCCAAAGCGGGCCGTGCCCATCATTGACCCGATGCTTCAAGATCGCATACAGAGCTACCTGTACGCGGGCCATTTTAGGAAGGACGAGCGGATCTTCACCATGGCGCGCCAGACAGTGAACCGGCACATCCATGATCTGGTGGATAGAGTAGGGGGCGCGCCGATCAATATTACCTGTCATACCTTTCGGCACAGCTTCGCGATCCATCTATTGCTGCACGGACGGCCGCTGAAGGTTGTCAGTCAGCTCTTGGGGCATAAATCGATCGAAAGTACCGAGATTTACACCAATGTGCTCACCGCCGATGGCGGGCATTTTTTGGACGGGGTTGATTTTCATTGAGGCCTAAGTATTTTAAGTACATCGCGTTATTGTCCTAGTTCTGCTTAGAACAAATGTCGTTGAATCATAGTTGGGGAATATGTCAAAAACCAAGAGACCTATTGATAAGGTCCGAGCATCAAGGGACGGACACGAATACCATGAAGCATGGGCTGCGCGACACGCCATGCGGATTTTGCTGCCGAACTCCGATTTGGTTGGAATAGCCATAGAGGGACTGGAGCCCGGAGACCAGAGGTCGGCATCAGAAGAAACTATAGAGATCGCTGATCTCGCTTTTTACTATGGCAGGCGAGCGAGTTTCAATGGTGCGAGAAAAGTCTGCATTGCACAGTTTAAATACTCAATTCGCGACAGATCCAATCCGTTTCGGGCTGCCGATGCAAAGAAGACCATAGAAAAGTTCGGAAAGGCCTTTCGTAGTCTAAGGGGTAAGTATGGGGCTCCACTCGTTCGGAAAAAGGTTGCGTTTGAACTTCATACCAACAGGCCTATATATAGTCCATTGGTCGAAGCGCTTGATGCGCTGGCGACAGGAACGGCAGTTTCAGGTGAAGTAAAAAAACAAGCAGATCAACTTAAATTGGCCTGTGGGCTTACTGGAACTGCATTGTCCGAATTTGCTGGAAAATGCAG
>NZ_JBFHDY010000075.1:0-17360 GCF_041584495.1 Zhongshania sp.
CACGACCTCGCCAACCGAATGCCCTTCGGCACCAATAGCGATGCCCCGGAATATGCTGCCGTCTTCGAGGGCAAGTATGGCTGGAACCGTCAAGACTACCTCCTAGATCAAACTTGCGGCCGAGAGTTGCCACCGACATACCCGCCGGAACGACAACCAAAGAACCACAGAGGAAAATACGCGTGCAAAAAAGCGAGATGAAGACGTACTTCACCTCGCTCCTTGCGGGGATACGGAGCTTATTAAGCTCGGCACCCTAATCTGATGCGCGATTTTACGCGAAACCACCCCCGCTCGTCCACCGCAATAAATACCAGCAATAGCGAGCTTAGCGTCATTTCAGGCTAAAATCTGACTTTTAGCGCACAAAGACCACGCCTTATTTAAGACCTAGCACATCCTGCATATCGTAACGGCCTGCCGCTTGCGCGCTCACCCATGCCGCCGCACGCACTGCGCCACGACCAAAAGACATCCGCGAGCTGGCTTTGTGAGTGATTTCAACACGCTCACCCTCAGCAAAGAAGGACACCGTATGATCGCCCACCACATCGCCGCCGCGCACCGTGGCAAAGCCAATGGTCTCGCGCTCGCGGGCGCCAGTTTGACCCTCGCGACCGTATACCGCGACCTTTTCCAAGTCTCGACCCAAGGCATCGGCCACCACATGCCCCATACTCAAGGCCGTGCCAGACGGCGCGTCAACCTTATGGCGGTGGTGCGCTTCTACAATTTCAATATCAACGTCATCACCCAAGACCCGCGCTGCCATATCCAGCAATTTAAAGCACAGATTCACACCGGTACTGAAATTAGACGCCTGGCAAATCGCAATCGGGGCAATAGCCGCTTCAAGCTCGGCTTTTTGCTCAGTATTAAAGCCGGTGGTGCCAATAACCATGGACTTACCGGCGCCACCGCACAAGCGAGCATTCGCCAGAGTAGCCGCTGGCACCGTAAAATCGATCAGCACATCGAAATCGTCGAGCACAGCATTCAAGTCACCCACAAGCGTGACGCCATTTTTGCCTAAGCCCGCCAACTCACCTGCATCGGCGCCAATCAAGGAACTCTCCGGGCGCTCAATCGCCGCTGCCAATACGCAAGCCTCATTGAGGGCGATGGCCTCAATCAGAATCTTCCCCATCCGCCCGGCGGCGCCCGTTACTGCTACCCGTACTGTCATATTCTCACCACACTCAATTTAATTGTTCTTGCCAGCCTCAGCGCCATCAGGCGCCGAACCGTCATCTTCAATTGCCATATCCCGCACACTGGTCGCCGCCAAAGCAGCGTCTAGGGCATCATCAATCGCTTTAGTCACCGCCACCACGCCGTGCACTGGCCTGCGGGGCACACCCAAACCCAGCATTGAGGCATTACCCTCACTGCGCACGGCATCAATAACTTGCTTTAAACTGGTTTTTTCAAGCGGCACATTCGGTAAATAACGGGCAGGCTCTTCACTATTCTCGGTGATTAGACCAGCCTCCTTCAGCGCCCGCAACACCTTAGTCACACCCTGAATCTGAACGCGCAAACGCAACACAAAATCACTGGCCGAAAAGGGTTTACGCAACTTGTAATGACGTTCAGCAATCACCCCCATAATTTGCAGGGCCAAAACCTCTCGCTGCTTAATACTTAAATCACCGCTGCGCCGCGTCGGCGCAACATACTCAGGGTGCTGAACATAAAATGCCACACTGCTGCCCACCAGCAAGATGAGCCAACTGATGTACATCCACATCATAAACAAAATGAGAATGGCAAAGCCCGAATAAATTGCATAAGTCCCGCTACCACTGGCCGACACCACTACGCTGCCAAAGCCCCAGCCTAAACTTTGAAACAAAAAGCCAGACACCACCCCGGCAATCAATCCCGCTCGCACGGTCACGCGAGTGTTAGGAATGAACATATAAAAGAAGCTAAAGGCCGCAATGATCATTAAATAGGGCGCAGCTTCGGTAGCAAAGGTAATCAAATACTGCATGAACGGCAGCTGATGACTAATAGCCTGCACAAAGCTGCCACTCAGCACACTGGCCGACAAGCCAATCGCTGAGAACACCAATAGCGGCCCGATCAGCATCACACTGCCGTAGTCAGCGAAGCGACGCCCAATACTGCGGTGCTGATCTAAACGCCAAATATAATTGAAGGTAGCCTCGACCTTTTGAATGAGCGAAATTGCGGTGTAAAACAATAGCGCCACACCGAAGGTACCAAGCACACCGATTTTAATATTATCGATAAAGCCGATGATTTTGTCGGTAATCTCCACGCCCTGCGCGCCCATCGGCGCCAAAAACTGCAGCATAATCGGCTGCAACTGCTTATTGTGCATACCAAAGGCTTTGAGCACCGAAAAGCTCACCGCCATCATTGGCACCAACGACAGCAAGGTGGTGTACACCAAACTCATGGCCCGCAGGGTTAGCTCGCCCCTGGCAAGATCATCCAGCACCACGTACACATAGCGCAGCAAGTGAATCAATTTTCGGCGCGGCGCAGAATAGTCAGCGACCTTCTCAGACCACAGATAATTGGCAACGAATTGATTAAGGGTCTTATCCATACGTATTTCCGCGGCTTTTATATGCAGCTCAGAATGGAGAAAAACAGAGGGGAAGTCGAGGACCGATTCAGCAAATCAGCCCCCGAGCAAGATTGATGAAATCAGATTTTCATATCATCAAAAAAGGTTTTTACACCGTCAAACCAGCTTTTTGCGCGAGGCGACTGCTTGTCGTCACCCGCAAGACTCGCCTGCAGCTCTTGCAATAGCTCTTTCTGACGCTTGTTTAATGACACCGGTGTTTCAACGGTCACCTTGCAAATTAGATCGCCCGTACTGCCACCGCGCACAGGGGTAATACCCTTGCCACGCAGACGAAAGGATTTTCCGGTTTGCGTCTCTGGCGGTATTTTAAGCTTAACCCGACCCTCTAGCGTCGGCACATCCAATTCGCCACCCAGCGCTGCATCGGCAAAGCTAATTGGCACATCACAGTGGAGGTTTTTGCCATCGCGCTTAAAGATCGCGTGAGGCCGCACCTGCATTTGCACATACAAATCGCCCGCTGGGCCGCCATTAGGACTGGCCTCACCTTCACCGGTCAAGCGAATGCGATCGCCAGTATCAACGCCTGCGGGCACTTTCACGGACAGGGTCTTGGTCTCTTCAACCCGACCCTCGCCACGGCAACTTGTGCATGGATCGGCAATGATAGTGCCTGAACCGCGACAATGAGGACAAGCTTGCTGCACGGCAAAAAAGCCTTGCTGCATACGCACCTGACCAACACCATTACAGGTACTACAGGTGACCGGCTTACTGCCCTTTTTCGCACCACTACCATCACAGGGCTTACACGCAACCAGCGTTGGGATGCGAATCTTGGCCGTGGAACCGTGTACCGCCTGCTCCAGATCAATATCGAGGGTATAGCGCAAGTCAGAGCCGCGCTGCGGACCGCGCTGACGACCACCGCCACCACCGCCAAAAATATCGCCAAACACATCACCAAAGATATCGCTAAAACCGCCAGCGCCACCTCCGCCACCGAAACCGCCACCCGCATTAACGCCTTCATGGCCGAAACGATCATAGGCCTCACGCTTTTCCTCGCTAGACAACACTTCGTAAGCCTCAGTGGCCTCCTTGAAGATATCGTCCGCCTTGGGATCTTCGGGGTTACGGTCGGGGTGATTTTTCATCGCGATACGACGATAGGCTTTTTTAATATCCTTGCTGTCTGCGTCGCGGGACACGCCCAGAATTTCGTAATAATCTCGTTTTGACATAGCTTCGCTTCACGCTAAACGGGAGGCAGGAGACGCTTTTTAACGTGTCACCCACTACCCCTATAAATGATTCTACCCCTCATGCCAAACGGGAGATCGCAAAACACGCTGACCTTGGCCTTTGCGTCTTCCGTCTCCCGTCCAGCGTTACACTCAAGCGAGGCACCGCCTCGCGTCGAGCTTACTTCTTGTCGTCGTCTTTTACTTCTTCAAACTCAGCATCGACTACGTCATCTGCGCCACCCGCTTGAGCGGACTCGGCGCCGCCTTCCGCTTGCGCCTGCGCAGCTTGCTCGGCATACATTTTTTCTGCCAAGCCACCAGACGCCTCAGTCAGTTTCTTGGTAGCCGCTTCAATCACCTCAACATCATCGCTCTTAAGCGCTTCGTCAACTTCAGTCAGCGCCGCTTCGATAGCCGCTTTTTCCTCATCAGAAGCCTTATCACCAGCTTCTTCCAAGGTTTTGCGAGTCGCATTCGCCATGCCTTCAGCCGTGTTGCGCGCTACAACCAGCGCCTCGAACTTTTTGTCAGCTTCAGCATTTGCTTCAGCGTCGCGCACCATTTGCTCGATCTCTTCATCGCTTAAACCACTTGAGGCCGTGATGCGAATAGACTGCTCTTTACCAGTTGCCTTGTCTTTAGCAGATACATGCAAAATACCGTTGGCATCGATATCAAAAGTTACTTCGATTTGCGGCAAACCACGTGGCGCAGGTGGAATGTCGGTCAAGTCGAAACGACCCAGCGATTTGTTGGCGCTGGCTTGCTTACGCTCACCCTGCACAACGTGAATCGTTACAGCAGACTGATTATCCTCTGCGGTTGAGAACACCTGTGATTTCTTAGTGGGAATCGTGGTGTTTTTCTCAATCAGGTGCGTCGCCACGCCACCCATGGTTTCAATACCCAGGCTCAGCGGAGTAACGTCAAGCAGAAGCACATCCTTCACCTCGCCAGACAGTACCGCGCCTTGCAGGGCAGCGCCCATGGCAACCGCTTCGTCAGGGTTTACATCGCGACGCGCTTCTTTGCCAAAAAACTCAGTGACCTTGGCTTGCACCAAAGGCATGCGAGTCTGACCACCAACCAAAATAATTTCGTCAATTTCAGATGCAGACAAACCAGCATCTTTCAGAGCCACTTTCATTGGCTCAAGTGAACGGGCAACCAAATCGCCAACCAGTGATTCCAGCTTAGCGCGACTCAACTTCACAACCAAGTGCTTAGGACCAGTCGCATCGGCAGTGATGTAGGGCAGATTGATTTCAGTCTGCTGACTAGAAGACAGCTCGATTTTGGCCTTTTCTGCGGCTTCTTTCAGACGCTGCACAGCCAGTGAATCACCCTTCAGATCAATACTGTTTTCTTTCTTGAACTCTTCCGCCAAATAATCGATCAGGCGCATATCGAAATCTTCACCACCTAAAAAGGTGTCGCCGTTAGTCGACAGCACTTCAAACTGATGCTCACCATCGACTTCAGCAATTTCAATAATCGAAATATCAAAGGTACCACCACCCAAGTCGTATACCGCAATGGTGCGATCACCTTTAGACTTGTCCATACCGTAGGCCAATGCCGCTGCAGTAGGCTCGTTAATAATACGCTTTACATCCAGACCGGCAATACGACCAGCGTCTTTAGTTGCCTGACGCTGAGAGTCATTAAAATAAGCCGGTACAGTGATCACCGCTTCGGTAACTTTCTCACCCAAGTAGTCTTCAGCGGTCTTCTTCATTTTCTTAAGAATTTCCGCAGAAACCTGCGGTGGCGCCATTTTCTCGCCTTTCACTTCTACCCACGCGTCGCCGTTATCGGCTTTGCAGATATTGTAGGGCACCATCTTAATGTCTTTTTGAACCACGTCATCTTCAAAGCGACGACCGATCAAGCGTTTCACCGCATACAGGGTGTTATGCGGATTGGTAACGGCCTGACGCTTAGCGCTCTGACCAACCAGAATCTCTTTGTCTTCAGTGTAAGCAACAATCGAAGGAGTGGTGCGTGTACCTTCTGCATTCTCGATAACCTTAACCTTGTCGCCATCCATAACAGCAACACAAGAGTTAGTGGTACCCAAATCTATACCGATTATTTTACCCATGTTAAATCTCCGATTTACCTAGTCGCCACTTTTGGCGAACACTATGTCTTGTTGTCAGATATTGGCCCTTATCCGCACTTTTCAAGGGGGCATAGACCATTTTTTACACAATTTTAAAAATTATTCCGGGGCTTTAGCGACCACCACCATGGCTGGACGCAATAAGCGACCATTCAAAGTGAAACCCTTCTGCATTACATCCATCACTGAATTTGGCTCAACATCGGGGTTTGGCACCATCGCCATGGCCTGATGAAACTCAGGATTAAAGGGCTCACCCACCGGATTGAGCTGCACCACATTGTGACGAGCCAAGGCGTCGAGCATCGACTTATGCGTCAACTCCACCCCTTCGATCATCGGCTTTAAAGACTCATTATCCCTGTCAGCGGATGCCAAGGCACGGTCAAGGTTATCGGCTACCACCAGCATATCGCCAGCAAACTTCTCCAAGGCAAACTTACGGGCGTTTTCCGCATCTTTCTCGGCACGGCGGCGGATATTCTGAGCATCAGCAACCGCCCGCAGCGCCTGCTCTTTAGCTTCAGCGGCAGCCTGCTTAGCCTCGTCCAGCTGCACTTCAAGGCTCTTTTCTTCAACCGGCGCGGACGCCTGCTCAGCCTCAGCTCCATCAAGCGCATCTTGAATCTCGCCAACAATCGCTTCTACTTGAGCATCCTCATCTTGCGATGCTGATTTATCCTGATCTTCTGCCACGTAAACAGTCTCCTACACGCCTATACACTTGCGGCAGCATGGCCGCGCTGACTGGGATATGGGGCTGCAGCAAACTATTTCAAGGCAGGCGCAAAAAAAATCAGCACCTTAATTTACCAACACTTGCTCAGCCACAGCAATTTACTGTATAAATATACAGACAATTTCCCACATCCACCGTGAGAGAGCATTATGCTGAGCCACCTTCATATCAGCAATTACGCCATAACCGAAAGCCTCGACATTGAACTGCACCCCGGCATGACCGTACTCACCGGCGAAACTGGCGCAGGCAAATCCATTATGCTCGACGCCTTAGGCCTCGCCCTGGGCGACCGCGCTGACCCGGGCATTGTCCGCCCCGGCGCAGACCGCACCGACATTCACGCGCTATTTGAAATCAGCCAAATCCCGGCCGCCGCCGCTTGGCTAACAGCCCACGATTTCGATAGTGACAACGAATGCCTGCTGCGACGCGTGATCACCAGCGAGGGTCGCTCCCGCGCCTACATCAATGGTCAACCTGTCACCCTGCAAGATGTCCGCGAATTCGGCAGCTTATTAATAGATATCCACAGCCAGCACGCCCACCAATCACTATTACAAAAGCCTTATCAGCGCGAATTGCTCGACGCCTTTGCGGGCACCACTGCGCTCGCCCAACAGGTTAGCGAGCACTGCACCAACTACCAGCGCAGCAGCAAGACACTTACCACACTTGAAAGCAACGTAGCGGAACAAAACGCCCAAGAACAATTACTTCGCTACCAACTAGAAGAATTGAACCGGCTCAACCTTCAGCCCAATGAGCTAGAAGAACTCGAAAACCAGCAAAAGCAGCTGGCCAATGCCGAGCAGATTCTCGCTGCCAATCACCACAGCTTACAGCTATGCCGCGAGGGCGAGGTCAATGCCATGGGCATACTCCATCAAGCCCTGTCCTCACTAAATAGCAGCCAGCACCGCTGCGCCGCCCAAGAAAATGCTGCCCAATTAATGGAGAGCGCCCGCATTCAAATTGAAGAGGCCGCGCGCGAGCTGCAAAATGTCATCGACAGTGTCGAGCTAGACCCTGATCGCCTAGCAGAAACCGAGAGCCGTCTCGACGCCATTTACCAAACTGCACGCAAACACCACCTACAAGCCAGCGAACTCCCAGCCCTGCACGCATCACTAGCAGAGCAACTCGAAGGCCTGAATGCCAGCGACGAAAAGCTAGAACAGCTCCGCGCCGAGCAACAAGAATCATTAAAAACCTACAATGACAAAGCCGCCAAGCTGAGCGACAAGCGCCGCAAAGCCGCCGCCACCATGAAAAAACGGGTAGAAGAACAGCTGCGCGCCCTGAGCATGAAACACTGCGAAGTCGACTTTGCCCTGCACGCACTTAGCGACGAACCCCACAGCGGCGGCCGAGAGGAGGTTGAAATCCTCATTAGCACCAACCCAGCCGCAGCCAAAGGCCCATTAAACAAAATCGCCTCAGGTGGTGAGCTATCGCGGATCAGCCTCGCTATACAAGTGGTCACCGCCCAAGTTGCCGCAATACCCACCATTGTCTTTGACGAAGTCGACGTGGGCATTGGTGGCGCCACCGCCGAAATCGTTGGCAAACTGCTAAAAGAACTCGGCCAACGCAGCCAAGTACTCTGCGTCACCCACCAACCCCAAGTGGCCAGCCAAGGCGACCACCACATCCTCGTGCAAAAAGTAGGTAACAAGAAACATCTCCGCACCGAGCTAGAGCCGCTCAAAGACGAACAGAAAATTGACGAGATTGCACGGATGTTAGGCGGTATCGCGATTACCGAGAATACCTTGGCACATGCGCGGGAGATGCTGGGGGTAAGGCATTAACTGGTTCGTCGGATGTCGAGCGTCTGACGTCGGATGCTAAATACTCGCACCGGCAAGCGTGACGAAAGTTGCTTGAGGTTAAGGCTTTTAGCCTTTTCGTCAGACCTCAGACACCCGACGTCCGACTAGCCTTTCTTCGGCTTCACATACAAAACCAAGCTATGATCAACCAGCTCATAGCCGCGCTCGGCCACCAGTTGACGCTGACGTGTTTCAATGACGTCGTCGCAAAATTCAATGACCTCGCCCGTTTCAAGGCACACGATATGATCGTGATGATCGCCTTTTTCAAGCTCAAAAACCGAGTGGCCTGCTTCAAAATTGTGCCGGACCACCAAGCCCGCAGCTTCAAACTGGGTGAGTACACGGTAAACTGTTGCTAAACCTACATCCTCGCCAGACTCCATCAGCGCGCGATAGACGTCTTCTGCACTGAAATGCTGATTGTCGCTCTCAGCCTGTTCCAGTAACTGCAAAATTTTGACACGAGGCAAGGTAACTTTGAGCCCTGCTTTGCGGAGCTCTTTATTTTCTATAGACATGCGCCTTGGACCTTAGCGTTGCGGTGGGTATTGCGTTATTATCCCACGCCTCTGTAAGCGATTGGAACCCTTTAGCATGTATAGACGATTTGCCACAACATGCCTGCTTGTATTACTGGCAGCATGTAGCTCTCTGGAATTCCCCGGTGTTTACCGCCTACCTATTGATCAGGGCAATATCATTACCCCGGAAATGGTCGATCAGCTTAAAGTCGGCATGAGTCGCAGCCAAGTTGAATACATAATGGGAACGCCGATGGTGCGCGACACCTTTAGCCCCAACCGCTGGGACTACATCTACACGCTAAACAAACCTGACGAACCCAAAGAACGCCACCAGTTAACCGTCTACTTTGACGGCGACACTCTGGTGAATTTCACCACTGACGTCAAACCAAGCGACGTTAAGCCCCAAGAAACAGAACCTGCGCCAAGTGGCGGCAACACCGCAACTAACCCCGCTACCGTGCCAGCACCGGCTGCTGAATAATTATCCAGCGGCCTTGCGGGCCTTTACTTTGGCGGCCCGCTGCTTGCGCACTTCTTTGGGATCAACAATTAACGGTCGGTAAATTTCTACCCGATCACCATTTTTCAATTGCTGCTCCTCGGGTTTGCTCACACCTTTACCAAACACCCCCAAATCGACACTGCTCAAATCCAGCTCAACAAACTGCTTATCCAGCCCCGACTGCATTGCCGCCGCCCTAACCGTGGTGCCCGCAGGCAATTCTAGGGCCACAATGCGCTGCTTGTCTGGTAACGCATAAGCCACCTCGACATGAATCGTTTTATTATTTTCCATACTGGGCATTTGCTCGCTTCACTAGGGCATCCACTAAATTATTGGCCACCGAATTAAATAATTGCTTGGTTGCCGCCCCAACCAAACTGTTTGCCAAGACAAAATGCAAGTGCAAACTTACCTTGCAAGCCCCGTCGCCCAAGGCGAGAAGTGTCCACTCCCCGCGCAAGTCATCAAAGGGGCCATCGACCAATTTCAAGCTAACACTACGGTTATGCTTTAATTGGTTACGTGTAATGAAGCTCAATTTTATACCCGCTTTCGCCAAATCTAAACGGGCTTCCATAAGGTCTTCACGACGGATGAGCACTTCTGCACCCACACAGCCATCCATATACTGAGGGTAGGCCTCAACATCGTTAATGAGCTGGTAAATGATGCCTGAGGAATAAGGCAATAGCGCACTGCGCCGAATTTCGGTCATTCTACTTTCCAATAATGTTACGCAGTCACTCGCAAATAGAGCCCCACCACGAGCACCAGCAATATTGCAGGGGGCGCAATATACCGCAACAGGGCCTGCCAAATCCAAAAAAACAGCCCTTCAAACCAGCCTTCTCGCACGCCGTAAACAAGCTTTGGCACCCGCCACGCGGCAAACAGCACAAAACACCAAGCCGACAGCGGCAGCAAAACATTAGCCGACACGATGTCTACCCACTCCATAAAACTGCGCGATAACCAGCGTAGCTCACTGAATGGCGCCAACGAGGAAATGGCTAAATCGCCGCAGATTAAAATCAGGCTCCCCGCAGTCAGCGCTGCCAGAGGTCGCCAAAAGGCCCAGCGCTCAACCAAATACGCCACGGTCGGCTCCATTAGCGCCACCACCGTCGTCAGCGACAAAATACCCAGCAGCAGAAAAAACGCGGTGCCCGCTATATCGCCAAACACCAAATTACCAAAACTAAACGGCAAGCTAATAAAGAGCAGCGCAGGGCCGCTTCCCGGCACAATATGCTGATCGAACACCAAGGCCAAGATTGCCAAACCGGCCAAAACCAATACCCCGGCATCAATAATAACCAGGACAAACAGCTGCCGAGTAATCGATCGCCCCGAGGGGAAATACGCGCCGTAAGCCATCAGCGCGCCAGTGCCAATACACAATGTATAAAAAGCATGCTGCAAAGCAAAAAAGCCGCCACGCCAGCTTAAATCATCCATTCGCAGGGTGAACACCCACTTCACCGCAGACGCAAAATCACCCAGCGCATAGCTGTAATACACAATACTCAATAGCGCCAATAGCAAGACCGGTAACAACACCCGCAACAGCCCCGCCATGCCACGCACCACATTCATCGCCGACAGTGCTATCGCCAGCAACACAAACAATCGCTGCCAAAAGCGCATAACATCCGGCGCGGCTAATAAATCGGTAAACTGCCCTGCCACTACATCTAAGCTAGCGCCATCCATCACGCCGGTGGCCATTTTGCCGACATAAATCGATAACCACGCCGACACCACCGCGCCATTGGCCGCCAACAACAATGCCGTGACGCTGGCCATCTGCGTCACCAAAGACCAATACTTACTCGCCTTGGCATAATGTGCCAGCTGATCCACGGCGTGAATTGGATTACCTCGCGCCCGCACCGCAATACGCACCTCGGCCACCGCTATCGGCAACATCACCAACAGCACACAAGCCAAGTAAATAATCAGAAACGCCCCGCCACCGTTGTGCCCTAGCTCTTGCGGCGTACGCCAAAAATTGCCTAAACTGACCACCAAACCGGTGGCAGCAGCCAGAAATGTCCAGCGGCTAGACCAGATACCCTGTATTTTTCGTTTCTTTAAGGCCATATGCCGTCAACATCAATTTTTGCAAAGCAGCGGTCTTTTTACCTGACCCCAATAGGTTTTGCCAGCAACTCCCTCTATAATCGCCACCATGAGTAAAAACAAAAGCAAAAGCCCTAGCGGTACGATCGCCTTAAACAAAAAGTCGCGGCACGACTACACCCTTACCGACAAGTTTGAAGCTGGCCTGGTATTACAGGGTTGGGAAGTTAAAAGCCTGCGACAAGGTAAGATTCAGATCGTCGACACCTACGTAATCCTCAAAGATGGCGAGGCATTTCTGCTTGGCGGCAATATAACGCCACTGCCCAGCGCGTCTACGCATTTCGTCACCGACCCAATTCGTACCCGCAAGCTCTTGCTTCACAGCAAAGAACTGCGCAAACTGGAAGAAGCTGTCCAGAAAAAAGGCTATACCTGCGTATGCACGGCCTTATATTGGAAAAAGCACATGATCAAAGCCGAGATTGCTTTGGCCAAGGGTAAGCAAGACCACGACAAGCGCGAAACCGAAAAAAACCGCGATTGGGAACGTCAAAAAATGCGTATTGTGCGCAACCATAACACCTGACCCGAGCTAGCTAGCCAACGCCAATGAAAACTCTTTACCTGTTACGTCATGCCAAATCCGGTTGGGATGACGACCAGCTTAGTGATGCTGAGCGCCCCATTACCAAACGCGGCAAGCGCGATTGCCAACTGATTGCCAATGAAATCCAGCGTCGCGAACACCTCTTCAAATACGTTTACTGCAGCACCGCAAAGCGCGCTCAGGAAACCCTCAAACGTTTTCAAGCCGACGCCAGCGTATTTGACGACGCCACCATTACTTTCGACGAAGCGCTTTACACCTTCGAAGCACCTAAATTGCTCGCGTGGATAAAAGAACTGCCGCAAGCGCAAAACCACGCCGTGATTATTGGTCACAACCCTGCGCTAGCTGATCTCGCCAATTATTTATACGACGGCAAAATCAGTCACGTTGGCACCTGTAGCTTTATGGAGCTGGAAATTAATATTGAGTACTGGGATCAACTCCCTGCCGACAGCGCCAAACTCATCGAGATTATCCGCCCAAAACAATTCCGCTAACTCGACCAATCAAGTATAGGATGCAACTCAGCAATGGCCGATAACCCGGTTTTAAAAGACATTAGTATTGTTAACGACGTTCTTATTCTCAAAAAGCGCCACAAACTAATCCGCAAAATGCAGCGCAACCTGCCTGGGCCAGAAATACACGGCTACCAAGTGTGGGGTTCCTCATTTCTTATCATGGATTACCTGCTCGAAAACCCACCTAAAAAACGCAGCAAGATGACCGAAATTGGCTGTGGCTGGGGTATTCTCGGTATATCCTGCGCCCAACACTTCAAGGCCAAGGTCACCGCCATTGACGCCGACGAGCACGTATTTCCGTATCTTGAGGCCCACGCCTTACTCAACGACGTCAAAATCAAAACCCGCACCGCCCGCTACGAACACCTAAAAATCGAAGACCTGCAAGGCCACAGCCTAATGCTAGGCGGCGACATTTGCTTTTGGGATACTCTGGTTAAGCCCTTGTTTTCGGCCATTAATGCGGCGCGCGACGCCGGCGTTGGCAAAATCATAATCGCCGACCCCGGTCGCCCACCCTTTCACAAGCTGGCTAAGCGCTGCCAAAAAGCGTTTGACGCAGAACTGATTAGCCGCCAAATACGCAGCCCTAAAAAAATCAGCGGCGAGCTACTGATTATTTCGCAATAGCGACTAGCCGCCTTATTTTTTGTGTTTCTTCTTCGGCTTGCTTACCCGAGGCCGGTAGTCCAACTTCGCCAAACGCGGCAGCTTTCCGGTGCTGAGAAACTTATGGGTTTGGCCTTGGGAGCGAATTTTACCGCCGCTCTTTTTCCGCGCCCGAAAACCATTGCTCTGAGACGCGTCAATAATCCGCGCTTTCACATTGTCGGCCCACTGCAAATCGATAATCGACTGCAACATTTTTTGCAGGGGCTGACTGTAAATAGGGCAGGTTACCTCTACCCGAAAATCAATATTGCGCGTCATTAAATCGGCCGAGGAAATTAAGTAGCGGGGCTCGCCAGCATTCCGAAAAATATACACCCGAGGATGCTCTAAAAAGCCATCAACAATGCTAATCGCTTCAATATTTTCACTTAAACCGGCCAAGCCCGGCACCAGCGAACACATACCACGCACAATTAAACGCACCGGCACACCTGCCGCACTGGCTTCGTACAGTAAATCAATAAACTCGCGGTCGACCAGATTATTGCACTTAAGCGTGATACCACACTCATCACCCTTCTTAGCATTTTGTATTTCTGCTTTAACCAAGGCCAATAAGCGCTCGCGACTATTGAGTGGCGACACCCCTAAGTGATGAAACTCGTGGCGCTTGTAATTGTAAGCAATAAAGTCGAAAACCTTAGCCACTTCGTCGCCAATGGCTTGATCGTAGGTCAGCAAACTAAAATCGGTGTACACCGTGGCCGTCTTTTCATTGAAATTACCCGTGCCGACATGGGTGTAAAAGCGTTGCACACTGCCTTCTTGGCGCACAATCGAAATCAATTTACTGTGCACCTTTAAGCCCGGCACCCCCAAAATAACGTTTACACCGCCGTCAGTTAAGCGCTGCGACAAGGCGATATTCGCCTCTTCGTCGAAACGCGCCTGCAACTCAACTACCACGGTGACGTCTTTGTGATTTGCCACCGCATTAAGCAGCGCATCCACCACATGAGAATTCGACGCCACCCGGTACAAGCTCGCTTTAATACTTTTAACCGCCGGATCAATGGCGGCGGTTTTAAGCAAATCGGTCAGGTAATTAAAACTGTGGTAAGGGTAGTACAGCAAAATATCCTGCTCGCGCAGACAGCTTAAAATATTGGCGGCCTGATCAATCACCGGCACCGGAATTGTCGGCAGCGGCTTGGCATCTAAATACGCCGGACCCAAGTTCGGGAAGCGCATAAAGTCTTTGGAGTTGTGGTAGCGACCACCGGGAATCATCGAGTCTAATTTACCCAAGCCCATGCGTTTGACCAAATAATCTAACAAATCATTGGGCATCGCCGCATCGTAAACAAAGCGCACTGGGTCGCCTTTTTTCCGGCGTTTGAGGCTCTGGGTCATCTTCTCTACAAAGGTGTGAGTAACCTCTTCACTCAGCTCCAACTCCGCGTCGCGGGTTAGCTTAATGGTGTAGGCATCGGCCGTCTCCAGCGGAAAAATCCCCCTAAACACCTCGGGCAAACACACCCGAATCATATTCTCGAGCGCTATTAACACCTTTCCGCGCTTACCCTTACGACCGGGAATCCGAATAAAACGATCTAGCCGCGAGGTAGGAATTTCTAACAGTGCAAAGCGAGTCTGCGACTCATAGCCCAAACGAATAGCAAGATAGATAGACGACTCATTCAACTCAGGAATAGGATTGGCATCATCAAGAATAATAGGAATGAGCTCTTGCTGAATATGCGAGTGAAAATACGAGCGCACATAATTTGTTTGCGCCTCGTCTAACTGCTTTTCATTAATAAGGTAAATTTTACGACGGCGCAGCTCTTTTAAATTTTCCCGATACACCACATCAAAGCGCTGCTGCAATTTCAGTACTTTCTGACGTATCTCTTCCAACAGCGCTTTATACTCATCTTGCTTAGACGCGACGGAGAACGCCGCCAAACGCCGCACATCCGCCACCCGCACCCGGAAAAACTCATCTAAATTATTCGAGAAAATACCCAAATAGCGAATACGCTGAATAATTGGCACCGAGGGGTCGGCAGCCTCCTGCAATACCCGCTCATTAAATGACAACCAGCTCAATTCTTTGGCAACCCACGTACTGTCCACGTCCTGCCTACCTCTCTGTTAATCCCTTTAATTAATGTAACAAAAAAAATACACGCTAGTGTAACCACCGCCCAGGTCATTTTTATGACAACAGCCGAGAGTCGATTTTACGCCCCCCAGCCGATACACTGTGCAGCCAACAGGGAATTCATACTACCATGGCTCAAAACAGCGACTCTTACGCGGCACTCGACCTCGGTTCTAATAGCTTTCACCTACTTATTGCCAGCTTTAGTGACAACAAAATTCGCGTCATCGACCGCCATAAAGACATGGTTAGATTAGCCGCAGGTCTCGACGACGACGGCCGCCTCAGCGACGATGCCCAAGACCGTGCCCTCGACAGCCTTGCCAAAATGGCCGACCGCCTGCGCGGCGTGCCTCGGCGCCAAATACGCGTAGTGGGCACTAACACGCTGCGCGCCGCCAGCAACGCCGCTGAATTTATGACCAAAGCCGAAGCGGTACTCGGGCTGCCCATCAATATTATCTCGGGCACCGAAGAGGCCCGTCTCGTCTACTTAGGCGTGGCCAACGATTTTGCTCCAGAACAAAAGCACCGCCTTGTTATCGACATCGGCGGCGGTTCAACCGAACTGGTGGTGGGCAATAACACCCCCCGCCAACTCGAAAGCCTGCCCATGGGCTGTGTCAGTTTCAGTATGCGTTACTTCAAAAATGGCGACATTAACGAGAAGTCCTTTAAAAAGGCCGTAAATGCCGCCAGACAAATGATCGGCCCCTATGTAGAACCCTTTCGTGGCCACTGGCAAGAAGTCGTCGGCTCTTCTGGCACCATTCGCAGCATTGGCAAAATTCTCGCCGAGCAAGAACTCAGCGAAGCCGGCTATATTTCTGCCGACGGCCTAGAAAAACTCAAAAACCAAGTACTGAACGCAGGCAATAGTCGCGACCTGAATATAAAAGGCCTCAGCGAAGATCGCCGCGACGTCTTTGTGGGGGGCTTCGCCGTACTCTACGCCCTATTCGAAGAACTCGGCATGGATGGCTTACACGTCTCCGCCTATGCCATTCGCGAGGGTATTGTGCACGACCTTGCTGGCCGCCTTCACCATCGCGACAAGCGCGAAGACACCATTAAGCAACTCATTAGCCAATACAGCATTGACGACGCCCAGGGCAATCGCATTGCCGAACTCTGCGCGCGCTGGCTACCCGCCGTGGCCGACCACATCACCACCCCCGACACCGAAGCAGGCCCCCTGCTGCGCTGGGCCGCCCAGCTCCACGAACTCGGCCTCGCCATTGCCCACGGCAGCTACCACAAACACGGCGCCTATATACTCGGCAACGCCGACATGCCCGGATTTTCTCGGCAAGAACAAGCCCGCCTCAGCTTTTTGGTGGCCAACCACCGCCGCAAACCCAAACCGGTAGGCAACCCCAGCTACGGTGTAAGCGCCGACTGGCCACTGGTTTGCGTGCTGCGCTTAGCCTGCATTTTTTATCGCCGCAGGCAGGCCAAGCAACTCCCCGCCAACATCACCTTACGCAGCAAAGACGCCAACAAACTCTGCATAAACATCCCAGAAGACTGGCTGCTCGCCAACCCCCTCATTGCCGCCGATTTAGACGACGAAGCCGAACTGCTCAACAAAAGCTTAGACATCAAACTCAGCATCCAGCAAAACCACAGTGAACAATCCTAGCCGGACACAGTCCAAAAGAGTACAATCACCGATCTGGGGCCGATTTGGATTCGACGCCGGTTACAAAACTTCTGGTGCATGCCGTGATGACAGCCAATCACGTTAATCCAAAGCTGTAAACCTAATAGTTGCCAACGACGACAACTACGCTCTAGCCGCTTAAACCCCGGTTA
>NZ_JBFHDY010000076.1:0-17298 GCF_041584495.1 Zhongshania sp.
GATCTTAAAGTGCCAGGCAATATTTACACCCGTATTATGAACCCCACAACGGATGTGTTGCCTCCGGTATGGCGGCGATCACTTACGCGATTCAGTGCATATGTGAAATTGGCGATAATATAGTGAGCAGCAGCCAGTTGTATGGCGGTACTTACAACTTCTTTGCCCACTCATTGCCGCGTCAAGGTGTTGAGGCGAGAATGATCTCCCACGACGATTATACGGGCTTCGAGAATGCTATTGACGACCAGACGAAGGCCATTTTTTGCGAATCTATAGGTAACCCAGCCTGCAATGTTGTTGATATTGTTCGTCTAGCTGAAATAGCGCATAAACATGGCGTGCCATTGATTGTTGATAACACCGTGGCTACCCCTTATTTATGCCGACCTTTTGAGTTGGGGGCAGATATTGTGGTGCACTCACTCACCAAATACATAGGCGGTCATGGCACCTCGATTGGCGGTGCAATAGTTGATTCGGGTAAATTCGACTGGGTGGCAAATAAGAAGCGCTTTCCGATTCTAAACGAAGCTGATCCTTCTTATCACGGTGTTGTATACACTGAGGCCTTGGGCGCAGCGGCCTATATAGGCCGCTGTCGTGTTGTGCCACTGCGGAATACTGGCGCAGCACTTTCACCAATGAATGCCTTTCAGCTTTTGCAGGGCTTAGAAACATTGGGTCTGCGTATGGAGCGTCATTGCGAAAATGCTGAAAAACTTGCCGCATTCCTGCAGCACCATGAGAAGGTTTCGTGGGTTAATTATGCCGCGTTGCCCGATAGTCCTTATTACGCAAACTGTCTGAAAATCACTAATGCCAAGGCCTCTGGTATTTTAAGTTTTGGTGTTGCGGGGGGCATTGACGCTTGCACGCGGTTTATTGATTCGCTACAGATGATTTTACGCCTGGTGAATATTGGCGACGCAAAGTCGCTGGCGTGCCACCCCGCCTCGACAACCCACAGGCAGTTGAATGAGGCGGAGCTGGCTTCTGCCGGGGTTAGTGCTGATTTGATTCGAATTTCAGTGGGTATTGAGCACATTGACGATATTATTGCTGACGTTAGCCAGGCGCTCGATAAGGCTTAGGTGCCTCTATCCCTCGCTCTTCGGCAAGTTTGCTTTGGGGGAGTGTAATTTAGCGTGCCTCGCACGCACAGCGCGCACGCCGCTCTTGGGTATTTCGCGTGAATGGTGCTGCGCTTAAAAAGTGATTCTTATGTTGGTACTCGATTGCCAATAGGCGCTTAACTCATTGACCAACTGCAACGAAGGTAAGCCTTCAATGCCTCGCACTCTCCCAGAAAATGGCATAATCTATTTGCTGATGAAGGGCGTATGCTAAGCGTAGCGTCAAATACACAGCCAAGGTCTTGTCTATGAATTTTCTTATTGCTGGCGGTACCGGGTTTATTGGCAGCGCATTATGTGCTCATCTCCGCCAGCAGGGGCATTACATTGTCGTTAAGACTCGCCAACCCGAATTGATTAATGACAATATGACGGGCGTTAAGCGCCTTAGCGAGATTAGCTCGGATACCAGCTTTGATGTAGTCATTAGCCTTGCTGGGGAGACGATTGCGGATAAACGATGGTCAGCTTCCCAAAAACAACAGCTTGTAGATAGCCGGATAGCGGTGACAGAGGAAATTATTACTTATTTACGCGGTGCCAGAATAAAGCCCGCCGTATTTATCAGTGCGTCCGCTATAGGCTATTACGGCACTGGCCTCACCGACGAGGTGATAGATGAACAATGTGCTGGCGATGATAGTTTCTCCAGCCGCCTTTGCGCGCAATGGGAGGCCAGCGCTATAGCGGCCGAGGCTCTCGGTGTTCGCACTTGCGTGCTGCGCATTGGTATTGTTTTAGGTCGCAAGGGTGGGGCATTGCAAAAGATGATACCGCTCTTTAGCGTGGGCTTAGGTGGGCGAATTGGCACTGGAAAGCAGTGGATGCCGTGGATACATTTGCAAGACCTCATCGGGATCGTTGACCATTGCATAGAGAATAAGCGCATTCAGGGCCCAGTCAATTGTACAGCGCCGAATCCGGTGAGGAACAAGGATTTCACCACCACTTTAGGGCGGTGTTTAAATCGACCCAGCATCTTGCCGATGCCGTCTTTTGTCATAAGCCTGTTAATGGGCGAAATGGGGCGGGAGTTGTTACTGGCTGGCAAGCAAGTTCGGCCTGTTAAGCTTGAGCAACTGGGTTATAAATTCAAATACGAATATTTAGAGGCAGCTTTGGCAAGTGTATTGTGAGCGCAAGCTCGGGTATATCACTGTTATTGGCGTGGTATGCAAGGTCTCGATTAGTTTAATGTCCCAGTTTATTGAAACAATTGTCTATTCCTCCCAATCTCTAAAATAATTTATCAAATGATCGATCGCCAGTCGGGCTCGCATGGGTAGAATCCGCCAATTTTGGTAGACGATCCAGCTGCCGGCGCCTTGTCTCCAATAGGGTTCCAGCACGGGACGCAATGTGCCCGAACTAATCGACTGCAAAATATTTATCTTTGGCATATAGGCGAAACGGAAGTGCAGCGGCACTACGATATCGCATCAATTAAAGGGGTGAGGCGCCGTTATATGGAACCGATATTGACGGCGATAACGTCAACGAGACAAGTCTCAACAATGAAGAGTTTCTAAATCGCATCAACAACACACTACCGGTCTCACCGGTTAATATTGCGGGCTACGCTGCCGTGTTTTATTCTAGTGGCTGTGGCGGGCTGTTGGGTTTGGCGACAAACGAAGACTTTGCAAAGTTCAGTGCTAAACATTATGAGAGTGGTGGTGTGTTGGCGGCGGTATGCCACGGCCTTGCGGCCAATTACCTTAAATTCAGGTAAAAGATTGTTAGCCAGCAAATCGGTAACGGGGGGTTACGTGCGAGGAAGAAATCGGTTGCGGAATACTTGCTAGACAGCTGGTTTAGGTCAGCAAGCCACGTTGTGTTCTGCAGGCCGCTTGTCGATGTAAGAAGGCGGCAAACGGTCTATATTGCTATGAGCGTATTCGCCGTTGCCGAGTTGGCAGTAATTACACTAGCTCAACGGCGTATCAACAAATCGAGGTGCATAACAATGAGTGATATTAAACTGCCGGATTATCTGCCATCGTGGATGAGCGATCATGTGAATGCCTATCTTAACGACGGCGAAGCGGCTCATCTTTGGGATGCGAGTGTAGGTGGCGGCGAGGGGATCTTAACTACCCTGTTGCTGACGACCAAGGGCCGGAAGTCAGGTAAGACCTTAATTATACCGCTAATTTACCGGCCGACGGGCGATGGCGGCTATTGTGTAATCGCTTCCAAGGGCGGCGCGCCAGCACACCCCGCGTGGTTTCTAAACCTGCAAGCGAATCAAGATATCACTGTAAAAGTGGCTAATGAGGAGTTTAAAGCGCGTGCGAAGGTCGCCACTGGTGAGGAGCGCACACGGCTTTGGAATTTGATGACAGATTACTTTGCGCCCTACGCTACCTATCAAGCGGCAACTGATCGTGAAATCCCGGTGCTTGTGTTTTATCCGGCCTAACTTATTGAATTCCTTGTTTGCGTAAAAGTTGGGCATTGCAATACAGAAACCGCGGCTCCAGGTTGCGTACACCATGGCACTGATCAGCGGGCTACTGTCTAGCCAATTGTCGGGTAGGTTGTAAGTCAATGACATGGACGTTTATTGACCATTGTGGCGGTGGGTGCTGCAGTAACAACGCCGCTGGCTCTGTATTCAGCAATGGTTAAATTATAACTTGGGCTGTGCGCAGCGCGCGGCGTAACTGTGCGTAGTCACTCGATTGGGGGAGGCTTGGGGGATGTCTGCCTTCGGGTATGCAGCCCATCTCGGTCAGAGCCCATGTTACAGAGTTAGCACTGGGGTTTGTCATTAGTGCCAGGGTCAATGGGCGCAAACGGTCATTTAGGAGCATGGCGAGCGCCCGGTTATTTTGTTGTGCCGCACTAATCATATCGTTAACGAGGGCGGGGGCAATGTTTCCGGCCAGTGAAATGCCGCCCTGATACCCGGCTAAAACGAATTGGCAGGCATCAGTGTTGTGACCGGCGTAAAGTGCAAAGCCAGATGGCAGCTCGGAAATATTGATATTGTCTTCCGGTGTCGGCTGCGATGAATCATTGATTAAGCCAATAATGCCCTCGATTTCGGCTAGCTTTGGCAGCGTGGTGGGCGATAGCAAATTTGGATGACTGAAATCATTGCGAAGAATTAATGGTAATTTCGCAAATTTCGCGAGCTCGCGTACATAGTCGAACAAATCGACTTGTGATAAGCCCATCGAGGTGGGTAGCGTGAGAAGGCCCGCGTCAGCACCAAATTCATCCGCCGCGCGAGCAAGCTCAAAAAAGCCGTCAAGGTCTCTTGTGTCGAGGTTAGCGATTACCACAATGCGACCGTCAGATTGCCAAATTGCGCGTTTCAGTAGTTCACCGCGTTCCTCATTATTGAACTCAGAATGCTGCCCCGTCGCGCTGCCAATAAGAAGCGCGGCACTGCCATTGTCTATATGCCAATCAATCAAGGTTTCCACGGTTTCGTAATGGGGTGAACCGTCGCTAGCAGTGGGGATGATGAGGTCGACAATACTGCCATTGATCATAAATGAATTCCTTATCCTTAATTGGAGATCAGCTGATAATCACCTATGGGTGCGCGCCTAGTCAGCTCGATACCGCTGAGGGTTTACTTTGGACCACCCGGCAGTCAAGCCTAAGAATATACTAATATAAAATATTTTTGCTACTTGCGGCCCCTGCGTTGAATCGTATTTAGTATTACTATGTTTTGGTGCAGGGTAGAATAAAAATAGCGTGTATCGTCCTCAATGGACAGAATGTATGGCCGTGCTATGATGACGGTCGCCTATGTTTTTCGGATTCCCATGCTTCGTAGTCTGCTCGTCATTGTCGTTTTTTGCTGTGCAGTAATGCACTGGCCAATCGGCACACGTGGTAAAGAGCGATTTGGCTGGGTGCGTCATTGAGGCGTCAGAGTGTCGTATCAGCTTGCCGAATTTTACGATCAATAGCATTAAGTAGCAGATATAATGCGTAACGTTAGGATTTGAACGTGTTTGGCTTTCACGAGCCGGAGACAATGACCGTGTCTGACGTACTCGAGCTTTTACGGCAATAAGGTCATCAGCACTGTTTAGTGGTTGAGCGTGAGCGTCACCAGATTCGCGGTATTATCTCTGCGAGCGATATTGCCCGCAAATTGAACATGGATATTTCGATTCAGCGGCCGCCGAAATTTGCTGAGTTGTATCTTTCTGCACTGCATTGTTAATTATAAATTGAATTAGGGGGTTTTGGCTTCCTAAGCCAATTTAATAGATGTCTGCCGGAGCGTGCGGCGGTATCACGCCACAATCACCTCTCACAAAGTCTCTCTGTTGTATGTTTTATTTTTAAGGCAGTGGCAAAGCTTGTTCCGTAAACGGGCGTTATGGAATAAAACGTTAATGATCGGGAAGGGGGCAGTATTTTGCTTCGCCCATAGTGGAATTAATTGCCGAGCTGGTTTTGTCTGCCGTCAGACAGTGCCCCACCCCCCCCATCTTCTCTACGTATTTACCACCAATTGTAAAAAAAACTTAAAGTTCTCTCAAATGCGGCCGTTAATTGGATTGAAAGCAAACTACAGTCGCTTTGACTGGTGCTTAATCAAAGACTTACGTCTTTACCGCATAGAGTGGAAAGGAGATTTACCATGGCACTTAGCATCAACACCAACGTTGCCTCTTTGAATGCCCAGCGCAATCTGCAGCGTTCACAAGAAACTTTGAACACCTCACTGCAGCGCCTTTCTACTGGTCTGCGCATTAATAGCGCGAAAGACGATGCCGCCGGCCTGGCCATCTCTACTCGCTTTACCACCCAAATCAATGGTTTGAACCAAGCGGTTCGTAATGCCAACGACGGTATTTCACTGGCGCAAACTGGTGAAGCGGCGCTGGACGAAATTACCAATAACTTACAGCGTATTCGCGAGTTGTCAGTACAGTCTGCTAACGCCACTAACTCTAACTCTGATCGCGGCGCACTCGATGCGGAAGTTCAGCAGCGCCTGGCTGAAATCGACCGTATCTCTTCACAGACTTCGTTCAACGGCCGTAAGATTCTGGACGGCTCCTTTGGCAATGCGGTGTTCCAAGTTGGCTCGAATGTTGGCGAGACTATTAGTCTTGATCTGACGGCAAGCACACGTCTGAACTCACTGGGCTCAACGGCATCTGTTACTTCTGCGGATTTAACTGCGGATTTAGCGGGTAGCGCAGAAGTGCCCGCTACTGCGAGTAATGCAGTCGTAACTGGTACTACAGGTGATTTGTTCGCTGACTTTGGTACCACCAATGCCACCTTTGATGTGTCTTTTGATGCAGGAACAACCACAGAGACGGTTACTTTGAGTGGTGACTACTCTGATGCTGGCACAGTAGAAGCGACTTTCAACCAGTTAGTCGCTGATATAGATGCAGGTCTGAGTGGTCTTTATACGGTTTCTGGGGATTATGCTTCGGGTAATATTACGATTGCGACCGTTGCAGAAGGCGCCGATCAAGATATTTTGGTCGATAATTTTGCAAATACCGCGGCAGCGCCAGCGATCGCTGCAACTCAGGGTACCGATCTCGTGGCTGCCGGTGCTACTGAAGCTGCAGGTATAACGGTTGCGGGTGATTTCAATATCGCTATCGGTGATGCGGATCCAGTAGCGATTACTGACGGTACTTACTTGACTGCCGACGACTTTGTGACGGCGATTAATACCGCGCTTGGCAGTAATGGCAGTGCAGAGCTCAATGATGATGGCACGGTGTCAATCTACGCTTCAGAGGCTATTGCCTTTACCGGTGGATTGGAAGCTGACCTAGGTTTGACCGATGCCGCAGTAACCGGCAGCCTGTCCGCGAGTAACGTGCTGACAGTGGCTGGCTCAAACGACATGCTGCGTCGCATTGACTCAGCGTTAACAGCGGTAAGCGATCGTCGCAGCGACTTTGGTGCGATCCAAAACCGCTTCGAATCTACCATCACTAACTTGCAGACCATCTCCGAAAACCTGGCGGCATCACGCGGCCGAATTTTGGACGCTGATTTTGCGGCCGAAACGGCAAACTTAACCAAGGCGCAGATTCTGCAACAGGCGGGTACGGCGATCTTGGCCCAGGCCAATGCATTGCCACAGGCCGCTCTGAGTCTGCTGCAGTAAGTCGCAGCCCGCTAGGACCCGTCACCCTTTTGGGTGGCGGGAATTAACGGCCCAGACAGGGAGTTAACGGGAAAGACGACGGGGCCTAAAGGCTCTGTTCGTGTTTCTGGTATAACTGTTTGATAGGGTGAGTAGGTTAAATTATGGATACGAGCTTATCATTACAAGCGCTAGCGCCAAGCTACGCTAAACCAGCGAGTGCGACGGCGGCGAACGCGGGCGCGGCTACTCAAGCTGGCGGCCGGTTTGTGCCGGTGCCGAGCGGCAAGTCTTTGCCGTCTCCCTCGAATTCCTCGCAAGCGGCGCCCAGTCGCACTGCCCAAGATGCCGCAAAAGCACGGGGTGAAGAGACCAAGCCGAGCAATGAGTTAAGCCGTTTGGCCATGGCTTTGGTGGCAGAATTTGACTCAACAAATAGTATAGAGAAAACATCGCAAGCGGTTGCCAAACTCAATGAAATCCTCAAGGACCGTGAGCGCGACCTCGAATTTTCGGTAGACGACACTACTGGTAGAACAATTTTAAAAGTCATTCACGCCGAGTCGGGTGAAGTGATACGGCAGATACCGCCAGAAGAATTATTGAATATTGCCCGTACTTTTATTGAAGGTACCGGCAGTTTGATTGAAGACCAGGCTTAATTGGCGCATAACGTGCATTGTCTGTGTTTGAATGGCTAAATCGTTCACGCTTTTGTGTGGCAAAGTACAAGCAGGCCATGGGTTTAGTAGGAGGTTAATGGCAGCCTTCGCAAATAATTCAGGCTAAGGCACCTCAGGTGCAGGAGACATTATGGCGTCGGTAACAGCATCGGGTGTTGGATCAGGGCTGGATATCAATAGTATTGTCTCGCAATTGGTTCAGGCTGAACGCGCCCCTCAAGAAACCCGTCTCGCCTCCAAAGAAGCGCTTATTCAGGCACGCTTATCTGCGTTCGGCTCCCTCAAATCTTCATTGACGACCTTTCAAAACAGCCTCAGCGCCTTAAAAAATGCCGATACCTTTAGCAAACGCTCGGCATCCTCCTCAGACACGGCAGTTTTCACCGCGACCACGACGGCTGCTGCGGCAGCGGGCACTTATACGGTGAAAGTAGAGCAGCTAGCTGCTAAGCACACTATTGCCTCTAAGGCTTATGTCGACAATGACGCGGTTGTGGGTAGCGGCGTACTGAACTTTAATCAGAATGGCAAAACTTTTTCGGTGACGATTGCGGCCGGTGAAGATTCACTGACCGCGATCCGCGACGCGGTGAATGGCGCTAGCGACAATACCGGCGTCGCGGCGAGTATTGTGACTGATCAAGACGGCGCGCACTTGGTGTTTTCGTCCAGCAAGACAGGGCTGGCCAATGCCATAACAGTAGATGTTAGTCCTAGCGATACAGATACCGGTAATTTGAACGACTTAGCCTATATTTCGGGCAACTTCGCCATGACCGAGAACGCCGAGGCCAAAGACTCTATTGCGGTGGTAGATGGTTTTACCCTGAGCAGTGCCAGCCTTAAATTTGAGGGCATGATTGAAGGGATCACGATTGACATAAAAGCCGCCAAACCCGGTGAAAACCTAAGTTTAACGGTGAAGCACGATACCGCCGCCGTAAAGAAAAGCATCGAAGGTTTTGTTAGCGGCTACAATACCTTAATGACCACCCTGAATGATTTAACCGCCTATAATCCAGAGGCCAAAACCGCCGGCCTATTGCAGGGTGATTCCGCCACCCGCAGCGTGGCGAATAGAATACGTCAGGAAATGGGCACCCTTGTTAGCGGTTTAGACGTGGACTTAGATTCCCTGGCAGAACTAGGGATAACCACGATAGAAAAGGGCAAGCTAAAGCTGGATGCTACTAAGCTGACGTCGGTGCTTGACACTGATTTCGCCAATGTGGCGGGCGTGTTTGCCGGTGAAAATGGCTACGCCACCCGTTTAGATACATTGATAGGTAATATTACTGCTGGAGGCGGAATTTTAGACAACCGCACCGCAGGTTTAAAACAGCAGGTGGAACGCATCGCCGATCAGCGTGAAACCTTAAATCGGCGGGTGGCATCAATTGAAGCGCGTTACTTAGCACAGTTTTCGGCCCTAGATACCCTGCTGGGTCAATTGAACGCAACGGGTACCTTTTTAACTCAGCAGTTAGATAATTTACCGGGCTCAGTGTTTAAGAAGTAAGCGTGTTTATATTGCGCCGCAAGTAAGTATTTTCCACCGTAAATGACTGTAAATAATACTAAAGAAAACCAGTGAAGAGCCGTCAATTAAGGTAGGCATACAGAGCTTACCAAGAGGAAGAAAAATGAGCTATTCAGCAGGTAGAGCGACCCAGGCGTACGCATCCGTTGGCGCCCAATCTTCAGTGGCGGCGGCCAGCCCGCACCGCTTAATACAATTGTTAATGGACGGTGCCTTAGACCGTTTGGCCGTAGCTAAGGGGCATATGCAGCGCAAAGATGTACAACGTAAAATTGTTACCATAGACCGTATTATGTCAATTGTTGATGGCTTGCGGATGAGTCTCGATCACAGCGTAAACACCGAGATGAGCGAGAATTTAGAAAATCTTTATGATTATATGAATCGTCGCTTACTGCTTGCCAATATCAACAATGATGAAGGGGCCCTCGACGAAGTTGCTTCGCTATTGAAAGAGTTGAAAGAAGCTTGGGATGCCATTCCGAGTGAGGTGAGTGGTACGGAGTCGAATGCAAGTTATCAGGCTGAGCTGGTATAGCATTTACGTTACATAATTTGTTTTCGTGCTGTGGTGGTTGGCCCAATAGCTTTCTTTGCTTTTGATCAATGTTGCTCGGATTGTGCTAGCTGGGCTATTTAACAGGTGATAAATGAGTATTGAAATACTGCGAAATGCCGAGGTGCTAGGTGCACGTGAGCGTGAACTTCGCGACATTTTGCTGATGAGTGAAAATATTCAGCATCTTGCCGAGAATAACGACTGGGCCGAAGCGGTTGCCGAACAGTATCGCCGCCGCGCCCTAATGGATGCGTTTTTTGCTAAGGACTGCGCCCCTTCAGAAAGCCAGCAAGTGGCTGAGGTCATCGAAGCAGTTCTAAATATTGATCAGCAGGTGACGAATGTTTTGTATCAGCAGCGCAGCAGTATGTTGACGGATGCCAATCAGTCCCGACAAAACGTACGTAATGTTGGTACTTATTTGAGTTGTAGTGTGTCATAGGTAGCGCTTGTTATTATTTGCTTCGCTTTAGCGCGCGTTCGCCATTTATGGGCCTTTCTTGTTTTTCTGATCAAATTCTTACGCTATCAATATCTTGGAAATAAGACTCTGACAGTATGGATTAGTTTTTCTAGAGCGTTTTTAGATAGCCAAGTTGGTTTTTTGCACCTAGGGCTTTCCCCTATACCCAAGCGTGAGCTGAATTCGGCACCATAGAGGCTAATTGATTTGATTATTTTGGTCGCCGGGTTTGCGTTTGCAATATTTCGCTGCTGTACAAGATCCGAGCTCGTGAAAAGGTTCTCGACTTAATGACCGCTTCCGTTCAGATAAATAATAATGTAATTTTAAGTGGGTGTGATATCACTGTTCCTAAGGCAATGGAGTCTGATGCTATGCAAGCACTTGATGTGCTCATTAATCAGGTAGCAGGCTTTGATACATTGGTACTTATTCGCGGTGAGTCCGGTAGTGGCAAAGAAGTTGTGGCCCGTCGGATCCATTCTGCGTCATCCCGTGAAGCCAAACCTTTTGTGCCGGTGAATTGCGGCGCGATACCCGCAGATTTATTAGAAAGTGAGCTATTTGGTCATGAAAAGGGCGCCTTTACTGGTGCGGTAGCGACTCGCAAAGGCCGTTTTGAAATGGCCGAAGGCGGGACCTTATTCCTGGACGAGATCGGCGATATGAGTTTGCCGATGCAGGTCAAGCTATTAAGGGTTTTACAAGAGCGCAGCTTTGAGCGTGTGGGCAGTAATCAGACTCAGCATTGTAATGTACGAATTTTGGCCGCAACCCATCGCGATTTAGAGGCGATGGTTCGCGAGGGTAGTTTTCGCGAAGATCTCTTTTATCGTTTAGATGTGTTTCCTATTGAAGTGCCAGCGCTCCGTGAACACGCCCAAGACGTGACGGCCTTAATGGCCTTGTTCATGAAAAAGCTAGAAGCCAAAGGTATGAAGCCGCCCAAGTTCGCCAGCAGTGCAATGCGAGCATTACAGCAGTACGCTTGGCCCGGCAATGTACGTGAGTTAGAAAATTTAATGGAGCGCTTGGCTATTACACATGGGGCTAAGCTACTCCGGTCTCAGGATCTCCCTAAGAAATACCAGATGCTCGGGCTTGTCGATAATGACGATGATACGAGTCGCGATGATCAAGATGCCTTGCTGTCGTCACTGGTCGCTTATCACGCTGATGATGACGTTGTTCTTGATGTTGCATCGAATCCAGATCGTCCGCCCTTGCCAGATAGCGGCATTGACTTGAAAGGCTATCTGCTTGAAATTGAACAGTGGTTTATCAGTGAAGCGCTGCGCAAGGAAGAAGGCGTCATTACTCGGGCTGCGCAATTGCTGGGCTTACAGCGCACGACGCTTGCCGAGAAGATGAAAAAACTTGGCGTGTCTTAGTCAAAATTTTTTGTTGGTTCAGCGCGCTATCAACTGCATTCGTTATCGCTCACTTGGATCCCTGCCTGTGCAGGGATGACGCAGCACACGTAGTTTCGTTACGCTGATTTTCAGGGTATTTGCCTTACGACGTTACCCCTGTGAAGGCAGGGGTCTTTCCTCGCCACGAAGTGTAGCTTCGTCACGATGACTTCAGGGTATTTGCCTTACGACGTCACCCCTGCGAAGGCAGGGGTCTATCCCCGCCACGAAGTGTAGCTTCGTTACGATGACTTCAGGGTATTGTCTCACAACGTCACCCCTGCGAAGGCAGGGGTCTATCCCCGACACGAAGTGCAGCTTAAGCACCAATACTGAAGCACATTCCTTGCGTTTGCATACTTGTTTACGTAGCGCTGGATTGCATTACAGGGCTGTCGTAATTGCGCCGACTTGCCTTTGATTTAGCGTTGCTCCTTTACCGTCAAGCTTTCAACAGTGCAGTCGGATGGCGTCGCCAAAAAAATGGCGAATTTACTGTGGTGTTATTTAAGACTTTGAATTTGTTGTGTTTTTTATGATGGCATATTGCTTGCTTTGTTTAGGCTAAAGCGATTAATAGAGAGTTCGGGGCATGATTAAAATTATCGATACCGGCCGCAAAGGTGAAAGCAATCAATCTCTAACATCTGAATACTATCGCGAACTTTGCCATAGAGAATTGTTGAGTAGTAGGCAGCAGCTGCGTGCGGTGTTGGCCACGCTTCACAAGAATAAGCTTGCAGGTTTTGCTGAAGGAGGCGCGCGTCATGTCTGAGCTAATTGTTGCCGATATTGCCTCGCAATCCCTTAAAGCAATGGCGGCCAGAGTGGCGATGACTGATGCAACGGTGTTGATCAGCGGTCAGAGTGGCGCGGGCAAAGAGGTGTATGCCCGCTATATTCACAGTAGCTCGCGTCGCAGCGGTGGTCCTTTTGTAGCGTTGAATTGCGCGGCAATTCCCGAAAACATGCTTGAAGCCATGCTGTTTGGCTATGAAAAGGGCGCGTTTACCGGAGCGATTAATAGTCATGCTGGCAAATTTGAGCAGGCTCAGGGCGGCACGTTATTACTGGATGAAGTTTCGGAGATGGAACTTGGCCTACAGGCTAAGTTGCTACGCGTCCTTCAAGAGCGTGAGCTGGAGCGCTTGGGCAGTCGTAAAACCTTGAGCCTAGATGTACGGGTGATTGCCACGAGTAACCGTGATTTACGTGAGGTGGTTAGAGCGGGCATGTTCCGGGAGGATTTGTTTTACCGCTTGAATGTATTTCCCTTGCATATTCCCGAGTTAGCCGCGCGACGCGGTGACATATTACCTCTGGCGCTGAGTTTTCTGGCGCGCGATAGCAGTATTCAATGCGTTGACGGCGTGTTAACTGAAGACGCTATTGAAAAGTTAATGCACTACCGCTGGCCGGGTAATGTTCGCGAGCTTGATAATGTTATTCAGCGGGCTTTGATTCTGCGGCAGGGCAAAGAAATTACCGATCATGATATTCAGTTTGAATCTGGAATGAGTTTTATCAACGAGCAAGCGTACAGCGCGGACACACCGATACGTCGCGCTGACGACGGCGATGTTGGCAGTGGTGGAGTTTTGGATGGGTTTATGCGCGACCAGGAGCGTCGGCTTATTAGTGACGCCTTGCGTTTGGGCCGATCTAAAAAAGAAGCCGCAGAAATATTGGGTATTAGCCCCCGTACATTGCGCTATAAATTGGCGCGTTTGCGTGAACAAAGTTACCTGATGGGTTAAGGAGATAGGCCATGTCAGATATGAAAGTTGATCAAATACTCACTCAGATTCGCGCCTTGCGGGAACAGACCGGCGTTGCGAAGTCGGGCATGGTGGAGGCAGACAGTTTCGCAGTTAATGCGCCCTCTAACGTTAATTTTGGGGCGATGCTTAAAGAGTCCATTAACGCGGTTAACAGTACCCAGCAAGCCTCTGGCGTGCTGGCGGCGGCGTTTGAGGCGGGAGCTAAGGATGTTAGCTTGACCGAAGTAATGGTAAACATGCAAAAGTCGGAAGTTGCTTTTAAGGCGGTCGTTGAAGTTCGTAATAAGTTTGTTGATGCTTACCAAGAAGTCATGCGGATGTCGATGTAATGCCTGTGCGTGGGTGTTTGGTAATGAGGAATATACTGACGGTGGGCTACCAACATGGCTGAAGTTAAAAGCAATCCGCTGACGGGTTTACTTGCTGATTTGGCGAAAAACGAGGTAATGCGTCAACTGTTGATATTGGTGGGCATTGCCGCCAGCGTGGCTATTGGTGTGGCTGCCGTAATGTGGTCCCAGGGTACGGATTACCGCACCTTATATGCGAATGTTGCGCCGGAGCGGGCAGCGGGCGTGATTGATGCCCTCAACGCTGCGGGTATCCCTTATAAAATTCAGGAGCCAACAGGCTCTATTATGGTTTCCTCTGAAAAAATTCATGACGCGCGAATTAAATTGGCAGGTCAAGGTGTTATGCGTGATGGCACCGGAATGGCAATTCTGGAGCAAGAACAGGGTTTTGGTGTTAGCGAGTTCATGCAGTCTAAGAAGTATCACTACGCGCTAGAGCAGGAATTGTCGAGCACCATTGAAAGTATGCATCAGGTGCGCAAGGCCCGGGTGCACTTGGCTATTCCGAAACAGTCGGTGTTTGTGCGTGATCGCAAACCGGCCAGCGCCTCGATTATGTTGGATATTTATCCCGGTAGTAGTGTTGATAAGCAGAACGTTAATGCCATCATGAATTTGGTGGCTTCAAGTATTACCGGTTTGGCGCCCGAACAAGTGACGGTAGTTGACCAGCAAGGTAATCAATTGTCTGAGCAGGGCGATAAAGATGATCTAGGTTTAAGTTCTCGGCAATTTAGTTACCGTCAGCGAATTGAGCGCGCCTATGAGGACAGTATTGAAGACTTGCTCAGACCACTCGCCGACGCTGGCCAAGTAAGAGTGAAGGTGTCTGCCGATGTGGATTTTTCCACTGGCGAAGAAAGCCGCGAAAGCTGGAACCCGGACCGCCAGGTCGTGCGCAGTGAGCAAATTAATGAACAGGGGCGCAGTGCTGTGGGTAACGCGGGCGCGAAAGGTATTCCGGGGGCACTGACTAATGAGCCACCGAGCATTGGTGGCCAGGGTACTGGTGACAATGATGGCGTTGGCACTGGCAGTCGCTCAATAGTGCGCAATTATGAAATTGAACGGGTTTTAAACCATACCACCACGCCAACAGGTTTGATTAAAAAACTCTCGGTAGCGGTTGTGGTGGCGAATCGCAGCGGCCCTAGCGAAGGGGGCCAAGCGAGCTCGGTAGAAATTAGCGCGGCTGAATTGGAAAAATTAAACCTGCTAGTGAGGGACGCGATTGGCTTTGATCTTGAGCGGGGCGATCGGGTGACGGTGGTGTCGGCAGATTTTCAAACGCCGGTGGGTTTTGGTGAAGAAATGAGTGCCCCCGGATTTTGGGAGCAGCCCTGGTTTGCCAATTTAATTCGCCAAACCTTTGCGGGCCTGGCGGTATTACTCATTGTATTTGCTGTGCTGCGGCCTGGCATGCGAACCCTGATGCAAGGGGGCGGTGCTTCGCGCGGGACTGGCGGCGCGCTGCCGCCCGGTAGCGCGGTCGACAGTGTTACAGGTGAAGTCTTGCACCCGGCCGTAGCGGCACTGGGTGGCCCGCAAATAACGCCTGCCCAGTTGGGTGGAAAAATGGGTTTTGAAGAAAAAATGACCGAAGTGCGCTCGGTGGTGAATGAAAGCCCGGAACGTGTGGCGCAAGTAATGAAAAAATGGGTGTCGGAAGAAAATGGTAAATCCTAATATGGCAGCAGGTGGGGGTGGTAAGGGCAGTGAAAAGGCGGCCTTGTTTCTATTGATGCTGGGCGAAGAGCAGGCATCTAAGGTGCTGCAATTTGTTGACCCCCATGAAGTAGAGCTCATTGGCACCGCGATGGCTGCGATTCGTAGTGTGGACAATCAGCGCGCCGAGGCGGTGGTCGACGACTTTAGAATGTCGATGCAGTCGGAGACGTCGCTTGGCGTTGGTGTGCACGGCTATGTGCGCAAATTATTTACCTCTACGCTCGGTGAGCAAAAGGGCGCGACTTTGGCCGACCGGGTATTGGGTGACGAAGAGTTACAAGAGATGAACTCCCTGCGCTGGTTGGAACCCGACGCCCTGCTACATATGTTGAAGGATGAACATCCACAGTTGATCGCCATTACCATGGCGCATATGGACCAAGAGCAGGCTGGCGCGTTGTTGAAGCAAATGGCGCCGGATTTACAAGATGATATTGTAATGCGCATTGCCAATATGCAGACAATTCCGCAAGCGGCCATGCGTCAGTTACAAACGGTATTAAAGAAAAAGCTCTCGGTTACGGCAACCTTTAAAAACCGTAAAATTGATGGGGCGCTGACCGTAGCCGGGATTATGAATGGCTTAGACCCGGAAGCGGAAACACGGATTTTGGAGTCGGTTGCGAAAAAGAGTGAGGCATTGTCTGAGAAAATACAGGACCTGATGTTCTTGTTTAGCAACTTGATTAATATTCCTGATAAGGGTATCCAATTATTGCTTCGAGAGGTCAGCTCCGACATTTTACCCATGGCCTTAAAAGGTGCAGACCAAAAAGTGCGCGATAAGATTATGGGCAATATGTCTAAACGCGCTAGAGAGATGTTAATTGAAGACATGGACGCGCGTGGGCCAATGAAGTTGAGCGATGTTGAGGCTGCCCAGAAAGATATACTCGCCGTTGCCAGAAAATTGGCGGAAGCAGGGCAAATCGATTTAGGGCGCGGCGGTAATGACGATTATGTGTGAGGCAGCTGTGCTATTTAACTGCAAATTACATCATTAAGAGGCTGCTATGGCGGATGTGTTCCAGGTGTTTGTGCCGCGGGTAATTGATGCCGAAGCACTTAATGACGCGCCGGAAGTGCTTGAGTCTGCGAAGGCTGCGGTCGAACACCGGACCTGGCAGTTACCTGAAATCTCGGTATTGGCGTCGCCGGTATCGAACGTGGCTGCTAGGCCTGATCGAATCGAAGCCGATGCTCCCGAACACACTCGCCAGACTGACACGTTTGAGGGCGAGCGAAAACTAGCTCATGACCAAGGCTTTCAGCAAGGGCTTAAAGACGGGCAGCAGGAATCTAAGCGTCTGTTGGCTGAACAAAGTCAGCAGTTACAACTGGCGTTGGCGGCGCTACGCGAGCCCTTGAAGTGGGTTGATAGTGAGCTAGAACGCGAGCTGTTTACAATGACCCTGGCCATATCAAAGCAATTATTACGTCACGAATTAAGTTTGCGACCTGAACTCATTGAAAATCTCATTCATAAAGCCGTGGCGGCATTACCCTTAAGTAACAGCGGTTTTGATATTGTCCTGAACCCTGACGA
>NZ_JBFHDY010000077.1:0-17065 GCF_041584495.1 Zhongshania sp.
AACGATCGTTGCGTGTCAGAGACTATTTCTGGTTCAACTGAGGCAATGAAGCGTCCTGCCTTCCGCGCAATGGTTGAACATAGCTTGGAGAAGGGCGATACATTGGTGGTTTTGAAGCTCGACCGCCTTGGTCGTGACGCCATCGACGTTCAGAAGACAATCGACATGCTGTTGGAGCGGGGTGTTAGTCTTCGCAGTCTTGATTTGCCGAATGTAAATCTCACCAGTGCTGAAGGGAGGCTGATGCTTCGGGTTTTCAGTGCTTTTAGTGAATTTGAGCGTAACCGGATCAGGGAACGCACGGTAGAGGGGTTAGAGCGCGCCAAGGCGGGCGGAATAAAGCTGGGGAGGCCTGTGGCTGCGGGGACAACGAAGATTGTTCAGGCGGCTAAAGTTGAGGGACTGAGCCAGTCTGCGGCTGCTAGGAAGCTAGGTGTTAGCCTAGCAACCATTAAGCGGCATTGGAATGCTGATTCTGGGGTGTAGTGCTACAAGGCATCTAATCTGTGTGGAAACGGAGGGTATACTACCTCTAGGTCTTCTAGCATTCGGTTTATCAGAAGCTGTACATCTTGATTCACAGATGGAAGCCATCTAGGTTTGGGTAGTCGGTGTAGGCGATGTAGTGGGTTTGTGCATGTTTCAAAGCATGATTCCCTCACAGCTCCCCATGAGCCATGGGAGTATGATGAGCTCCATGCATAATATTTGTCGTACTCATCTTTTAGGCCAGTCTTGGTGCTTAGATCGCGTAGGTTTGATTCGTCCCATGAGCCAAGGTTTATGGATACAAACTCTTCCCATTTGTCTTCGCTGGCAATGGCGTCAAGGTCATCTACGGTTATAAATGCTGGGGCCGGTGTATCATCGTCAAATTTTAGGGCGCTTAACTTCGCCTGCCCGGTTCCATAGTTGCGCCATTTCGCCCAGAGAGCATGATCGTCCTGCTTTATGAGGTATTTCAATGTCACGCGAGCTTCAAAAATAGACCTTAGTCCAAGCCTTCCGAGAATACCTTGGGCGTGAGGTCCGCTCCAAAGCTCAAATGCAATTTTCATCGCGAAAATCGTCAAACCGAATATCGCGTCGTGCTTTTCATTAATTTTCGTCGTGCTGTGTGAGCTTTGCCAGTGTGTAACTAAGTGTGTCCACACATCCATAAGGCTTTCGCGCTCTGGAATCTCAGTGGTTGTGGACTCTTTAGATTGTTCAAGTGGGTGGCACGGGGTCTTCTCCCAGCAATCAAGCCAAAATTTATCTGGCCATGGATTTGGCTCTTCAGGCTTAGTTGGGTCAATTCTGCGGAAGGCGAGTTCTAAGGATCGAATGGCCGGGCGGACTGTACGTTGATTGCCGACCTTGGGGTAGCCAAGAAATTCTTCAATTTGTTTGTCACTTAGCCCGCTCAGCTTTTGTCCGCTAACCATTAACATGATTATAAGCCATCGAACGTCTGTGGATTCTTGTGATTGATGCCATAGGGTTTCGCCTACCGCTTTCATGAGGACTGTAGGCGACTCGCTATCTGGCGCAGGTGCATATTTTTCCCAGATTTCGTAGTTAGGCAAAGCTTTGAATAGTAGAAGTGGGGAAAGACAGTTGCTTCCCGCGGTTAAGTCGCAGATGTGCCGTATTGTCTGGATTTTTAAATCTTCGTCTAGGCGAGAGATGCCTGAATGTGTGAGGTCGTAGAGTTCTTTGTTTTTTTCATGGTAGCTCACAAACCTGATGATCTCTTTGAAAATGTCCAGCCCACAGGTTTGTTCGTAACAGCTTCGGATTAGTACCATCCAAAGAATTTCGGGCAAGCGGTCGTTTGCCCAGTAAGTCAGCGTTGCCGCAGGTAGGTCGGCAAGTGGAGGGGTTAAGATTTTCTTTGCCAGTTTGTGGTCTGACAGTGGAGTTCTGTTGCTACCTTTCCTTTTGGCGCGCTTTCTGGGCATCCGTATCCCCCTAATGGCAGCTATTGGTGTCAGTTACCAAGTAAAAAGTTGAGTGAGGATTGTGAACCAAATGTGAACCATAAAAAAAGGCCTAGCGGTCATTAACCGGCTAGGCCCTTCGAATAATGGTAGCAAGGGGCGTGCTGCGGATTGATCAGAAACAGGCTTGGGCCTGTTTCTGCCCCTTCGGGCGGCATTCGCCGTCTAAAATGCTGGTCCCATTTTATCGAACCGCTGCGGCGGTTATCATCCACCCGTCGAGAGCCGAGCACTTTTCTGGGGGTATAAAAAAACCACCCTTAGGTGGTTTCTTCGAATAATGGTAGCAAGGGGCGGATTCGAACCGCCGACCCCAACATTATGAGTGTTGTGCTCTAACCAACTGAGCTACCTTGCCACTGTTCTCTATGCAGAGAAGGCGCGCATTTTCCAAGCTTCAGGGCGCTATGTCAAGCGCTCAATGGCGTGTGTTAGACATTGAAGCGGAAATGGATTACATCGCCGTCTTTTACGATGTAATCTTTGCCTTCTAAGCGCCATTTGCCGGCGTCTTTGCTGCCTTGCTCGCCTTTGTATTGAATGTAATCGTCATAGGCGATTACTTCGGCACGGATAAAGCCCTTTTCAAAATCGGTGTGAATGACGCCCGCCGATTGTGGCGCGGTGGCGCCAACGGGGATTGTCCAGGCGCGAACTTCTTTTACGCCTGCCGTGAAGTAGGTTTGCAGGCCGAGTAGTTGGTAGCCTGCGCGAATAACGCGGTCTAGGCCGGGCTCTTCCATGCCGAGGTCGGTAAGGAATTCGACTTTTTCGTCGTCGTCGAGCTCAGCGATTTCAGATTCTAGTTTGTTGCAGATAGGGACAACGATGGCGCCGTCTTCTGCTGCGATGGCGCGTACTACGTCAAGGTGCGGATTGTTTTCAAAGCCGTCTTCGTTAACGTTGGCGATGTACATCGTGGGTTTGATGGTCAGTAGGTGCAGTGTGCGGGTGCGCTGCATTTCGTCGGCATCAAGTTTGAGTGAGCGTATGGGTTTGCCTTCGTTGAGGTGGGCCAGAAGCTTCTCAAACAGGTTTTTAAGTACGGTGGCTTCTTTGTCGCCGCTGCGCGCAACGCGAACGACTTTTTGTAGTTGCTTGTCGATGCTCTCCATGTCTGCCAGCGCGAGCTCGGTATTGATGATGTCGATGTCGGCGGCGGGGTCGATTTTATTGGCAACGTGGATGATGTTGTCGTTGTCGAAGCAGCGCACAACATGGGCAATGGCGTCGGTTTCGCGAATATTGGCTAAAAACTTATTCCCAAGGCCCTCGCCTTTGGAGGCGCCAGCGACGAGGCCTGCGATGTCGACAAACTCCATAGTGGCGGGCATCACACGCTCGGGTTTGACGATGGCAGATAGCGCATGGAGGCGTTGATCGGGCACCATAACAATGCCGGAATTCGGCTCGATGGTGCAGAACGGGAAATTGGCCGCGTCAATGCCAGCGTTGGTCAGCGCATTGAAGAGGGTTGACTTGCCGACATTGGGCAGTCCGACGATGCCGCAGTTAAATCCCATTTGATTTTACCCTTGTTTATAGCTGTGTAGTTGATTCATGGCTTTGGCCCAGTCGCCGTTAACGGCGTCGGGGAGGCTGCGCAGGGCTTCGTCGATACAGCGGTCGATGCTGATGCGCTCGTCGGCTGGCGGTTTGCCAAGAACATAGTTGGTGACTTGCGCCGCGCTGCCGGGGTGGCCGATACCAACTCGCAGGCGGTGGAAATTATTGTTATTGCCCAGTTGGGCAATGGTATCGCGCAGGCCGTTGTGGCCGCCATGGCCGCCGCCGGTTTTGAAGCGGGCGGTGCCGGGGGCCAGATCCAGCTCGTCGTGGGCGACGAGAATGGCCTCAGCCGGAATTCGGTAAAAATTAGCAAGTGCTGCGATAGCTTGACCGCTGCGGTTCATAAATGTGGTGGGGACTAATAGGCGCAGATCGCTACCTTGGTATTGGATTCTGGCGGTGTCGCCAAAAAACCGAGATTCGCTGCTGAGCGTGCAATGATGCTGGCGCGCCAGTTCTGAAACGAACCAAGCGCCCGCATTGTGACGAGTATCGTGATATTGCGGGCCGGGGTTAGCCAGCCCAACGATCAGTTTTATCGTAGTCAATGGAGCGCCTGTTACTATAGGCCCCAAGGGGCCGTTAGCTTATTACTCTGCGTCGCTAGCTGTGTCTTCAGCTTCATCGTCGCTAGACGCGCCGCGTGGAGCATGAACAGTAGCAATGGCTTGGTCGTGATCTTCACCCAGTGCTAGGGCGGTGCTGCTAACACCTGCCGGCAGTACGAGGTCAGAGATGTGCAGTGTGGTGCCGGTTTCGATCTTGGCCATGTCCACTTCAATGAACTCGGGGAGATCCTTCGGTAAGCACTGAACCTCAATGTCGGTTGCTGCGTGGGTGATATTGCCGCCCTGCAGTTTGACGCCGACACAGATATCTTCATTTAAGAAGTGTAGTGGCACATGGAGAGTAATGGGGGTGTCGGCATTGACGCGCAGGAAATCGGCGTGCAAAACGCGCAATTTAGCTGGGTGACGCTGCAGGTCCTTTAATACCACTGACTCTTTCTGGCCATCTACATCCAAAGTGAGGATGGAGGTGTAGAAAGCTTCGTCATTGAGCAATCTGATCAGGTCTTTGTGAATCAGGTTGAGCATTTGTGGTGCTTTTTCGCCACCGTAAACAATAGCAGGAATTTCACCTTGTAGACGACGTAGGCGGCGGCTCGCACCTTTCCCTACATCTGCGCGTACTGTTGCGCTAACTGTGTAATCGCTAGACATATGTGTCTCCTTAATAACGCGAAAACCGCCGACTTGCGACCAGTGCGGCGGTAAATGTCGAAAAACGGTGCTGCTAAACGAAGTGCTTAGCGGAACAGGGCGCTGATCGACTCTTCATTACTGACCCGTCGAATTGACTCGGCCAATAGATTTGCCAGGGTTAGCTGGCGAATTTTGCTGCATTTTCTTGCGTCTTCAGACAGCGGAATGGTGTCGGTTACTACCAGTTCGTCTAGCTGAGAGCCATTGATATTGGCAATGGCGGCGCCGGATAATACAGGATGTGTACAGTAAGCGACAACTTTTGCAGCGCCATGCTGTTTCAAGGCTTCAGCTGCTTTGCATAACGTTCCGGCGGTATCGACCATATCGTCGACTAATAAGCAGGTTTTGCCCTCAACTTCGCCGATGATATGCATAACTTGGGCAATGCCAGCGGCGGGGCGGCGCTTGTCGATAATGGCGAGGTCGGCGTCGTCTAGTTGTTTGGCAACCGCGCGGGCGCGCACTACGCCACCGATATCTGGTGAGACTACCATTTGATTTTCGTATTGCTGGCGGCTGATGTCGTCGAGTAACACGGGCGAACCGTAAACATTGTCTACCGGTACGTCAAAAAAGCCCTGAATTTGTTCGGCGTGCAGGTCAACAGTGAGTACTCTGTTGATGCCAACGCCACTCATCATGTCGGCGACCACTTTGGCTGAAATCGGCACGCGCTGTGAGCGCACGCGGCGATCTTGGCGAGCGTAGCCAAAATAAGGGACAACGGCGGTGATGCGGCCAGCAGAAGCTCTGCGCATGGCGTCGGCCATGACGATGAGTTCCATTAGGTTGTCGTTGGTCGGTGCGCAGGTGGGTTGCAGCAGAAAGACATCGGCGCCACGGACATTCTCGTTCACTTCGACGAAGATTTCGCCATCGCTAAACTTGCCAACCACTGCGTCGCCGAGTGGCAGGTGCAGGTGCTCGGCAATTTTACGAGCAAGTTCGGGGTTGGCATTGCCGGTGAAGACCATCATCTTGGGCACGGTCGGCGTCCTGTAGGGCTGGTGTTAATGAATTTCAGGTGGTGTGCGTTGCCAATTTATCGCAATTGACCGGCTCTCAGTGCCTGTACTTTATGATGTAAATAGCTCAGGTAGCTGATTTGAAGCTACAAGCCGCTTTACGCGGCAAGTTTTAAAATGGCTGGGGTGGTAGGACTCGAACCTACGAATGCTGAGATCAAAACCCAGTGCCTTACCACTTGGCGACACCCCAATTAAACTTTTTAGGCCCTGTGCTACAGAATGCCCAATGCTTTATGCAGTGGCGAGGTGTTTACACCTCGGGCAACGAAACCGTTAACATTATTCGGTCGTTGCGCGCAAACTGCCTCGGCAGTTGCCTGATCTTGAAAGCTGGCAAACACGCATGCGCCTGTTCCGGTCAGCTTTGCGGGAGAGAATTGATTCAGCCAAATCAAGGCCTTATCAACATTAGGATACAGTTTTCGAACCAGTGGTTCGCAACTATTCCCGTTACCTCCCTCAAGAAAGGCGGCTATTTTGATCGGTGAGCTATGGCGTGTCAATTGTTCATGACAAAAAATTTCCACAGTGGACACATGGCAGTCTGGTTTTAGCACCACAAACCAGCTTTCTGGGGTTTCTATGGGGCTGAGTTTTTCACCTATTCCCTCGGCCCAGGCGGTCTTGCCGTGAACAAAAACGGGGACGTCGGCGCCAAGTTTTAAGCCGATTTCGCCAAGTTGCGTCAAATTTAGCTTTAGATTCCATAGGGCGTTAAGGCCCACTAGCGTGCTTGCGGCGTCTGAGCTGCCGCCCCCAATACCCCCGCCCATGGGTAGGCGCTTAATAAGCGAGAGATCTGCGCCCAGGCGCTTATGGGGGTGGAGTGCCTGCAGTTGCCGCGCTGCGCGCATTATTAAGTTGTCTTCACTCGCGACGCCGTCGAGTTCGGGGTGCAGGCAAAGTTGCTCGTCGTCGCGGCGAGTGAGCCGCAAGCTATCGCCGTAATCGAGCAACTGAAAGACAGTTTGCAGTTCGTGATAGCCGTCGGGGCGGCGGCCGGTGATATTCAGAAATAAGTTTATTTTTGCGGGGCAGGGCAGCTCTATTGTCATCATCGTGGCGTACACATGCCGGTTTGTTCGCCCCAAGTGCGAATAATCAGGCTTAGGCGGGTGTTTACCGACTTGGCATCTACCCGCTCTGGTAGTGTTTGCTCGGGCCCGCTGTAGCGATAACGAATGGTCCAGCCAGCTTGTTCGAGTTCTTCAAGTTGGCCGCTGGTATTTATTCGGCTGCGCAACTCACGTTGAGGCGCGGCGCGACCGCGTACCCACAGGCGTAAAGCATCAACCGGCAGGGGCCATTGCGCTTGTGCGGCGAGGCTTTCGATGCTCGCGGCGCGACGGGTTTCGCCGTTTTGGCTCAGACTGGCGCCATCGCTGTCGGCAAACAGTTCAATGGTACCGCTGCCCAGTGGGCCGCTGAGGCGGATATGCATGCTGTCGGCGCTGCATTGCTGCCAGTCGATAGTGGCGCTTTCTTTTTTGTCGCCGTGCCAAAGGCCTATTTTGCCCTTTAGTTGCCACTGCTCGGCGCTACTGTCTTGGTAGCGCTCGGGGTTGGCGCCACAGCCTGTTAATATTGTGAGTGCTGTAATGACGGCGAGCTTAGTATGGGTAAGCGCTGCTTTCGGTAATCTAATCATTAAGTAGCTTCAGTCTGCGCAGGGTGTCAAATATAATCGGGCTGTTTGGGGTGTCTTTAAGGCCGGTCTTCCACACAGCTTTTGCGCGCTGCTCATCGCCGCTGCTCCAGAGGGCTTCGCCAAAATGGGCGGCAATTTCGTGATCCTGACTTTTGCTGTAGGCCTTTTCTAACACTTTCACTGCGCCGTCAATATTGCCTTTGAGAAACAGTATCCAGCCGTAGCTGTCGATAATGGCGGCGTCCTCGGGTTCGATGAGGAGGGCGCGCTTAACGAGGGTTTCGGCCTCATCAAGCCGAGAGCTGAGGGTGGCCAAACTGTAGCCGAGGGCATTAAGTGCCGTCGCATTTTCTGGGTCGCGAGCAATAATGTGCCTGAGGTCGGTTTCGACGCCATCGAGGTTGCCGAGTTTCTCGCTAAACAGTGAGCGGGCGTAGCGCAGCTGCTCGTCATCGGGCGTATTTGCTAGGGCGCTGCTCAGTAGATCGTAGCCGCGTTGATACTGGGTCTCTTTGCGCAGTATTTCCGCTTCCAGTAAGTAAATTAGGCTGCTGTGTTCAGGCATGCGCAAGCGCAGGTTTTGTAGGCGCTCCAGGGTTTTTTCGGCGCCGTCGATGCTTAATGAGATGCTGGCCAAGCGCTGGCTGGCAGGACTGAACTCGGGGTTGGTAACGGCTTGTTCATAGTGGGCAATGGCTTCGAGCCAGTTGCGGTCTTCTTCGGCTAGGCGGCCGAGTACGTAGTGGGCGCGACTGCTGTGGGCGGGGGTGTCGCTAAGGGATTCAAGCTGCTGGGCGGCCTCGTCGGTATTGCTGAGTTCGCGGTTGATCAGCATGAGTTCTAGTAGCAAGTTGTTGTCGTCAGGATTTTGCCTAACTAGTAGCTCGTATTGCGCCTTGGCTTGGTATAGGTCGGTTTTTACCAAGCGTCGGGCGAGGTCATGGCGCAGGCGTTTGTGGTTGGGATTTTGGTCTACCGCGTAGCGCAGGCGGGTGAGCGCTTCATCGTCTCGCCCTAATTGGGCTAGGGTGCGTGTTTCGATGAGCAGGGCGTGGGGGTTGTCTGGCTCGTCGATGAGGACTTGTTGAATAAGTGCTAGGGCTGCGGCCTCTTGCTGCTGATACTGGAGCATGAGTGCTTTGGCAATTTTGAGGGAGTTTTCCCCTGGGTAGCGGTCTAGCTGGGTATTTAGTTGTTGCAAAAAGCTGTTTTGTTCCGCTTCGGAGCGAGACAGCGCGGTGGCGGCCAGGGCCGCGAAATTACTTTCGCCGCCTAATTCCATGACCTTGGTCATGTGGGGGAATGCGTCCAAGGGGCGTTGGCTGCGCGACAGTGATGAAGCTAGTATATAGTGGGCTTCGGCACTTTCTGGCTCGAATTGTAACCACTGTTGCGCGTATTTTTGGGCCACTTGATCGCGGTTTAGGTACTGCGCGAGTCGAGCTGTGGTGGTGATGACACCGTGATCGCTGGTTTTATCGGCTTGGTAGCTGTAGTTGTCCAGTGCGGTGTCTAGGTCGTGGTAGCGCAGGGCGACTTCGGCAACGAGGAGATCGAAAAACGTGTCCTCGGGAAAGGCGCGCAGGGGCTTTTCGCTGGCCGTTGGGCGGGCCTCTTCCGCAGGGCTTATCTCAGGCTCAGATACTAAGCTGGCGCAGCCGCCCAGTAGCGTCAATGTGAATAACAGGCTTGGTAAGACAGAACGCATAAATAGTGATCACCGAGGTTTTGATGGCCAATGTTAGCATGGCTCTTGCTCATGGGTTAGGGCTATAAGCTAGGACATTTGATGGCAAGTTTAATTCGCCGATCAACAATGTTTGGCTCAAGGTGGGAATAAAATCCACATTTGGCCTTCATCTTGCTAAAATTCACCCTTGCTCCCGCGTTAAACGGAAAGTCAGGCGTCCCATATTTCATGAATCTGCTCGTAATCGGCATTAACCACAACTCGGCCCCGGTCGCGGTGCGCGAGCGCGTGGCGTTTGTGCCGGAGCAAATGCCACGCGCGCTGCGTGATGCACTTACGTGTATTGGTGTATCTGAGTTGGCCATTCTCTCGACCTGTAACCGCACGGAATTATATGGCGTGCTCAATGACGCTGCCGATGCCACAGTGCGTAGTATGGTGGATTGGTTGGCGGCCTATCACCGTATTGATCGCGCTGAGTTAGCCGCCTGTATCTACGATTGGCGTGGCCAAGATGCCCTAAAGCATATGATGGAAGTGGCTGCAGGCCTCGACTCCATGGTGCTCGGTGAACCTCAAATTCTAGGCCAGATGAAGACTGCCTACGCCCAAGCGGTTGAAGCGGGTACCGCCAATGGCGCCCTGCATCGCACTTTTGCCCAAGTGTTTTCGGTCGCCAAGCGGGTGCGCACAGATACCGGTATTGGTGAAAACCCAGTGTCGGTGGCTTATGCGGCTGTAAACCTAACCCAGCATGTATTCTCCTCGCTGAGTAGTTGTACTGCGCTATTGATTGGCGCGGGTGAAACCATCGAGCTGGTTGCCCGCCATCTTCAGGATAAGGGCGTAAAGCGTATTATTATTGCCAATCGAACCTTAGACCGGGCGCGGCTTTTAGCTGAGCAGTTTAATGGTGAGGCAGTGATGCTGTCGGACATGCCGACATATTTGGTCGATGCCGATATTGTGGTGGCGTCGACAGCCAGCCAATTGCCCATTCTCGGTAAAGGGGCGGTGGAAGTTGCACTGAAAAAGCGTAAACATCGGCCCATGGTGATGGTTGATATCGCCGTACCGAGGGATATCGAGCCGCAGGTCGCGGAGCTGGCCGATGTCTATTTATACACGGTAGATGATTTGCGTGAAATCGTTGAAGAGAATAAGCGCGCCAGACAAAGTGAAGCCCGTAAAGCTGGCGATATAATCGCAAAGGCGTTGCTAGAATGGCAGACGCAATTGCGCGCTTTAGATGCGGTTGATACGGTGCGAGATTATCGCGCCAAGGCCGAAGAGTATCGCGATGCCGAGTTAGAGCGCGCCTTGCGGCAATTGGCCAAGGGTGACGACGCCGAGCAAGTGCTAGAGCAATTGGCTCGGGGCTTGACCAATAAATTAATACACAGCCCAACAACCCAAATAAAAGCGGCGGGCGCCAAAGGTCGAACAGACCTTGTCCACTGGGCGCGGGAGTTATTTCAGCTTAAAGGCAGCGACTCCTAAGCCACCCCACACCTTAATTAAGTGAGCAAATATGAAGGCCTCCCTTGTCAGCAAACTCGACAATTTACTTGATCGCTACGAAGAGATCGGCGCCCTGCTGAGCGACCCAGAAATTATTGGCAATCAAGATCGCTTTCGCGGTCTGTCACAGGAATACGCAGAAATAGAGTCAGTGGTGCAAAGCTATGGGCACTACCGTCAAGTTGCTGAAGATTTGGCTGAAGCCACCGCTATGTTGAGCGAAGACGATGCCGAGATGCGGGAAATGGCAGAAGAGGAGGTTAAGGTAGCAAAAGCCAAGCTAGACACCTTGGAAGTAGAGCTGCAAACCTTGCTGCTGCCTAAGGACCCGAATGACTCCCATAACGTGTTTTTGGAAATTCGCGCCGGTACCGGTGGCGACGAAGCCGCTATTTTTGCCGGGGATCTGTTCCGTATGTACTCCCGTTACGCCGAGCGCAAGGGCTGGCGTGTTGAGGTGCTGAGCGAGCGCCAAGGTGAGCACGGTGGCTACAAAGAGATTATTAGTCGGGTGGCGGGCCAAGAGGTGTACGGTCATCTCAAGTTTGAATCCGGTGCCCACCGCGTGCAGCGTGTGCCAGAAACCGAATCCCAGGGCCGGATTCATACCTCGGCTTGTACGGTGGCAGTGATGGCCGAGCCGGAAGAGGCCGACGAAATATTAATTAATAAAGGCGATCTGCGTATCGACACCTTTCGCTCGAGCGGCGCCGGTGGTCAGCACGTTAACACCACGGATTCGGCGGTGCGCATTGTTCACATCCCGACCGGTATTGTGGTGGAGTGCCAAGACGAGCGCTCGCAGCACAAAAACAAGGCCCGGGCGATGTCTTTGTTAACGGCAAAAGTGAACGATGCCGCGAGTAGTAAAAACTTGGCGGAGCAGGCGACCGAGCGCCGCAATTTGGTGGGCAGCGGTGACCGCTCTGAGCGTATTCGCACTTATAATTTTCCTCAGGGCCGAGTAACTGATCACCGTATTAATCTTACGCTGTATAAATTAGATGAATTCGTACAGGGCGATGTCGATCATATTATTTCGCCGCTGCGTCAAGAATACCAAGCCGATCTCTTGGCGGCGCTGGCGGAATAATGTCGAGCCTCAGCATTGCTGACGCCCTCGCGTATCGCGGACAATTAGCGGCGCTGAGTGACAGCGCCGATCTCGATACCGCGCTCCTGCTTTGCCACTGCCTAAATAAACCCCGCAGTTATTTGTACAGTTGGCCGGAGCGGATGTTGACAGCGGCGGAGCAGACGCAATTTCAAGGTCTTTTTACACGGCGCCTGGCTGGCGAACCAATTGCCCATATTTTGGGGTATCGTGATTTTTGGTCGCTGCCGCTGGCAGTTTCCCCTGCCAGTTTGATTCCCCGTCCCGATACTGAATGTTTGGTAGAGCGCGCACTTGAGATAATGAATCGTTGGGACAAACCACAGATTCTCGATTTAGGCACTGGCACCGGCGCAATTGCCTTGGCGCTGGCCTCGGAGCGTGCCGATGCCGAGGTTTTGGGCTTAGATTATATTGCGGAAGCAGTGGCTTTGGCGGAAGCAAATCGGCTTGCGCTCGACCTGAGTAATGTGCGCTTTCTGCAGTCCGACTGGTTTGCTGCCCTCAGTGCCGCGCAATATCAATTGATTGTTAGTAACCCGCCGTATATCGACCCCGATGATCCGCATTTGCTTGAAGGGGACGTGCGCTTTGAGCCGCGTTCAGCCCTAGTTGCTGCTGATAAGGGCATGGCGGATCTCAAACATATTATTAGCCTAGCGCCGGGCTATTTGGCCGAGGGTGGGGTGTTGTTGTTGGAACACGGTTTTCAACAAGCGGCGGCGGTGCGCGAGGTTTTGAGTGAGCGCGGTTTTAGCTGTGTAGAATCCCGCCGCGACTACGGCGGCAATGAGCGAATCAGCTGGGGAGTGTGGCGCAATGAATGATGAACAATTACTACGTTATAGCCGCCATATTTTATTGCCAAATTTAGACGTGGATGGCCAGGAGGCCTTGCTCCGCAGCCGCGTGCTGATTGTGGGAATGGGCGGTTTGGGGTGTCCGGTAGCGCTGTACTTGGCGGCCTCGGGGGTGGGCGAGCTGCATCTGGCCGATGACGACACCGTAGATTTAAGCAATCTGCAGCGCCAGATTGCCCACGGCAGTAGTGATATTGGTCGGCTTAAAGTCGACTCAGTGGCCGACAGCGTTGGCGCTATAAACAGTGATACCTCAGTACTGAAATACCCCGCGCGACTGACTGGCGAGGCATTGCTAAACGCGGTGACTGCGGTCGATTTGGTGGTGGACGCAAGCGATAACTTCACTACCCGCTTCGCTCTGAATCAAGCCTGCTATAGCGCGCGAAAACCTCTGGTTTCAGGCGCGGCAATTCGCGGCGAAGGTCAGTTATCGGTATTCGATTTTCGCCGCGAGGATTCCCCTTGCTATCGCTGCTTGTATCACGAGGCCGACGACGCGACCCTCAATTGTGCCGAGAGCGGGGTGTTGGCGCCCATCGTTGGCATTGTTGGCAGTATGCAGGCGCTGGAAGCGCTTAAGTGTTTGGCGGGCTTGGGTGAGCCCTTGATGGGGCGGCTGTTATTGATCGATGGTATTAATATGGAACTGCGTCAATTAAACCTGCGCAGAGACCCCGGGTGCCCTGTGTGCAGTCGGGCGCGTGTCTAGTTATACTGCCTCCAGATTTTCACCGCGATAATGATAAAAAGAGGGACGATTATGGCTTTGCTCTTTAGGGCGTATTACGGCGTACACGATTTCTTTTTTGGCATATTAGGGAAGTTAGACGGTTTGGCGCCGCTGCTTATTCGCTTGTATTTAGCGCCGGTCATGATCGCTGCAGGCTTATATAAATTTCGCCATCTCGATGCAACTACGCAGTGGCTAGGCAATGGCCTTGGTTTGCCTGAACCAGAGCTGCTCGCGCAATTACTTACCTATACCGAGCTATTGGGTGGCTTTTTATTGCTGTTTGGGCTCGCTGTGCGTTGGATAAGCATCCCCTTAATGGTGGTTATGTTGGTGGCGGCGATCACCGTGCACTGGGGTAACGGCTGGTTTGCTATTGCGCCGTCTAATCCCGCGACAAGTACCGCCAAGCCTTTGGCTGATTTAGGGCTGCCCGCGGCGCGCGCCAGTTTGGAAAACAGCCAGGCGGTTGGCGATAGGCTTGATCGAGCGGTAGATATTCTTAGCGAGCACGGTCACTACGGCTGGCTAACGGAAAAAGGCGATATTGCGGTACTCAATAATGGTATTGAGTTTGCCGCGACGTATTTTATTATGCTGCTTAGTTTGCTTTTTAGTGGCGGTGGGCGGTGGTTTAGCGCGGACTATTATCTGGATCGGCAGGCACGGGCACGGATTGTGGCGCGTAATGAAGCAAAGGCTGCAGCAACGCGGCTGGCAGAGGAGTCGGCAGTGGTAAACGCGTCTGCAGCTGCGCCTGTTTCTGAGCCGGTGCTCAGCGCTGAGTCGTCTGAGGCGCCGGTGTCGATGTCACAGCAGCCTGCTACGGCGGTGCCATCAACGCCGCCACCTGCTGAGCAAGCTATAGCATCATCGCCGCCGCCCTCGGAACAGCAAAAAGTAGACGCGCCTGATCCGCAAATGCCGAAAAAGTAAAAAATGACAGGCGGCAATGGCATTTGGGCGTGTTGCCAGAGAATGGTGCTAGAATGGCTGATTATTGCGCAATTTAAGAAGAGTGAATTTTGTTAAAAAAGTTATTTGGCTCAGGTAAAGTATCGTCAACGCCAGAACCGGCTACCGTTGCAGACAGTCAGGGCGTGGCGGCTGTTTCCGCAAGCAAGCGCTCGCCACGAGGTCGCAGCGGAGCCAAAAAGCAAAAGCCAGCCGAGCCGGAGTGGACGCTAGATCAATTCTCGGTGCCGACCGAGGAGGGCAAAACGCGTTTCCATGATTTGGGCCTCGATCTACGTTTAATGCACGGCATTGCCGATACGGGTTTTAAGTACTGTTCCCCTATTCAAGCTGTGTCTTTGCCCCACACCCTGCGCGGCAATGATGTGATTGGTAAAGCCCAAACGGGCACCGGAAAAACCGCTGCATTTTTGATTACTATTTTTAATGATCTGCTGAATAACCCCATAGAAGAAGAGCGCTTTGCCGGTGAACCACGCGCCTTGGTTATTGCCCCGACTCGTGAATTAGTGGTGCAAATTGCTGAAGACGCGCGAGCTCTCGGTAAGTACTGCGGTTTAAACGTAGTGACCCTGATTGGCGGTATGGATTACCAGAAACAGCAGGATAAATTAAAGGGTATGGTCGATATTGTGGTGGCAACGCCCGGCCGACTGCTCGACTTTGAAGGCCGTAAAGATCTGTATCTGGACCAAATTGAAATTTTGGTGATAGACGAAGCCGACCGTATGTTAGACATGGGCTTTATTCCTCAGGTTAAACGGATAGTGCGGGCCACGCCCAGTACCAATCATCGCCAAACCTTATTGTTCAGCGCCACCTTTACCGACGATATTATGCGGCTCACTGAACAGTGGACCAAAGAGCCGGTTAAAATTGAAATTGAACCCGAGAGCGTGGCGACGGACACGGTTGACCAAAAAGTGTATTTGGTTGAGTCTCAAGATAAATATCGCTTACTCCTGAATATCGTGCGGGAAGAGCACGCAACCAGCGTGATTATCTTTGTGAATCGCCGAGATGAAACCCGCCGTTTATTTGAGAAAATGCAGAAGGCAGGCATTCGCTGCGGTATCCTGTCTGGCGAAATTCCTCAAAACAAACGCTCGCGGACCTTGCAGCAATTTAAAGACGGTGAAGTTGACTGTTTGGTGGCCACCGATGTCGCGGGCCGCGGCATTCACGTCAACGGCGTTAGCCACGTAATTAACTATGTATTGCCCGAAGATGCCGAGGATTACGTGCACCGCATTGGCCGTACGGGTCGGGCTGGCGCAACGGGCACCTCGATTAGCTTTGCCTGTGAAGACGATGCTTTCTTACTGCCCAATATTGAAGAAGCCTTGGGTATGAAGCTGCCATGTGTTCGGCCTCCCGAGCACTTGCTTAGGTAGGCCCTTCGCGATGCTATTTTTTTAAACGTTCCACCCACATCAAAGTCCCGCCACACACGGCGGCGGGCATAATAAATAAATTTAAAATGGGCACCATAGTGCCCAACATCACTAAGGCGCCAAAGCTAAAACTGGTGCCACGCTGACTGTCGACACGTTTCCTTGCCTCTTTAAAGCTCAGCTTGTGATTGTCCATTGGGTAGTCGCAATACTCGATGGCCATCATCCACGCGTTAAGCGCGAACCACAGCAAGGGCGCTAAGGGCGAAATCACAAAGCTCGCAATTAAGGTTAGTAGGGCAAAACCGAGGTAATAGAGCAGTTTTTGGCATTCGCGGCCGATACTTTTGGGGAAGCTGGCAATCGCCATGGCTACGGTCTCGCGGCCAGCCACTTCCTCGCCGGTGAGCATTTCCTCGACTTTTTCGGCCAATAAGCCATTAAATGGCGCGGCGATGATATTGGCCACGGTACTGAAGATATACATCACGATGGCCAGCACTAAAATCACCGCCAGTGGCCACAGTATCCAGCGCAGAAAATCCAGCCAGTTCGGCAGCCATTCAATTACCTGGTTAATCCAGCCGTTCATAGCGTCGAGGGTGAGGGTGGTGAAGGTGCCAAAGATAATAATGTTAATGATCAGCGGAATTGCAACAAATAGCCGAATGCCGGGCTGACGTATGATTTTAAAACCCCGGAGTAAATAATCTGGGCCGCTGAGTGGGCTTGCTGTCATAGTGAATTACCGCTGTCGCAATAGAATTAGAAAGTTGATGTCGCTTGGTCGATCTCGGGTTTTCAGCTTATCCTTGTTTGGCACTTATAAAAAGTGCAGTGGTGGTTTGAATATTTATTTGCGGGGGAGCTGGCTTGGTCGTCTTGCGCCAACGAGCCCCGTGTGAAATCTATGCTAGCGTTAAATTGCGATGAAGTTGAAAATTGGGGTGGGCAACCGACCCCAGAGTGCGCCCGTTATGCGAAAATGGCTGCAATAGTTAGCTATTTGCTGTTTCTGGGGCGGCCGCAGGCTGCGCAGATACAGCGCTGAGGCCCGGTGAGGCTAGCCGCGTGCTGTTTGGCGGCGGTGTCGAGGGTGGCGGCCATGCACCAGCAATTGCTGAGCTCGCTGCCCGCCGCAGCAGCGCATTGATTGTTTTGGCCGCAGAGCGGGCATAGCGCAGCGGCCTTTGGCGGACCGTTTCGCGAGGTTTGGCTGCTGAGCATAAATTTACCTTATACGGAGGTGAGCATGGACGAAGAAGAGCAATTGTTCGCCCAAG
>NZ_JBFHDY010000078.1:0-16906 GCF_041584495.1 Zhongshania sp.
GCTTTCTTGCGCGTCAGGGTCTTGAGCAGCACAAACCGGATCAACCGTTGTTTGGCCACATACAGTGCTTGCAGCACAGGGTAATCGGCCAAATAGTGCATAAGGTTGGCGTGCTGATCATCCCGCAAATTCCACTGATGAAAGCCGATGTCCCCCGGTTATGATGAAGAGCCGCCGAATGCTTGTTTAATTGGAAAGCCGTCAGGTTGATTCCACCCGTTCGAGAGGGAGATTTTGAGGAAAGGAGCTGAGATTGGAAAAATTGAATAGATCGGTTAAATCAAGAAAATCATTCTGAAGAGGTATAAAAAAATCCGATACCATACGGGATATCGGATTTTCTTAAACCTTGCTGTCAACTTATATTCTTAAGTAAACAGCATTGCGCCCGAAGGCGGCTCTGTCAACAACGTAAGTCTAAGGCTTACATCGATACCTCAGTAATTTCTACTGATGCAATACGCTTACCTTCTTCCGCACCTTTCTGGAAAGACGCAATTTGATCGAAGTTCATGTAGCGATAAATCTCGCCAGACATGGCATCCAGATCTTTGCAGTATTCCATATACTCAGTCGGTGTTGGCAGGCGGCCCAAGATCGCGCCAACCGATGCTAATTCAGCAGAGGTCAGGTAAACATTGGCGCCATTACCAAGACGGTTGGGGAAGTTACGCGTTGAGGTAGACAGTACAGTAGCGCCATCGGCAACACGTGCTTGGTTACCCATGCACAGTGAACAACCTGGCATTTCGGTGCGTGCACCAGAGGCGCCGAAGATGTTGTAGTAGCCTTCTTCCATCAGGGTGTGCTGATCCATTTTAGTCGGTGGCGAGATCCACAGCCGGGTGTTCAGCGTGCCTTTATTGGCGTCTAGTAGCTTGCCAGCGGCGCGGAAGTGACCGATGTTGGTCATGCAGCTACCGATGAAGACTTCGTCTACTTTGTCGCCGGCAACTTCAGACAGCAACTTAGCGTCGTCTGGGTCGTTAGGGCAGCAAACTACAGGCTCTTTCAGTTGGTCTAGGTCGATTTCGATAACGGCAGCGTACTCGGCGTCGGCATCGCCTTCGAGCAGGCTTGGGTTAGCCAGCCATGCTTCCATATTGGCGGCGCGGCGCTCTAGGGTGCGTGGGTCGCCGTAGCCTTCGCTTACCATCCAGCGTAGTAGGGTGATGTTAGAGCGCAGATATTCAGAGATCTCTGCAATGTCTTGCTTGATGGTACAGCCAGCGGCTGAACGCTCTGCTGAGGCGTCAGACAATTCAAATGCCTGTTCAACAGTCAGGCCCGCCAAGCCTTCGATTTCAAGAATGCGGCCTGAGAAGATGTTCTTCTTGCCTTTTTTCTCAACGGTCAGGTGGCCTTCTTTAATGGCTTGGTAAGGAATGGCGTGAACCAGGTCGCGCAGGGTAATGCCAGGTTGCATTTTGCCTTTAAAGCGAACCAGCACTGATTCGGGCATATCCAGTGGCATAACGCCGGTGGCAGCTGCGAAGGCAACTAGACCAGAACCCGCAGGGAAAGAGATACCCATCGGGAAGCGAGTGTGGGAGTCACCACCGGTGCCAACAGTGTCTGGCAGCAACATGCGGTTCAACCAGCTGTGGATGATACCGTCGCCGGGGCGCAGTGAAACACCGCCGCGGGTCATGATGAAGTCTGGCAGGTTGTGCTGGGTGTCGATGTCGATTGGCTTGGGGTAAGCCGCAGTGTGACAGAACGACTGCATGGTCAGGTCGGCGGAGAAACCGAGGCAGGCCAAGTCTTTCAGCTCGTCGCGGGTCATCGGGCCAGTGGTGTCCTGTGAACCTACGGTGGTCATTTTGGGTTCGCAGTAGGTACCGGGACGAATGCCTTGGCCTTCTGGTAAACCACAGGCGCGACCAACCATTTTCTGGGCCAATGTGTAGCCTTTGCCTGTGTCGGCGGGCTGCTCGGGCAGGCGGAACAGAGTCGAGGTGGGCAGGCCCAGTGATTCACGGGCTTTAGCTGTTAGGCCGCGACCGATAATCAGGTTAATACGGCCGCCAGCGCGAACTTCGTCAAGCAGTACGGGTGATTTCAGTTCGAAGGTGCTCAGGGTGGCGCCAGTTTCAACATTCTTGATGACGCCGTCGTAGGGGCGGATTTCAATTACGTCGCCCATGTTCAGATCGTCAACGGGGGCTTCAAATACCAGTGCGCCTGCGTCTTCCATGGTGTTGTAGAAGATAGGGGCTACTTTACTACCGATACAAATGCCGCCGGAGCGCTTATTCGGCACGCCAGGCATATCGTCGCCGAAGAACCACAGGACCGAGTTAGTTGCTGATTTACGTGAAGAGCCGGTACCAACAACATCGCCGACGAAGGCAATGGGGTGGCCTTTTTCTTTCAGGGTGTCGATCAATTTAAGAGGGCCAACACTGCCTTGCACGTCAGGCTTTATCCCGTCGCGTTCCATTTTGAACATTGCCAGTGCGTGTAGTGGAATGTCTGGGCGCGACCATGCGTCTGGTGCAGGTGACAGGTCATCGGTATTGGTTTCGCCGGTGACTTTAAATACGGTGTTAACAATGCTTTCGGCAACTTCAGGGCGGCTGGTGAACCACTCTGCGTCGGCCCAGCTTTGAATAACTTCTTTTGCCAGTGCGTTACCAGCCTTGGACTTTTCTTCTACGTCGTGGAAGGCATCAAACATCAGTAATGTGTGTTTAAGCTCTTCTGCGGCGAGTTTAGCTAGATCCGCGTGGTCGAGGAGTTCAACCAGAGTCACAATATTGTAGCCGCCGTGCATATTGCCCAGCAGTTTAACTGCTTCTTCTTTGCTTAGAAGCGGGCTATTGGCTTCACCTTTTACGATGGCAGATAGAAAGCCAGCTTTCACGTAGGCGGCTTCGTCAACACCGGGTGGTACACGGTTGGATATCAGGTCAACAAGGGTTGCTTCTTCGCCAGCTGGCGGGTTTTTGAGCAATTCAATTAGGCCCGCGACTTGTTCAGCGTTGAGTGGCTGGGGAACAATGCCTTGCGCGGCGCGTTCGTCGACGTGTTTCCGGTATGCTTCGAGCACAGTGTAACTCCTCTTTTCAGTTTCGGTACCCGTATCCACCGGGATCGCCGGGGCCGGGGCTATCGATGCCCATCATCGATACGAAATAGGGGGCTGCAAGTATACTGAAAAACCACACAGACGTTAAGGAATCTCTTTAGAAGTAGTTGCTTGGCCAGTCTTTCTTCGCCTCGTCATACGCCCGACGTCAGGGGTCTGACGATTTGCGGTCTTTGCTGTAGCTTGGGGCGAGGGGATTTAGATAGTAATATTGTCGCCTTCCATTATTGACCACGCTTGCCAGCTCCTAGGGTGCTGGCTTACCCTTTACGCCTGTATTTGCCCTATTTACTTGGAGTCTGGTTTGGCTGTTGTGCGTCCTCGCGTAGTAACCCCTTGTATCGGCGTTTGTTCAACGGCGCTGGGCGATGAGGTGTGCCGAGGCTGCAAACGCTATAGTCATGAGGTAATTGACTGGAATAGCTACAGTGATGGGCAAAAGCAAATTATTGATGAGCGTTTAGACGGATTTTTAGTGCAGGTCATGGAGAATAAACTGCATATTAATGACGCTAAACTCTTGGCGTGGCAGTTGCAAACCCAGCGAATCCGCTATCCTGCCCATAAAAGCCCGTATATTTGGCTTTTTCAGTTGTTGCGAGCGGGCGCGGGGCAAATTAGTGACTGCGGCCAGTTTGGCTTTAGTGTTGATGTTGAATACCGCGACGAATCGTTAATGGCACTGCGGGGCATGATTGATCGCGAACATTACTTGCTATCGGAAGCTTATTATCAGCGTTATATAGGTCGCTATTTACATCGCGAGCTTTAGGCTTGAACTTATTGCTCTCGCTAGCCCTGAAATACATCTTAATTTTGCTATACTGCGCCGGTTTTCTTGCCTAGCTTTGGATTGGATGCGCTTTACCATGTCTGTTGATATTAGTGAAATACTTGAATTCCTCCCGTGTGAAACGCCCCAGGGCTGGGTAGACGCCGCGCTGCGCTTCCCCGAGGAAATGCTGATTGATCACGCTAATTGCGAGAAAAAGGCAGCCGGTACCGCATTAAACCTGATGTTTCGCTATGTAGATAAGCCGGACCTGCTGATGAAAATGTCTAAATTGGCGCGGGAAGAACTGCGCCATTTTGAGCAGGTTATGGGTATTATGAAAAAGCGCGGCATTGAATATCGGCATCTATCCTCGGCCAATTACGCCAACGGGCTGCGTACAGGTGCGCGCACCAGTGACCCCCATAAATTGGTCGATATCTTGATTATTGGCGCGTTTATCGAAGCGCGCTCGTGCGAGCGTTTTGCAAAAATAGCCCCTTTGTTAGACCCAGAATTGGGCGCGTTTTACCACTCGCTGCTGAAGTCTGAGGCACGACATTTTAAGGATTATTTGGCACTGGCAGAACGCTATGCAGTAGAACCAATCGCGCCGCGAGTGGCTTTTTTTCGAGAAAAAGAGCAGCACTTAATCGAAACGGTAGAAGAAGAGTTTCGTTTCCACAGCGGCCCGCTGGCGGCCTGAAGTATGTCTTTGCGTCGCCCGTCAAGCATAAGGCCTTCGCTGCTCGCCAGTGTATATTTGGGCATAGCCGGTTTAAATAAAAGATCCTGTATCTAGGAGTTGCCGCGCTACCTCCGTAACCGGTTTGCGTTGCCGGTCAGCATTTTTGCTGAGCAGATCGCTGGCTTGGTGCTCTGCCAAGCCATAGGTTTCCATAATAAATTTCTTGGCTTTATTTAGTGCTTGTCGGGCTTCAATTATGGGTTTTATGTGTTCAGCTTCGTAGCGCAATTGGTCGATGCTGTGGAAATAGGCAATGGCTATGTCGATTAAGGCTTGCAATAGCGCGGTGGGAACCGCATCGATGGCATAAAGACTAATACCAGCTTCGGCGGCGAGGCGGTTGATGCCTTCGGAGTGCGTGTTTTCTAATTTAATGACAGTGCGTGGTGCATTTTTCTGAAGTTGAGCCAAGTGTTCTAGGGTGTCGCGATTGGGCGAATTGGTGTCGACAAGAATGATTTCTGGGTGCATTTCGCCGACTAATTGGTAAATATCCGCGTTGCTGTTGTTAATGGTAATCATGTCAATGCCGGTCCAGGCAATGATGGGTGCAAGCTTGTTGGCGCGAATATCGTCAACATCAATCAATAGCAGTTTCATGAAGCGAGTTATACCTCTTTTTGGGCGTTAATTAGCCGTAGCGCGGGAATGTCTGCCTTCGAAAGATTTTGTTTTTCTAAATACTTAATAATGCCGCCGACGCTAATAATTTGTCCGTCTAAAAATTGATTGGGGCCGATGTGCTGGGATTTTGTCAACATCATTTTTTCATGTAAATTGCCCTCGGTTTTTCGGTCGATGCTGGGGCTTTCAATGCCAAGTGCTGCCGCGGCTATCCGAAATAGGCCGGGCTTGTACACAGCGGCGACGGTTTCTTCTATATTGACTGGCGTAGTTAATTGACCCCAACGGTACATTTGTGAAATAAACCACTCGGCGTGATTTAGCCAAGGAAAGTTGGCTGAATAACGGTGAAAAACGTGGAAGTCTTCTACTTTTTCTGGCGGCAGGCCATGATGCTTTAGGGATGAACCCATCAATGATAGGGCAACTGTTTCCTCTGGCAGGGCGATATATGCCGCTTGGCTGATGATTTTAGCGGTGAGCCTGCGGTTTTCTTTTTTATCCAACCAGATGCATGCTTTGATCAAGGCTCTCAATAAAGCTTGGTGAGTGGCGGGGTTTTCTTTAGACCAACTTTCACTTACGGCGAATACTTTTTCTGGACTGTTGTTCCATAGCTGGTATTTGGTGGCGACCACATGACCAATTTGTTGTTGCACTGCAAGGGTGTTCCAAGGCTCACCAACACAGAATCCGTGGATGTCACCGTCGGTCATCGCGGTGACCATTTTCGGTGGTGGAATGACTACAATTTCGACATCGCGGTCGGGATCAATACCTGCACTGGCTAACCAGTAGCGCAATTCATAACTCTGGGTGGAGCAAGGGTAAACGACCCCAAATCGCAATTTTGGGCGTTTACTCCGTTTGTTTTCTTCTATTAGACATTGCAAAGCCTGTGCGGCTATTAGGGGGCTGAATTCGCTGCGCGAATCAATTTCATAGAGGTGGTCGTAAAGTTGATTGTTAACGGTAATGGCGTTGCCATTGAGGTCGAGCACCATGGCGCTGACCATGTCTATTTTAGGGCCGCCCACGCCAATGCGCGAAGCGACGGGTATGGACGCCAACATTTGTGCGCCATCCAAAATACCGAGTCCCACTTTGTCGCGAATACCGGCCCAAGACACCTCCCTAGAGAGGGTGACGTTGAGTCCCTCGCTCAGGAAGTAGCCCTTTTCGTGGGCGATCACCAGCGGTGCGCAATCTGTCAGCGGAATGAAGCCGAGAGTGACGTCGGCTTTCTCTAAATGGAGTCCGTTCTTATTGTGGATGGCGCCCATATTATGCCCCTACAGCTTTTTTAACGTCGGTTAGTGATTCCGCTGACGCGAGTTGCGGCGGTGATGCTGCTTTTTTTGCTTGCTTTTGGTGCAAGAAAGTCAGCACTGCAGCACGATAGTGGTTGTAGTTTGGGTTGTCTGCCAAGCCTAAACGATCTCTGGGGCGGGGGAGGTCGATGTTAAGAATTTCCCCAACTTTGGCTGCGGGGCCATTGGTCATCATGACGATGCGATCTGATAGGAGCACGGCTTCATCGACATCGTGGGTGATAAGGATAACGGTGTTATTAAGTTCGGCCTGAATCTCCATGAGTGCGTCTTGTAGGTGGGCGCGGGTTAATGCATCTAGCGCACCAAATGGTTCATCCATCAGCAATACTTTAGGTTCCATCGCCAGTGCCCGGGCAATGCCAACGCGTTGCTTCATGCCGCCAGAGATCTCAGAAGGGAGTTTGTGGCTGGCATGTGACATATGTACCAAGGCGAGGTTGTAGTCTACCCATTGGCGAATTTCGGCTTTGGTTTTTTTGCCTTTAAAGACCTGTTTAACGGCCAACTCAACATTTTCATACACCGTAAGCCACGGGAACAGGGAGTGATGTTGGAACACCACAGCACGATCTGGACCAGGCGCGTTAACTTCTTTGGACTCGAGTATCACCGCCCCTTCTGTTGCCTCGTAGAGGCCAGCAACAATATTGAGCACAGTCGATTTTCCACAACCTGAGTGGCCAATTAATGAGATGAACTCGCCACGGTTTATTTTTAAGTCCACTTTGTCTAAGGCTTTAAACGGGCCGGTTTTGGTGGGGAATTCAATGCTAATGTGTGAAATATCAAGATAAGTCGACATGTCGGCGTCCTTTGTTTCAAGCTTCGTCGTGGGCGATGATTTTGTGAAGGGTATGCATGAATGAGTCCAGAATGAATCCGACAAAGCCGATAGTGATGACTGCGACCATGATGCGGGCGAGAGATTCGGAACTGCCGTTTTGGAACTCATCCCATACAAACTTACCAAGCCCCGGGTTTTGGGCGAGCATTTCGGCTGCAATCAATACCATCCAACCAATGCCAAGGGAGATTCGCAGGCCAGTAAAGATCATCGGTAGTGCAGCGGGGATCGCGATTTTAGTAACCCGTGTCAACCAGCCGAGTTGAATGACACGGCCAACGTTGATTAGGTCTTTGTCGATATTGGCAACACCGACGGCGGTATTGATTAAGGTTGGCCACATGCAGCACAGCGTGACGGTGATAGCCGAGTTGATAAACGATTTAGATAGCAGGGGGTCATCGCTGACATAGACGGCGCTGACAACCATGGTTACCAGTGGGAGCCATGCAAGGGGCGACACGGGTTTGAGTATTTGAATGATTGGCGTAATGGCTGTGTTTAGTAGCGGGCTAAGACCGCAGGTTATACCGATGGGAACCGCGATAATCGATGCGATCAGAAAACCGGTAAAAACGGTTATGAGGCTAGTAATAATCTGGTCGAAATACGTCGGCTTGCCGGTGTAATCGCGAATCTTAATTTCGGCGTCTGGATTCCTTGCCAATTTTTCTTCGTTGCGTTTTGTTTGGCGTTCATAAAAGGCGACCGCCTTTTCACGTTCAACTAGGTGTTCGTGATACAGACCCTGCGCTGCTGAGACTACGGCTAGCGGGCCGGGAAAGGTCCCAAGACTAGTGTCAATGCGCGAAGCCGCCGTAGACCAGATGGCGAGAAATACCAAGATGGCGATCACTGGCAGGCCGATAAGTCGAACGATTTCCTGTGCTTGCTCGCGGGGATTCTCCCAGCTGGCAAGCTTAATGAGTGGGACTAGCCATGCGAAACCTGCAACACTTAAATAATGCAGGGTGTTTTGTTTAAACATAGGTGCTCCTTTTGCCCCGCTGCGCGCAGCGGGGCAGTGCGACTACTTCAGCGTGTCTTTTGGTTTTAGACCAATACTGAATTTTGAGATGTATTCATTGGGCTTTTTGCCATCGTAGGTGATGCCATCAATGAACTCAGATTGAGGTGGTTTAAAGCCGGATTCGGTCGCGAAGTTTGGGAACTCGCTGGCGCTGACCTTGCCTTCGGCGATTAATTGTTCCGCGGCTTTGCGGTATATATCTGGGCGGTAAACTTTCTTGGCGATTTCCATATACCAGCTGTCGGGTTTGTGCTCAGGAATTTGGCCCCAACGGCGCATTTGGGTGAGGTACCAAATCGCATCAGAGTAGTACGGGAAGGTGGCGTTGTGACGGAAGAACACGTTGAAGTCAGGGACGTCGCGTTTATCGCCCTTTTCATACTCAAACGTGCCGGTCATCGAGTTGGCGATAACGTCGTAGTCGGCGCCGACATAAGCTGATTTAGCGAGGATTTTAACGGCTTCTGGGCGGTTGGCGTTATTGTTGTCGTCCAGCCATTTAGCGGCGCGGATCATGGCCTTGACGACGGCAATGTGGGTGTTTGGGTATTTCTCAGCCCACTCATTGCTCACGCCAAAGACTTTTTCGGGGTTGTTTTTCCAAATTTCATAATCGGTAATAACCGGAACGCCAATGCCCTTGAATACGGCTTGCTGATTCCAGGGTTCACCGACGCAGTAGCCGTATATCGTCCCGGCCTCCATCGTCGCTGGCATTTGCGGTGGCGGGGTAACAGATAGCAGGGCATCGGCATCTATTTGCCCGCTGGTATCCCCTTTTAGTGGGGCGTAGTAACCGGGATGAATTCCGCCCGCCGCTAACCAGTAGCGCAGTTCATAGTTGTGAGTAGAAACCGGAAACACCATGCCCATTTTAAAGGGCTTACCTTCTGCTTTGTATTTAGCAACAACGGGTTTCAGGGCGTCTGCTTTGATCGGGTGTACAGGCTTGCCATCGGCTTGTTTGGGGATGTGGGGCTTCATGTCTTCCCAAACACTGTTGGAAACGGTTATGCCGTTGCCGTTGAGATCCATGCTGAAAGCGGTAATGATGTGGGCTTGGGTGCCAAAGCCGATAGTGGCGCCGAGGGGCTGTCCAGCCAGCATGTGCGCGCCGTCTAATTCACCGTCTATGACACGATCAAGGAGTACTTTCCAATTAGCCTGGGCTTCAAGGCTGACGTATAAGCCTTCGTCTTCGAAGTAGCCCTTTTCGTAAGCAATGGCCAGTGGCGCCATGTCAGTAAGTTTGATAAAGCCGAAATTTAACTCTTCTTTCTCGAGTTCGGTGGCTATTGCAAAGCAGGTACTGGTTAAGGCGAGGGCGCCGACTGTGCATTTTTTGAGGCTATGATACCAAGGCATTTATCTGTCTCCGGGTGAGTGACGGTTGCCTGGATGTGATCAGCATCGCGGCGTCCGTTTTCGTAACACCACCAATCTTGGCGGGCTGCGTTATGGATCAGAACGTTCTGCTTAGAAGTTAGCAATAGCTATGCCATGAGCATTATTTTTAATAAAAACAGTGTTTTAGGGTTTTTTTGTGCGGCGTCTGCGCTGGCGCAGTGCGCCAAATGGGTGCTACTTAATTTGAGTGTGCTACGAAGGCGATGTTCAAAATGGTGCAGGTCAGCGTCGCTAGGACGCTGAGGAGAGAAGGTTTGGTGTTAGTACATTGCGTTTGAAAAGGGGATTTCTGTTAGTGTTAGGCCATTGCTGTCTGCAATTAAAAACCACGCGGCGCGATCCCAGTCGCCGAGAACAATGCGTTCTGCTGGCTTGCCATCAATGTTGAGAGCGTGGCGCATTGGTCGGTGGGTGTGGCCGTGAATTAAGCGATGACAGTTGTGGGTCTGCATTTCGCGAATGACGTCATTGGGGTTCACATCCATGATGTCTTCGGCCTTATTGCTATTGGCCTCGCTACTGGCCATGCGCAGGTGTTGTGCTATGACACGGCGCTCTTCTAGCGGTTTGGCTAGGGCAGCTTTCTGCCAAAGCGCTGAGCGCAGCATTTTACGAAGCTGCATGTATTCTTGGTCGCCGCTGCACAGGCTATCACCGTGCATGAGAAGGGTGGCTTCACTGTTTAACTCAATAACTGTGGGGTCATTGAGAAGTTGTGCGCCAACGGCGTCGCAGAATTGTTGACCTATAAGAAAGTCGCGATTGCCGTGCATGATATACAGGGCGACGCCGTTGCTTGTGAGGGCCTTGAGTTCTCTGCTGACGTCGTCGAGGAGCGGCGATTGGTCGTCGTCACCAATCCAGGCTTCAAAGAAATCGCCAAGTATGTATAAGGCTTGGGCTTTACTGGCGTGGCTATGCAAAAATTGAAAAAACGCCCGGCTGATATCCGGGCGATTTTCATCCAGATGAAGATCTGAGATAAAGAGGCTAATCATAGGGAGGTTAGTCTACCCAAACTGCTTTTTCGATGATGACATCTTCTACTGGAACATCTTGGTGTCCGGCGGCGCTACCAGTCTTTACGCCCTTGATTTTGTTGACTACGTCCATGCCGTCGGTGACTTTGGCGAATACCGCGTAGCCCCAGCCCTGCATGGTTTTGCTGCTGTGGTTCAGGAAGTCGTTATTCTTCACGTTAATGAAAAACTGTGAGCTGGCTGAATGTGGGTCTGAGGTGCGAGCCATAGACAGGGTGCCGACATCATTTTTCAAACCGTTGTCGGCTTCATTTTCGATGCTGGCACGAGTCGCTTTTTGTTTCATGCCGGGCTCAAAACCGCCGCCCTGGAGCATAAAGCCGTCGATTACGCGGTGGAAAATCGTGCCGTCGTAGTAGCCGTCAACAACGTATTGCTTGAAGTTTTCAGATGTCTTGGGCGCATTTTCGAAGTCTAGTTCAATGTTGATGTCGCCGAAATTTGTTTTGAAGATAATCATTTACGCTGATCTCGCTTATAACCAGAATTTAAAGCCGCTATAATACGACTTTTGGTTCCTCGGTGAAACCAACCTCGCTTTTGGCGTTTCAAATCCGTCAGCGGAACGTATTAACCCGCTTGCCGGAAAATGACGATTAACGGAATGATTCAATGACTGACACAGCAGTAACGGGCAATAATTTTCTGCGCACAATCATTAAAGAGGATATTGCCAGTGGGCGCCTAGCAGGTGAACTGGTAACCCGCTTTCCGCCGGAGCCAAACGGTTTCCTTCACATTGGGCATGCCAAATCCATTTGTTTGAATTTTGGCCTTGCAGAGCAATTTGGCGGTCGTTGCCATCTGCGCTTTGATGACACCAACCCTGCGAAAGAAGAGCAGGCCTATATTGATGCTATTCAGGAAGATATTCGCTGGTTGGGCTATGAGTGGTCAGGTCCGATTCGCTACGCTTCTGATTACTTCGACACCTTGTTTGAGTACGCCCAGCATTTAATCAGCACGGGCCATGCCTACGTTTGCGATTTAAGTGCCGATGAGGCCCGAGAATACCGTGGCACCCTTACCGAGCCAGGCCGAAATAGTCCTTACCGTGAGCGTAGTCCTGAAGAAAACCTAGCGCTGTTTTCCCGTATGCGCGACGGTGAGTTTGATGAGGGCAGCAAGGTGTTGCGCGCTAAAATTGATATGGCTGCTCCTAATATTAATTTGCGTGATCCCATCATTTATCGGATTCGCAAGGTTAGCCACCACCAGACCGGCGACAAATGGTGTATCTACCCCAACTACGACTTTACTCACGGTCAGTCCGACGCCTTGGAAGGGATCTCTCACTCCATCTGCACCTTAGAGTTTGAGGATCACCGCCCTTTATATGAATGGTTTTTGGCGCATTTGCCTGTGCCAGCTCAGCCTAAACAGTATGAATTTGCTCGTTTAAACATCAATTACACCGTGACCAGTAAGCGCAAGCTAAAAATGCTGGTGGACGAGAAGGTGGTTGATGGTTGGGATGATCCGCGGATGCCGACCATTGCAGGTATGCGTCGCCGTGGCTATACCGCCACCGCGCTCCGTAACTTTTGCGATATGGTCGGTGTGGCGCGCAGTGAAGGCGTGGTTGATATGGCCATGCTGGAACACGCTATTCGCGACGACCTCGACAAAAATGCGCCGCGGGCCATGTGTGTGATGGATCCGCTAAAATTGGTCATTACTAACTACCCAGAAGATAAGCTTGAACAGCTCACCGCACCTGGTCACCCGAACCGCGATGACCTTGGTGAGCGCACGCTGCCCTTTGGTCGCGAAGTGTATATTGAGCGCGAAGACTTCCGGGAGGAGGCCAATAAGAAATTTAAACGCTTGGTCTTAGGTAAAAAAGTGCGCCTGCGCAGCGCTTACGTTTTGCTTGCTGAATCTGTTGTTAAAGATGATGAGGGCAATATTATCGAGGTGCATTGTAGCTATGACGACGGCACCTTGGGTGAAGATCCTGCAGATGGCGTTAAGCCTAAAGGTGTTATTCACTGGGTTTCGGCGAGTCATGGCAAGCAGGCTGTAGTGCGCTTATACGACCGCCTGTTCACCCATGAGGCACCGGATCGTGGTGGCGAAGAGTTTTTAGATCACGTGAACCCCAACTCACTGATGGTATTAGAAAACTGTTGGATTGAACCGGGCTTAGCTGACGCTGAACCCGAAGCGCGTTTTCAGTTTGAACGCACCGGCTATTTTGTTGCTGATCGGTGCGAGCACAGCAGTGAGAAGCCGGTGTTTAATCGGGCGATTGCCCTGCGGGATACGTGGGGTAGTAAAGAGTCGGATGTCTGAGGTCGGACGTCGGGTGCGCAAGAAGCTTGACGGGAGACGCAAAGCTGCCTCTCGTTCAACCTTGGTTGTTCAGGTGGGAATATCTACATTTTAATTTATATGGCGGTTAAGGGTTTGATGTTTTTGTTAGCGTCTCCCGTCTCCCGTCCAGCATTAAGCGAATACTTATGAGCATACAAATCTATAACACCCTAAGCCGCAGCAAGCAGCCGCTAAAACCATTACAAGACGGCAAGATAGGCATGTATGTCTGTGGTATGACAGTTTATGACTACTGCCACTTGGGGCATGCGCGGGTGTTGGTGGCCTTTGATGTTATTACGCGATATTTGCGGGCCAAGACGTTTGAGGTGAATTACGTGCGCAATATCACCGACATCGACGACAAGATTTTGCGTCGCGCCACTGAAAACGGCGAGCCTTACGAGGCCTTGACTGAGCGCTTTATTGCGGCCATGAATGAAGATGCTGAGCGCCTTGGCATTATTGCGCCAGACCGTGAGCCACGGGCCACAGCGCATATCGGCGATATTATTGCCCTGATTACGCGCTTAATGGCTACTGGTCACGCCTATCAGGCGAGCAATGGTGATGTTTATTATCGGGTAACGTCGTTCGCGGACTATGGGAAGTTATCAGGTAAAAAGCCTGATGAGTTGCTGTCTGGTGCCCGTATTGCGGTGGATGAGGGCAAGGATGATCCTCGTGACTTCGCCCTGTGGAAGGCAGTCGATGACGGTACAACAAGTTGGTCGTCTCCCTGGGGGGAGGGGCGTCCCGGGTGGCATATTGAGTGCTCGGCAATGTCGACGTGCTGCTTGGGCGAGACCTTCGATATTCATGGCGGTGGGCCAGACTTGGTATTTCCTCACCACGAGAATGAAATTGCCCAGTCGGAAGCCGCCACCGGCAAGAAATACGCGCAAACGTGGATGCACGCCGGGGCAGTGCGGGTCGATAATGAGAAAATGTCTAAGTCCTTAGGTAATTTTTTCACCATTCGTGAGATTTTGGATAAATACCACCCTGAAGTGGTGCGCTATTTTTTGATCTCAAGTCATTATCGTAGTGCTATTAACTACTCGGAAGATAATTTGCAGATCGCGAAGCAGAACCTGGAGCGGTTCTATCACGCTTACAAGGGTTTGCCGCAAGTAATGCTAATTCCTTACGCGGACTTGCCTCAAGATAATGATTTTGTGCAGCGCTTTGATGCGGCAATGGCAGATGACTTTAATGTGCCGCTTGCCGTCGCGGTTTTATACGATATGGTGCGAGAGCTCAATACAGCGAAAGAGGCGGGCAATAATGAGCTTATTAGCTCTCTTGCTCAGCTTCTGAAATCTCTTGCCGCAGTTCTGGGTGTTTTACAGTTAGAAGCAGATGACTTTTTGCAGTCTGGCAGCGCAGATCAATTAGATGCCGCGAGTATAGAGGCCTTAATCGCCGAGCGTGTGCAGGCCAAGAAAGAGCGTCAGTTTGCCCGTGCCGATGAGATTCGCGATTCACTTAAAGCACAAGGCGTAATTTTAGAAGACAGTCGGGAAGGGACCACTTGGCGGCGTGATTAAGCGCCGTTGGTTTTTTCTAGCCTAAGGCTCGACGCTTACGCATCGCAAAATGCATTATAAGCCAGGCCATTAGGTAGCCACTTATTACTCCGAGGCTATTGGCAAAAACATCTTCAATCGATGTGTGGCGACCGGGGGACAGTTGCTGGGCGTATTCAACGGCAATGCTGTAAGCCACTATTCCCGCAGCGCTAGCCAAGCGCCAGCGGTGGTTATGGCCAAGCGGAAACGCCAGCATCATAAATAATAAATAAGCGCAAAAGTGCTCAAGCTTGTCCCATATATTCAGTGCTGGGCTCTGCTCAGCGGGGAGTAAGGACAGAACGGTAATAATAAGTGCGTAAGCCAAAAACAATAAAATGCGCTTGCGACGGCTTAAGCTCATTTAGGATTTCCATAGTCATCAGCCTGTAAGGCGAGTAGGCGTTGCTGTGCCTCGGCCACTACAATGCTTATATCTGTTTCGTTGGTATAATCTTCCATGGGGAAGCGTTCGTAATTAAAGCTAACAGTAGTAAAGGGGGTGGGTAGTTTGGTTTTGTCCCAGGTGCTTTCTAGCCGCAAGCCACGATATTCTGCGCGTATCAAGTAGAGAGGTAGCTTGGTTTTGCGTGCCAGCATAACTGCGCCTTCTTTCATTTCGTGTCGAGGGCCGCGCGAGCCGTCTACCGTAAAGGCAATGGTTTTGCCCTTGCGTGCTGATTTCATAAGCTGGAAGAACGCATCCATACCGCCTCGGCTACGTGAGCCCAGGGCGACTTCGTAGCCGTAGCGCTCCATCGCCTTGGCTATGGCATAGCCAAAGTGGTTTTGTGAAGCGATGGCGGTTACGTCGGCGTCACGGAAATAATGGATTAAGGGCATTAGTTCATCGTGATAGACTGCCATTACACAAGGGCGTTCAATATTGAGCTGATTTTTAAAGCGCAGGGTATTCATTACCCAGAAAAATAGCTGCAGTATCTCGGTTAAGATCCTGCGGGCTATTTTTTGGGTGGCACTGATTTTCTTGGGGGGTTTGATGCGTCCCATTGTGTTTTCCGGCTTAGCCTAGTGCTTTTTCGCCAGAATCAACACTCTGGAATATCAAGGTATTAATCGTCATTGGGCCGACACCGCCAGGTACAGGCGTATAAGCGCTGACGCGGTCGACTAAGGGGGCGAGCTCAATGTCGCCAACACCACCGGGGTGGTAGCCAGCGTCTACAACGACGGCGCCGTCTTTAATCCATTCGGCTTTAATAAACTCGGGCTTGCCTACCGCGCCAACTAGAATATCGGCTTGTTTAATAAGCTCTGGCAGGTTTTGAGTGCGGGAGTGGCAGATGGTCACGGTGGCGTTGGCCTCTAATAGCATCATGGCCATGGGTTTGCCCAAAATGGCGCTGCGCCCAACCACAACGGCGTGCTTGCCTTCTATGGCGATATTGTAGTGTTCAAGAATGCGCATAATGCCTTTAGGGGTGGCGCAGCCGTAAGCGTCTTCACCCATGGCTATACGGCCAAAGCCCAGGCAGGTAACACCATCGACATCTTTATGCAGCGCAATTGCATCAAAGCAGGCGCGTTCGTCAATTTGTTCGGGCACTGGGTGCTGGAGCAAAATGCCGTGTATGTCGGGGTTGTTGTTTAACTCATTTATTTTGGCCAGCAGCTGCTCGGTGGTGGTGGCTCCAGGCATTTCTACGGCGAGTGATTCCATGCCAACACGGCGGCAGGCATTACCTTTCATTTTTACGTAGGTGGCGGAGGCAGGGTCATCGCCAACCAATATTGTTGCTAATATAGGGCTTCTACCTGCACAGCTATTCTTGAGGGCGGTAACCCGCGCCGCCAGTTGTTCTTCCCAGCTTGCCGCCAGTGTTTTGCCATCTAAGATCAGAGCTGCCATGTCAAGTAGTCTCAAAAAAGGTGATTCAAATTAAGGTGTTATTGTCGCATGCTGCGAAACGGCAGGCCAACAAATGAAATGAAATAATTTTGTTAAAAGCGTTGACGGAGAAAGGACCGCTGCGTATTATGCCCACCTCCTGTAGCGAGGCATACGGGAAACGAAAAACGGGGTATAGCGCAGTCTGGTAGCGCGCCTGCTTTGGGAGCAGGATGTCGGGAGTTCGAATCTCTCTACCCCGACCATTTTTCGTATCTCA
>NZ_JBFHDY010000079.1:0-16340 GCF_041584495.1 Zhongshania sp.
CGCGAGCACATGACCAGTGATGTTAGAGCTTACATTAGGTATTACAACTTAGACCGGCTCCACTCATCGAACAATGATTTATCGCCGGTTCAGTATGAGAAATTAGCAAATTAATGTGTCCGGTTTTGTTGACCAGAACAAAAAGCCAGCACGAAAATGGGGTAACTCTTATCGATGGCTTGCAAATTGTGATCACCACTCTCATCGACATAGACGATGTGCCTGCTAAACGGACTTCCCTCAGTCCTGGAGATTTCGTCAGTTGTTGGTGCATACGCTAGTGCTTTGATCTTTGCATCGAATTCAAACAGCGGAAGCTGATGATCCTCTCTTGCGGCCGCTTTTTTTCGATATTTTTGTTCTTTTTCATACATGTAGTGCCTTTTCGACACCCACCATTAAGTTAGAGCAATAGCAGACATGTTTGTGCCGACGCGTAAAAAGCTACTCAATATTCTGGATCTGCTCATTGAGTAGTGGACTAGACCTTAATAAACTCAATAACTTACCGAAAAGAAACCGTTCAAAAATGCCTGTTTGTCCACCAAACTGCCCACCACTTGCCTATGGCTTTTACTAAATCTTAGTGGTTAGCAATGGAAAAACAGTGCCGTTTTTACGCTGCTGTTAGGGTTTAAAAATAGCAGTTTTGAAAGGCTTTATCGAGCACGATTTCTGTCAATATAGCTTTGCCATTTTTTACGCTCAAAATGCGTTGATACTATTACTATCTTTTGTCATTAAATTCATCAATCGCGGGTGTACAAATAATTTTTCCTTACCGGAATTTATTTCTTGCAGCACACCAATATCCGCTAACTGCTTTAAATACGTTGAAGCAGTTTGGCGTTTTGCAATGTCACGTTCAACTAGATTATTGATACGGCAGTAGGGTTGTTCAAAAATAAGCTGAACAAGCTCATAGCTATATATTTTAGGTAGCTGTGCTTTTATGTAATCGGTTGTACGTTCCATAAGTGCCCTAATCGCTGTGATTTTATCACTAGTCCAAATGGCAGTTTGCTCGACACCTTTTAGCATAAATAACAGCCAATCTTCCCAATTCTGATCTTTGGTCACTTGGTTCAATAGGCGATAATAGTCTTGTTTGTTATGAACGATGAAACGGCTTAAGTACAAAATAGGTAGCGTTAAAAGACCGCATTCAATAAGGTACAAAACATTTAAAATACGTCCTGTTCGACCATTCCCATCATAAAATGGGTGTATAGCTTCAAATTGATAATGGCTAACAGCCATCTTCATTAATGGATCTATATCATCGTCATCATGAAGAAATCGCTCCCAGTTAGTTAATAAGTCGCGGATAACGCTCTCTCCCGCAGGCGGGGTATAGATAATTTCTCCAGTCGTCTGGTTGCCTATAAAAGTCCCCGGTACTTTACGAATATCCATTTCGGAGTGCTTTAACGTACTACATAATTCAATGGCAGTCGCTGTGCAAAGCGGCTTTCTTTCAAGTTGTATATAACCTTGATATAACGCTGTTCTGTAGCGTAAAGCTTCCTTTGTTGCATGATCAGCGCCTTTATCTTCTAGCGCATACTGAAAAAGCTTATCGGTAGTGGTGACAATATTTTCAATTTCTGAACTGTCTTTTGCTTCCAGCAAAGGCAATAAGTTAATTAGCATGCTTTGGTTCGGTATGAGTTCCCCTGCCTTTTTTAATTCCGCTACAGCGGCGCGTGCAGAAATACAGGCTTTCAGAACTGCCTTCGTTTCTATGAAATCTAGATTTGGCGGCAATGTGGGTAATTGGTTGTAAGGGTGCTCTGCTTGCCAGGTCATGTTTAAATTTCCAGTTTATATCGACATAAATGAACTATTGGGTCAGTTTATGTCGATTAGATCGACATATCAATTTTATATGTCGATTTTTTACTATTTTTTCGACATAAATTTCTAGTGTGTCGATCTACTCGACAAATCAAGACATAAGCCAAACGACTCACCAAAACCGAGTTTTGAGTAGGAAACTTCAAAGCAGCACACCATCCATTGGGCTTTTGGGGCAGGTTGGGCAACGCCTTAATTCACGCCGCTTAGTCATACACCAACCCTGCCCATACGGTATTTATTACTTGGGGCATTATGTGAATTCTGGGGCAGGTAGCTACGTGTACCCTCAAAAAGCTGCATGATCTGGGCATTTATCTGCCTACTGCGTCCGTTTAACTCTTTAATACTAGTGGGGGCAAACTCCTAAGAGAACTTAACAGATCAGTGAGGAAGCAAATGATGAACCCAACTACACAATCACCCACAAACCCAGTACACCCAGCGCGTCAGCAGCGGATTTTGCGCTTGTCCGAGGTCAAGGCCAAAACAGGCTTTGGCCGCAGTACCATTTATGCCCTGATGGCCAATGGTGAATTTCCCCGTTCCATTCGCATTGGTGCGCGTGCCGTGGGCTGGTTAGTAAGCGATATCGACCAGTGGATTGAAACCTGCCGGATCGGTGCTGCTTATGGCCGTGGATAAACCGTCAGCATCAGCCCCGTTACCTGCCAGTGAGATGGGTAACAACGAGCCAACATTACCGGCTGGTTTTGCCTATAATGCCAATGCTATTCAGCTATTGGTGAATGGGGCAGCCAGCGTGCGCTTGTTTAACGTGCGGTAACTGATAGGTCAGCCAGCGGGTTAAACGTTCGGCGGCATTGTCGCACTGGCTTAATACTGGGTAGAGGGTAAACGCGCCATTCCCAACCAGTAAAGCGACCACCTGCTGTATCCATGCCTGTATTGCATGCTCGTTTTGAGCGCTACGCAAAGCTTCTCTCAATGCGAGAAGCTGCTGCTTTTCGTTTTCAAGCTCAGCGAGCCTGTTATCAATAGCCGAAATGTTTGGGTAGCGAGCGTCATTCATGACAAACTAAGCGCTATGAAGCGCGAACTTGCGGCGGCTTGATCAGCGACTCTGCTGGAATACCTAGCCCTTCATGAAGTTTCCAAATCATTTTTAGCGTGAGTGATCGCTTATGGTTTAGGATTTCATAAACACGATTGCTTTTACCTATCATGGGTTCAAGATCTTTAACCGTTAAGCCTTTGCGCTCCATCTCAAACTTTATTGCCTCAACAGGGTCTGGCAAATCCATTGGAAAATGCTTTGCTTCGTAGGCCTCGACTAACGTAACCAAAATGTCCAGCTTTTCGCCTTCGATGGTATCAGGCTCCGCCATCATTAGGTTTTCGATGTCGTTTAATGCCGCGCGGTAGTCGGCATCTGTTTTAATAGGTCTGATGTCCATTATATTTACCTCTTGTTACTACCTTTTGGCTTTAAATCGTTTGCACATCAATTTTATCGTATTGTGCATGGCTGCCGATAAGCCGTATGTAAACCACCTTGTAGGCATAATTGATCCAAACGACTAATCGGTATTTATTACCGGCAATGTTAAACACGACACGCCCATCTTTGAGGATACTGGCATTTCTAAAGTCCTGTTTCACATCGGCCGGTGATCCCCAATCAGCGTTTAATGCATGCCTATACCACGCTAACGTTGGCTCTTTAGCGTCAATGTATTCTGGGCTGTCTTCCCAAAATGTTTTTAAGGTTGCTAGTGCGATAATTCTCATAAATAGATGATAGTCCCAATTTGGGACTTTTGCAAGTTTGGCATTTTTGATGTGGTTAGGAGTTGTTACCGCATCCCCGATTGCCCCATTCCTTGGGGCGGTTCAAATTCCTCTTATTCATCTTCTAAAGCTTGCTGTATCTAGTGTTGCCCCATTGTCCCAACTGCCCACACTAAGTGAGCAAATGGGGGAGCTTGTTAGTTTCGCCTGATTGGCTTTTTAGGCATACGGCTGCGTTTGCCATCGAAGAAGGCCAATACTCTGAACCAATAGAGCGATTCTTCATAACCTAGGCTGTACGTTGGGCGTGCAGGCGGGATGAGCCCCAGTTTACGTCCTAGGCTGACAATCACGTAGAACATAAGCTTTAGTGCTAGCCAAGGAGCGAGTACTAGGAATGTCGTCAGGCAATACCGGGTAAGCGCGTAGCCTGCGCCATGAGATTGTTCGAGTAAGGCAATGCCAATACACCAATCAAGGCCTGCCAGCATGGCTATTGGAAAGGTAATGGGGGCTAGTCGCATCATAAATTGCATGTTATATCCTTCCTACTTGAAGTTGCAGCGGTGTTGGCTGCGTTCGTTCACCCCAATTACATAGTATGTCTATGCTCATGGGGATTCATTCACTTGCCGCCTAGCTGCAACTCCCAGTAGTTTGGCTATAGCTGCCTCCTGTGTAGTGTTGTGAAGCGGGTTCAAAGTTCACCAGTGGTTCGATCACATCAGCCACGGTTTGATGAGCAATTCGGCGCTCGTCAAAGTAATCGTGGCGGTCGTAGATACCCTCAACGCCTTTTAGCTTATGGTTAAGGCAGCGTTCGGCCACGTTGCCTGCAATGCCTAAAGAGGCGGCAAGGCTGCGAAAGGTGCGGCGTAAGTCGTGTACGGTGAAGTGTTCAAGTTTGCCCTTTTATTGGGAGGCTGCTTTTTGCGCCCAGGCTCGCGACCAAAGAGTTTAGAAATGGCGCGGTTAAGCGTATCTGGCCCCATATGCGGACGATGGCTTGCTCGCCTGGCTGGGAAAACATAAGGCGAGCCACAAGCGCGGATTTGCAGCTCGTTAAACCAAGCAATAGCTTGGCGGGGTAAGGGGATGCTGATCGGCACGCCAGTTTTACTGCGTTCCTTGGGTAGGTCCCATACGCCTGTGGTTAAGTCCATTTCACGCCACATGGCTTCGCGCAGTTCGCTTTTACGCACGCCCAACACCAAAAACAGGCAGCAAGCGAGGTAGTTGTCGCGGCCAAAGCTTATTGATATGGGTATGAAACACGCTGAAGGCGTAGTGAATTTCCTCTTTGCTGAGCATCCTGTCTTTACTTGACTCCACGCCACCGGCATCGTCCACGGTAAAGGCTGCGGCGGGGTTATTCAGCGTTAAATCGAGCTTAATCGCATGTCGAAACAGCTGCTTCATGTACATCAAGGTGTCGTTGGCAATGGTAGGGCGGTTACTTTCTCGAATGCGTTCCAATACTTCGCGCACATCGCGTGCGGTCACCTCAGCGATACACTTAATGCCAATGACTGGGCTTATGTCTTTGGTGTAAACCCGATACGGAATCTTTGGGTGCTTGAGTCGTCGGCTCAGATCGGTTCGATACCAGTCATGGAACAGTTGATCCACGGTTTCAATGTCAGGTAACTCTATTTTCTGTTTTTCCAGAAGAGGATCTATACCGTCACGTACTTCCTTTCGAAAGTATGCAGCGGCAATTCTAGCGTCTGCCAACGACATTAAAGGAAATTGTCCCAAGGTTGCTTCTCGTCTTCCTTTGGCTGTGGTGTAGCGGATCATCCAATAAGGCGAGCCCTGTTTGCGGACGCAAAAGTATAGCCCTTCACCATCTGAATATTTTTTGGGGTCGGCTTTGCTGTATGCAATAACCTGTTTTGCTGTGAGTTTTCCCATGTTTACTCCATAGTTGCTGAAATAATGGAGGGGGCAATAATGGCTGCCCACCACCGATTTGCTTATTGAATCAGCAGCTAACCTGTTGTGGTGGCGAGTTAAATGCGAAAATTGGGCAACTTACTGCCCACCACTAAACAGGTAGTTGGTAACGGATATCTGCAAACCGATTTGGACGGGAAAAATAAAAAAGGCCTGTATTTACAAGTAAATAACAGAGCTTTTAAGACATTCTTGGACGGCTGAAAAATTTATTCGATGTTCTGGATCTGTTCCCGCATTTGCTCAATTAATACTTTTAGCTCTACCGCCGCCTGAGTGCTTTCAGAAACTACAGCCTTAGATGACAAGGTATTGGCCTCCCGGTTGAGTTCCTGCATGAAAAAGTCGAGCCGACGGCCGCTGGCGCCGCCTTTTTTCAATACGCGACGCACTTCGGTTACGTGGGTGTCGAGGCGGTCGAGTTCTTCGTCTACGTCGGCTTTTTGGGCGATGAGGGCGATTTCTGCCTCTAGGCGCTCGGGGTTGAGTTCCACTTGGAGTTCGGCGAGGCGCTGTTGTAGTTTTTCGCGTTGAGCGATGACGATGCCGGGCATTTTGCTACGGATGTCGGCGACGATGGCGCTGATGCTGTCGAGGCGCTGAGTGATGAGGTCCGCCAGTGCTTGGCCTTCACGTTGGCGGTTGGCGAGGTGTTCGGCGAGGGCCTGTTGAAAGCCTTCGAGTAATTGGCTGCTAATGGCGTCGCCGTCGACACTTTGGGGTTCGAGTACGCCGGGCCAGCGCAATAATTCAAAAACATTGATGGGCGCGGCGTGGGCGATATCGGCTTTGAGTTTATTCGCGGCGTCGAGTATTTGGTGAGCCAAGACATTATTCAGCTGTAGTTCTTGCTGCTGGGTGTGCAGCTGAATTTTTAGCGCACACTCGACTTTGCCGCGCTGCAAGCCTTTGCGCAGGGCGTCGCGGAGGCTGGGTTCCAAATTGCGCCAGCTCTCGGGCAGTTTGAACGACAGCTCCAGGTAGCGATGGTTGACCGAACGTAGTTCCCAGGTGGCACTGCCCCAAGGGTAGTCAGATTGCAGGTGGGCAAAGGCGGTCATGCTGCTGGTAGTCAATGTCTTCCCCTTGGTGTTAATTAGAAACACCATTCTAAACTTTTTAGCGAGCTTCTTCAGTAGTGATTTGATTTGGCGGGGGAGTTTGTCTGGGAGAAGTTTGGGGCGGGGATGCTTGGCAGGTATAATCTGCGCCACTCTTTTGAATGCCAATGGAATTAAATGATGACACGACCCAGCGAGCGCGCCAGCGATGAAAAACGTCAGCTAACCATTACCCGCAATTACACCTGCCATGCCGAGGGTTCGGTATTGATTGAAATGGGTAATACCAAGGTGATTTGTACTGCGTCGGTACAGAACAGCGTACCTGGATTTTTGCGCGGCAGCGGTCAGGGCTGGGTAACGGCGGAATACGGCATGTTGCCGCGTTCTACCGGTAGCCGTATGGATCGCGAGGCGGCGCGGGGCAAGCAGAGTGGCCGTACCCAAGAGATTCAGCGCTTGATAGGCCGCTCGCTACGCGCGTCTATCGACTTGAATATGCTCGGTGAGAATACCATTTACTTGGATTGCGACGTGATTCAGGCCGACGGCGGCACGCGCACCGCGTCTATCACCGGAGCCTATGTTGCCTTGGCCGACGCCGTGGCCAATTTGCAGAAGAAGGGCTTAATAAACGGTAATCCGCTTCAGCAGCAAGTTGCCGCGATTTCGGTCGGTGTATACCAAGGCGTGCCGGTACTGGATTTGGATTACGCCGAGGACTCCAACGCCGAAACTGATATGAATGTGGTGATGGATGACAAGGGCGGCGTGATTGAGGTGCAGGGCACGGCAGAAGGCGCAACGTTTAGCCGCACAGAAATGAATGCAATGATGGATTTGGCAGAGAAGGGAATAGCTGAATTAATCAAGGCGCAGCGCGCGGCGCTGGCTTAATTGAAATAGAGAGCCTTTAGAATGGGCTCTCTGGCAATTCAAAGTCGTAATCCATAATCACCGGTGCGTGCTTGCCAAATTGCTGTACTTTGTAAATGGCACCGTATTCAACTCGCGGCGTCATGTGTTCTGAGGTGATTTGGTAATCTATCCGCCAGCCGTTGGTGCCGGGCACACCGTCTGGCCACCAACTAAACTCGTCGGGGTCGTTATTAATTAGACGAAATGCATCGGAGTACTGTTGTTCCCGAAACAGGCGATCCATCCACTGCTGTTCTTCGGCCAAGCTGCCGGGCTTGCCGTGGTTACCGCGAATGTCCTGAATATCTATACCGCGATGGGCAATATTCCAGTTACCGCAAATAATAAAGTCACGGCGTTTGTTGCGCACTTTGGTTAGATGGTTGCCAAACTGCTCAAAAAATTGGTTTTTGCGAATTAGGCCTGCGCTATCGCCTTCTTCGGCGGTGGGGGCAAGTAAGCTGCCAATGCTGATATTGTCAAAGTCGGCCTGAATATAGAGACCGTCCATATCAAAATCTAAAAACCCCAGCCCCGTCATGATGGCTTTGGGCAGTTTGCGGCAGTAAATGGCGACGCCGTTGTGCTTACCGTCGGCGGCATCAAAGAAATACGGGTTGTAGTCGCGGGGAAAATACACGTCGTCGCGAAGTTTGTACTCGGCAATGCCTAGGTTCTGAATGCAGATGATGTCGGCATCCTGTTTGGTAACCCAGTCGAAGAAGCCTCTTTTTGCAGCATCTACGATGCTGTCAGCGCAAAAGCTGATAATTCTCATGTCTTTCCTATCGTGTTGATAACGAGGCCGTGGTGGCCAAGCTTGAGCGTTGAGGTAAATCGTTATAGCGAGTTAAGACGCCAAACCTCAATACAAAAGTGGCGTTCAGCAATAGCGTGGCTGAATTTTAGATATAAACAAGGTGTTAGACTACAATGAAACCCTATTGACAACAATCACAGGAAAGAATATCTGTTAAAAAAACACTGGATTGATAGCCGAGGTTCAGTATTTTTACGGACTTTTGCCTGCATTTCGTGTCGCAGGTGAGGTTTTCCCCGTCGCTGGGTAAAATGGGCGGCTACATATTTGCAATATTAGTCATTGGACGTATTAATGAGTATTAAACCCTATCAACATCGATTTATTCAGCAGGCCATTGCCAGCCAAGCACTTTGTTTTGGCGAATACACGCTGAAGTCGGGCCGTGTTAGCCCTTATTTTTTCAATGCCGGTCGCTTTAGCAGCGGTGGGGCATTGGCGGCACTGGGTCGCTGTTACGCGGATGCTATTGTGGCGTCGGGTGTTCAGTTTGATGTGTTGTTTGGTCCGGCCTACAAAGGTATTCCACTGGCGGCGGCAACAGCTTGTGCACTGGCAGAACACCACCAGCGAGATGTACCGTACGCTTATAACCGCAAAGAAAAGAAAGACCACGGTGAAGGTGGCAGTCTTGTTGGCGCCGCGCTTGTTGGGCGCGTTTTGATCATTGACGATGTGATTACAGCCGGCACCGCAATCCGAGAAGCGATTGCGATGATCGTTGCCGAGGGTGCTGAGATAGCCGGTGTCGCGATTGGTCTCGATCGCCAAGAGCGCGGCCAAAGTGAGCGCTCGGCCATTCAGGAGTTGGAGCAAGATGCCAATTTGGCGGTGGTGAGCATCGTGGGCTTGAGCGATATTGTGGCTTATTTGACGGAATCGGCAGAAGACGATGACCTGGTAGCACGTATCAATGCGTATCGAGAACGCTACGGCGTTGTTATATAAATAGCGTATTAAGTGACTTTGTAGCGCGAAGGGAGACGGGATTACAGTGATTATGGCTCGTGCTTTACTGCTATTAGCGCTGTGCTGGATTGAGCTGTCAGCGGTTCAAGCCCAGAGTATTTACTATCGCTATCCCGGTCCAGATGGCACGGTGGTGATTGACGACAGCGTACCGCCAGACGCAGTGCCCCGTGGTTACGATATTATTCGTCTCGATGGTAGTGTGGTGAAAACCATTGCTCCCCAGCTGAGTGAAACTGAGCGCAAAGCCCGAGAATTAGAACTTGGTATTGCCGCGGCGCGAGCTGCTGCTGATGCTAAAACCCGGAAATGGGATGAGTCGCTGCTGCTGCGTTATAGCAATGTTCAAGACATTGATGTTGCTAAAAAGCGCGCGCTTAACGATATAAAAGTGCGAATTTCTATTTTAAAAAGTAATCTCTCTGTTATTAAGCAACAGGTCTACAGCAATCAGGCTGAGGCTGCAGAATTGGAACGTCGCGGTTTAGCGGTGCCCTCTGAGCTTACGAATACCTTGGCATCGCTGCGCCGCGAACTTACCACTACCGAACAACATATCAGCGCCCGCCAAGAAGAGCTTGAGCAGGTCGCCAATAACTACGAGCGGGATAAAAGTCGCTTTGCAGACCTGCAGGAGCAGGTTGACGTAAGGCGGCACTATTACTCAAAACCGAAAAAATAAGGCGTTTTCCGTTGGGGCTTGCTGTTTAGCGGAAAATAGTTTCAGTGAGTAGCTGCCACTGCTCCTCCCAGTTTTCGGTGGGGAGGCGCTTAAAATCACTGCGTACAAATTGGCCAATGCGGCCCTCGGCGGCAGCAATGAGGATATTGGCGGTGCTGTTGGCAGTGATTCGCGTGCGCAACCCTTCACGAATTTCGGCTTCGCGTAAAATTTGTTTAAGTTGAGTTTCTAGGCGGTCATAAAACTGCACTACTCGGCTGCGCAGGCGTTCATTTTCCCCCGCCAAGGCATCGCCATTGAAAATACGGGTGATGCCGGGATTGCGCTCAGTAAACGTCAGTAGCAGCTGCAGTACTTTGGCAATTTGGTCTAGGGCGTGTGACTCTTCGCCCAGAATTAGACTGACGCGACTGAATATTGCGTCTTCTACAAATTCAATTAAGCCCTCAAACATCTTGGCTTTACTCGGAAAATGCCGGTAGAGGGCGGCCTCAGATACCCCTACTTCTGCCGCTAATTTAGCGGTAGTAATGCGGGTGCCGGGCTGGGATTCGAGCATTTTTGCGAGTGCTTGAAGAATTTCTTCGCGTCGTGAAGGACGTTTATTCATAGGGTGTAGATGACCTTATCGAGCGCTGAGTTTAATCTAATTCGCTTTGCGTATTGGTAATGAGCGTGCCAACGCCGGTATCGGTAAAGATTTCGAGAAGCACGGCATGGGGTACGCGACCGTCGATAATGTGGGCGCTTACTACGCCTGCATTTACCGCAGAAAGTGCACAGCCTATTTTTGGCAGCATACCGCCGTAGATGGTGCCGTCGGCAATTAAGGTGTCGACTTGTTCGGTGCTCAGGCCAGTTAATACCTTGCCTGACTTGTCTAGTAAGCCTTCGATATTGGTCAGCAGCATCAGTTTTTCAGCCTTGAGGACTTCTGCTACCTTGCCCGCCACTAAATCGGCGTTGATATTGTAAGACGCGCCGTCGGCACCGACGCCAATAGGCGCAATTACCGGAATAAAGTCGCTGTTGACCAGCATGTCTAAAACTTCGGTGTCGATCTTTTCAACTTCGCCAACATGGCCGATATCAATAATTTCGGTTTTGGCTAAGTCTGGGGTGCGCTGCGTCACTTTGAGCTTTTTGGCGCGAATCAACTGTCCGTCTTTGCCTGTTAGGCCAATGGCTTTGCCGCCATTGCGGTTGAGTAGCGACACAATTTCTTTGTTCACTGAACCGCCCAAGACCATCTCGACCACGTCCATCGTGGCGGTATCAGTGACGCGCATACCGTCAACAAAGTGCGACTCAATGGCGAGGCGCTTTAGCAGATCGCCAATTTGTGGGCCGCCACCGTGCACTACAATGGGGTTCATGCCAACCAGCTTCATGAGCACGATGTCACGGGCAAACTGCTCTTTGAGCTTGTCATCGACCATGGCATTGCCACCAAATTTGACCACAATGGTTTTATTGGTGAAGCGCTGAATATAGGGAAGTGCTTCGGTCAGTACGCGGGCAACATCCCCAGCGGCGGTGCGACTCATCGACATGCTGAAATCTCTTGTGGTCGGTGGCGAAAAAACGCCTATTAAAGACTATCTGCCAGCTTGGGATCAATCCTTGTTAGCAAATCCTTGAAATCATTCTGAATTCGACTCAGCGCGGCCTCACTATCGGCCTCAAAACGCAGGGTAATTGCCGGTCCGGTATTAGACGCCCGTATCAGTCCCCAACCGTGACGGAAGTCAACGCGCAGTCCGTCTATCTCAGAGAGGGTGGCTTCGGCAAAATCCTGATTCTCAGCAAAGGTTTCGACAATCGCAAACTTGCGGTCTTCGTCTACCGGAATGATGATTTCCGGACTGCTAAGCAGAGCGCGGTGGTTGCTCAATGCATCGTCCATACTGCGTCCGGACAGGGTTAGTATTTCGAGTAGCCGAGCGGCGGTATACATACCGTCGTCGAAGCCATACCAGCGCTCTTTGAAAAAGATATGGCCAGAAAACTCACCGCCCAACAGCGCGCCGGTCTCAGCCATTTTACGCTTCATATACGAATGGCCGCACTTCCACATGGTGGGGCGACCGCCGTGCTCAATGATTAACTCGGGCAATAATCGTGAACATTTGATGTCGAACAAAATTTCGGCACCGGGGTTGCGCACTACCATGTCTTGGGCCAAGACCATCATTAGCTGGTCGGCCTTGGGGCATTTCCCTCTCGCCGTTACTATGGCAACGCGATCACCATCGCCATCAAAGGCAATACCAATGTCGGCGTGATTGTCCGCGACGGCGGTGCGCAGTGCGGCGAGGTTTTCAAATACGGTGGGATCGGGTGCATGGTTGGGGAAGTTGCCATCGGTTTCGCAAAATAGCGGAACGACTTCGCAGCCTAATTCGTCAAATAGTGCGGGTGCGACATGGGCGGTGGCACCGTTACCGGCATCAATAACAATTTTGAGGGTTTGCGCAATGACAACGTCGCCGCAGATCCGGTCGATATAGCGTTGTTCAATGCTGTCGTTGGTTAAGCTGCCCTGGCCCTGCTCAAAGTCTTGATCTTCAATGCGTTTGCGCAGGTTTTGGATGTCTTGCCCACTTAAACTTTGGAATTCCAGACTAATCTTCATGCCATTGTAATGGCCGGGGTTGTGGCTGCCGGTGATCATAATGGCGTTGCCAATATTAAAATACTGGCAGGCGTAGTGGAGCATTGGGGTGGCGAGAAGACCGAGATCGATCACGTCTACGCCGCTACCGAGTACGCCTTTTACTAAGGCCTCGTGGATGCGCGGGCTGCTGAGGCGACCGTCACGCCCGAGCAGTAGCTTGCTTTGACCGCGGCTGAGTGCTTCGCTGGCGACCGCGCGGCCGATGGCTTCGCAGGTCTCATTATTTAATTCGGTGTCGGCGACACCGCGAATATCGTAGGCGCGAAAGCAGTTAGTGGCCAGGGGGGCGATACGTGCGCTGGCGCGGGCGCCTTGTTGTAGTTCCGGCAGGGGGGGGGCGCTGTCTGGGGCCGGAAAATTATCGCGGTGGCTGGGCGTGCGACTGCGATTAGCGGCCAATTTTTTCGCTAGGGCTTGTTCTAAGTCGAGAATGTCCGTTTCTGCTTTGTCGAGAACCGCCTTTTTCGGTGGCGAGCTCGCTGGGCGTGCAATGCCGAAGCCACGAATAAAGAAGATGGTGTGGCTGGCGACGATTGCGGCGACGCAAGACATGCAGAGTAACCACAGTAAGGTGCCATCAGAGCGCAAATTCTGCACAGTTTGGGGTTGTGGGTAAACCTGCAAGGTCCAGCCTGGTACCGATAAGACGCGGCTTTGCATCGCCTCAGCGTAATCGGTGTTTGCGGGGCGAATAACGGTGTCGCGGCGGGTTTTATAGGTTTGAATCAGCTCATTGGTAACGGCATTGCCAGCTAGGCTTTTGAGCATGTGTTCAAAATACTGGGCGCTGAACGTGATAATGAGGGCGCCATGCTGGTCGACTTTTGTGACGAAGGAAATAAACCAGTCACTTTTGTGACTGTAAGCCTCAATGACAATACCGCTTTCGCCGAGGCTTTTGCGTAACATATCAATTTCGATATTATTGCGCAGTCTCGCGGTCTCGCTGCGCTCATCTGCGATGCCCTGGGGGCCAATAATAATAACCTTGGTGTCTACTGCTTCTGGGAAAGCGCGCTGTAAACTCCGTTCAAATGCGTTTCGCGCAGAGAGATCACCGGATTGAAGGAGTTTGCTCAATTCAGGATTGTCGGCTTGTTGCTTGAGTCTGGTGCTGAGCTGGGTAATGGCTTCACGAATAATGACGCGCTGGTGGTCGGCGCTGTTCGCGGTGACGGTATTTATGCGCTGAGTCAGGGCGCGGGGTTCCTCAATATTCTGAATCCAATAAAAAGCGGCCACAATACCGCAGATACAAAGGACTGCTGAAATGGCAATGTCACGTTGGAGTACGGAAAAGCGCGAAGCTTTTTTAAGTTTTTCTGGGATAGTTGTAGATGCTTTTTTACTCATTGCAGCTTTAGTGTCGCCCTAATAGATTTAATACTTATAATGGAAGGCCCTGAGCATGCTGTCTAGCTTTGTGAGCTATGAAATTGTTGCGCGATCAGCGCGATCAATTGCACCGCCAATTGATTTTTGCCCATTTGAGCAATGCTTTGCTCCCCGTCGGGGGTTAATACGGTTACGGCATTGTCGCTGGCATTAAAGCCAATACTGGCGTTGGCAACGTCGTTGGCAACGATCATATCAAGGTTTTTACGCTGCAGTTTTCCCCGAGCGTAGCGCAATAAGTCTTGGGTCTCCGCGGCAAAGCCGATCGTCAATGGGCGCTGGGCATGATTTGCTACGGCGGCGACTATGTCCGGGTTGCGAACCAAGTCGATATGCATACTTTCGTTGTCTTTCTTTATTTTCTGCCCCGCGCAATTGGCGGGCCGGTAATCGGCTACGGCGGCGCAGGCAATAAATACCTGGCACTGTCCCATCATCGCCATGGCTGCGTTATGCATATCGGCCGCGCTGACCACGTCAATACGATGAACGCGGTCTGGGCAGGATAAGTTGGTGGGGCCGCTGATGAGGCTTACGCGGGCGCCCGCGTCGGCGGCGGCGCGGGCCAGTGCGTAGCCCATCTTGCCGGAGCTGTGGTTGCTTATATAGCGTACAGGGTCAATTGCTTCGCGGGTAGGGCCTGCGGTAATCGTAAGATGGACACCGTCCAACAGGCGGCTATTAAAGAGCCCTGCGCAGCGTTCAGCTAGATCCTCGGCTTCTAGCATGCGACCGGGGCCGATATCACCGCAGGCTTGTTCGCCAGCGGCGGGGCCAAAAAGGTGGATGTTCCGCGCTTGCAGCGTGACGACATTGGCTTGGGTGGCGGGGTCGCGCCACATGCCCTGATTCATTGCTGGCGCAAGCGCGATGATCGCGGGCGTGGCCAAGCATAGGGTGGTGAGTAAGTCGTCGCCGCGACCCGTGGCCAACCTCGCCATAAAGTCGGCACTGGCCGGAGCGATCAAAATCACGTCTGCCCAGCGCGCTAACTCAATATGGCCCATACCGGCTTCTGCGGCGGGATCGAGTAAGGTGGTGTGCACAGGGTTACCCGACAGCGCCTGTAGGGTCAGCGGGGTAATAAACTCCATGGCGGCGGCAGTCATCACCACACGCACGTCGGCGCCGTGGTCTTTGAGGCGGCGGATGAGCTCGGCGCTTTTGTAGGCTGCTATGCCACCCGTAACACCTAATAGAATATGTCGGTTGCTCAGTTGTTTCATATTGCCATTCGTCATCGCTGAGTTTGGCGGTATTATGAAGCTTATCGGCGCTGGCGACTACCGGTGCCATGAATCGTATGCTCACCAAGGAGGGTGATATGGCGATCACGGATTGGCCGGTAGATGAACGGCCGCGAGAAAAACTGTTGCAGCGTGGCGCGGCGGCCTTGGCTGACGCCGAGTTACTGGCCATTTTTTTGCGCACGGGTGTGAAGGGTAAGTCCGCTGTCGATTTGGCCAGAGAGCTATTGGCTGAGCATGGCGGTTTGAGTGCGCTGATGGCCGCCAGTCAAGAGCGCTTTTGCCGTTCCCGCGGGCTTGGTGATGCAAAGTATGTGCAACTGCAGGCCGTCGTAGAGATGTCGCGCCGGTATTTGGCAGAGGATTTGCGTCAGCGCCCGGTGTTTGCGAGTGCCGCGAGCACCCGCCAGTTTCTGTTGGCCCAGTTGCGGCAGGAAGTGCGCGAGGTTTTTGCGGTGTTGTATTTAGATAATCAGCATGGTCTTCTCGTATACGAGCCACTGTTTTACGGGACAATCGATGGCGCGGCGGTGTACCCGCGAGAAATTGCTCGTCGGGCATTGGAGTTGCACGCCGCAGCCTTAATTGTGGCCCACAACCACCCGTCGGGGGTGGCCGAGCCCAGCGACGCCGATGTGCGGATTACCAAAAGGATTCGCGAGGCCTTGGCATTGCTGGATATCCGCTTGTTGGACCACTGTGTGGTGGCAGGCCCAGAGGTAATTTCCCTAGCGGAGCGCGGCTTGTTCTGAGTAAAATTTTGCAGTAAAACTTGCTTGCTTGAGCCCCTTCTGGTATAAAGTCGCGCTCCATTTGGGCCGTGTCCGGGATTCACATCATCTTAGGGCTCCCGAGTATAGGTAAGCGCGCGGCGGCCCGGTTTGAACCTGATTTTATAAACCTTTTGCACCGCGCATGCGGATAAAGGTTGAAGAGGCGACTATCATGTCTAGAGTATGTCAAGTTACTGGCAAGCGTCCGGTAACCGGAAACAATGTATCACACG
>NZ_JBFHDY010000080.1:0-16258 GCF_041584495.1 Zhongshania sp.
ACAGGACGGGAATAGCGATGGCAGCGATGCAAAAATCAATGGTATTTCAATGCATGTTTTAAAGTTTCCATTTGATAGTGTTCCTGGCTTATTTGCTAAATTGGGCTTTGGGATATCTGAGTATTCAGACTTTCCTACGGCAAGCGATGATGATGATTATCTAGTTACTCAATTTAAATTGGGTGGCGGGTATCTTCATAAAGTGGTGGTAAAGGATTTTGAATTTGGTGTCAGGTTTGATGCAACTTATATTTATGGGACTCGAGAGGAACGCCTTAATGCTCAGCGTAACGATATAAATTCACCCCATTTTTATCGGGATATGAATTACTCTTTGGGTGTGGTTATTCCATTTTAAAAATCAATATTTATAAAAATATTTCGTCATTCAGGAGGTTTTAAGTGTTAAATCCAGATGATTATAGTTTGATCGATGAAGACGTTCAAAAGTGCCCTTTCGATTTTTACAAGGCGATGAGGTCAGAATGCCCTGTGTATGAAATGCCAGAAACGGGATTTTATATTGTCAGCAAGTACGATGACTGTATGGCAGCACTGAGAGATCCGATGGTTTTCTCTAGCAAGATGGGCTTTCGGGTTATTGAGAACTCTGAGGAAGTTGATCGTATTCTTGAAGAGGGCGGTTACGGTGACCAAGTGGACACGCTTGTGACCAATGATCCTCCGTCGCACACGCGTTATAGGAATTATGTGAATCGCGCCTTTACGGTTCAGCGTGTTAGTGGCATGGAACCGTATATCCAGAAGATTATTTCTGATACGTTCGCAGATATTGGTGATAAAAATCATATGGAAGTGGTAACAGAATTCGCCATTCCCATTCCAATGAAAATTATTGCCGACCAGTTAGGCGTAAGCCGTGACGATATGGGTAAATTCAAAGAGTGGTCTGACGCCGCTGTTGAGCCATTAGGTGGACTTATTACGCCCGAGCGTCACATTGAAGTGACCAAGTTGATGGTCGAGTTTCAGCACTATTTCGCAGATCGCATTAAGGAACGTCAAGACGCAAAAGAGGGCGTTTATGACGATATGCTTAATGATTTGGTACAGGCGAGAGTGGAAGGCGAAGAGCCCCTCGACTACCGAGAGTTACTGTCTATCTTGTTGCAGCTTCTGGTTGCCGGAAATGAAACGACCACCAACACGATAGCGTCTGGCGTGTTGCTTCTGTGTCGCAACCCGGCACTGCTGAATGAAATCTACGAGGACGACTCCAAGGCCGAAAAATTTGCTGAAGAAGTGTTGCGCCTTGAATCTCCAGTACAGGGTTTGTTCCGTATGGCGACCCAAGATACGGAATTGGGTGGTGTAAAAATTCCTGAGGGCTCTATGCTCAACCTGCGGTATGCATCCGCCAATCGTGACGAAAAGATATTCCCAGATTCTGAGAATATGGATCTCGGTAGGAAGGGTATCCGTCGTCATTTGGCGTTTGGGTCAGGCATCCATTCCTGCATCGGATCGCAGCTGGCGAGAAAGGAACTGGAATATACTTTCAGCTTCTTGGCTAAACAGCTATCCCACATCGAAATGGCGCCGCAGGACCAGCCAGTGGAATATCACCCTAGCTTGATACTCCGTGGCATTAAAAAGTTAGATGTGAGCTTTGTTCGCAGGAAAGCCGATAAGTAATAATCAAAAGAGGGTGGCAGCATGGAACATGATTATGAGGTTATCGTTATTGGCGGCGGAGGGGCTGGCCTCTCTGCTGCCTGCGCGGCCGCAGAGCTAGGTGCTAGCGTCGCTATTCTCGAGGCAGGTACCTCGGTAGGCGGTTCAACAGCCTTATCAGGTGGCGTTTTCTACGCGGCGGGAACAAGCTTGCAAAAACAGGCGGGTATTGAAAACGACACTGCTGACGACATGTATGAATATTACATGACGTTAAATCAGCACCGTGTTAATGCCCAAAATGTACGGAAGTTGTGTAATGCTTCTGCGGATGCTTTTGAGTGGTTGGTAGAAAGTGGTGTTGAATTTAAACCGGAAGGGCTATACAAGTCCGGTATTGAGTCAGTGCCGAGAGGGCATTCGCCAGCGATGGCCGGTGCGGGTATTACCATGGCACTTGAGGTCAAGGCGCGAAACCTAGGTGTCGACATCGCTCTGCAGTCAAGAGTTAAACAGCTCCATGTGGTTGATGGTGTGGTCAATGGTATCCAGCTTGACGATGATAACATTGTGACATCACGAGCCGTGATAATTGCCACTGGAGGCTTCGGGCATAACAAATACTTGCTAAACAAGTATTACCCAGAGGCGGCATCGCAAGGGGATTGGGCTTGGTGTATTAGCGCCAATACATGTGTCGGTGACGGCTTGGAAATGGGGCTCGATGTCGGTGCGGACCTAGATGGTTATAACCGAGGCCTTCTATTGCCAACGCCTGGTTTTTATCGAAACCTTGATGTTATGTTGCCGAGCTGGCTCGCGTTAGTGAACCGGGAAGGACGCCGTTTTGTGTGCGAGAACATTGAGTATGCCGTTATGTCGGGTGTCATTTCGTCTCAACTTGGTGGCTCGGCATTTGCGATTTTTGACGAAGACTCCAAGAAGAATGGCAAGCCTGATCCTCAGTTTGCGGCCTACTACGACTCGGGCTTCTTGACGTTCAACTGGAGCGATGATCGTATCGAAGAGCAGTTGACAACGGGGAAAGTGGTGAAAGCCGATACGATTGCTGAGCTTGCCGAAAAAGTCGGCGTCGTACCTCGCGCGTTGGAAAACACCATTAGCGAATACAATGCAAGTGTCGAGGCGGGTGCTGACGCACAATTTAATAAGACGCCAGAACTGATGCGCAAAGTGGCTAGGCCGCCATTTTATGCCTGCGAGATCAAGCCTGCTATCGTGTGTTTGACGTCGGCAGGGCTGCGCATGAATGAGAACGCAGAGGTGGTGGACAAATACGGTGATGTTATTAAAGGTTTGTATGCCGCCGGGGAAGTGACTGGAAGTGTGCTTGGTGAGCGCTATATCGGCGGCGGAAACTCGATATGTAATGCTGTCGTGTTTGGGCGTATTGCTGGTGAGCAGGCGGTTTCTGCGTGCCGAAGCGACAATAATTAAGAGGGGGTTGAAATGATAGACGATCTAGCAGGTAAAGTAGCTGTAGTCACTGGCGCAGCACAAGGCATCGGGTTGACCGTTGCCAAAGAACTTCTCGCTAAAGGTGCGAAGGTATATCTAGCTGATATTGAAGACGGAGACTTCGGTGGTGTTGCAGAGACATACGGTGCAGACAAAGCGATTACAGTAAAGTTGGACGTTACGATTCCTGAGAGTTGGTCTGCGTTGCATGACACCATTGCGGGTGCTTGTGGTCACTTAGATATTTTGGTAAATAATGCAGGCATTAGTCCAGCGGGTAGTATAGAAAGTACTGATTTTGAATTGTGGCGCAAGGTTATCAGCGTTAATTTAGACAGTGTTTTTCTTGGTTGTAATACTCTGCTTCCACTCCTTAAAAAGTCGTCAAGCGCGTCTATAATTAACTTGTCTTCTCTGATGGGTATTAAATCAGACGCTAATTTAGCAGCATACAGTGCGTCAAAGGGCGGCGTTAGGCTTCTAACCAAGTCAATTGCCCTGCATGGCGCGCAATTTAAAATCCGCTGTAACTCGGTGCATCCCGGTGGCGTTCGGACACGCATGTTAGACGAGTTTATTAAGACATTCGGTGACGAAGAAGAGGCAATTAAACTCATTACTGCAAACGTGCCACTGGCCACTGTTGGTGAGCCAGAAGACATTTCTAATATGATTCTCTTCTTGGCATCTGACGCATCTAAGTGGATCACCGGCGCTGAAATGTGTGTGGACGGGGGAGCGACCCTAGTATGAGTGGCGTAGCAGGCAGTGATCCTTGCGCCTGGGCGGAGAGCCACGCCTCTAGAAAAGGTGTTCAAGGGGAGGTAGGTAGTGAAAAGGAAACCTGTCACGTAACATCGCATTATTTGTGGTCGATGAGCGAAGAATGCCTAGATGACGTTGCGATGGTTTTTCACAACGGTCCTGAGGTGACTTACCGAGATTTGCAGGAAAGAACGAAAAAAGTTGTTCTTATGCTCCAGGGGCTCGGGCTCAAAAAGGGCGATGTGGTAAGTGCGCAATTGCCTAATTGGGAAGAATTTGCCTATATAAATTTAGCCTGCTGTACTTTAGGGCTGGTTTTTAATCCGATTATTCCCATCTATAGGGGAAAGGAGCTAAGTTTTATTCTCGCAGATGCGGGGACAAAATTACTCTTTATTCCGGATGAATACCGCTCTATGGGCTACGTCGACATGGTTAAAGAGCTCGCGCCTAAAATCGAGAGCCTTGAACATGTAGTTGTACTCCGCTCTGAGGATAGGTCTAAGTTAGATGGGATATTTAAATCCTATGAACTGTTAGTGCAAGGGGTAGATCAGAGTAGCGAGTTTTCGATTCCTGAATCGCCGGATGCTGATCATGTCAAGCTTCTGATGTACACGTCCGGTACTACGGGTACCCCTAAAGGTGTTTTACATAGTCACCGTACGATGGCGACAGTTGTTGACAATGTTGTGAATTTCAGAGAGGTCGATGAATCTGATGTTTACTACATGCCGTCACCGTTGACGCACATTACGGGTTATTCAGCGTGTGAAATGATTGTCCGTACATCGTTACATAAGACGGTTATTCAGGATAAATGGAATAAGGCGGACGCTGTAGACTTTATTCTTAAAACAGGGGCGACATTTACCGTTGGTGCTACGCCATTTCTTGTTGAAATTCTTGATGAGTGTCGTTCGAGAAAAGAAACTCTGCCAAGCTTAAAATCCTTTGCATGTGGCGGAGCGTCTGTACCGCCAGAACTCATACGTTCTGTTTCGGATGTCCTCGAAAATTGCCAAGCTTTTCGTGTTTACGGTAGTACCGAGGTGCCGTTGGTGTCGCAAGGCCTAACGGCTCGCTCACAACTCGAACGTGCCGCGACCACAGATGGTTGTATTTACAATTATGATGTGAAAGTGATCGATGAGAACGGTGACGATGTCACTGCTGGCGAGCGTGATGGGGAGTTCTTGGTTAAAGGCTCAGGTATGTTACTTGGGTATACTAGCCTAGAACAAACGGAAAAAGCGTTTGACGCGTCGGGGTATTTTCATACAGGTGATATCGGTCATGTTTCATCGAATAATGACATTGTCATTACAGATCGTATGAAAGATATCATTATTCGAGGTGGTGAAAATATTAGCGCCAAAGAAGTCGAAGATGTTCTGCACGAACATGAGAACATCAGGGAAGCTGCCGTTGTAAGTCAGCCAAATGAACGACTTGGTGAAGGCGTTTGTGCATTTATTATACCGGCTAGTGATGCAGCGCTAATTCTGGAAGAGGTGAATCAGTACCTCCGAGAAAAGGGCTTGGCGAAGCAGAAGCAGCTGGAAAATATGATCATAGTAGACAGTTTCGAAAGAACCGCGTCAGGTAAGATTAGAAAAGATATTTTACGGAATATTACCTGGAAAAAATGAGGTGAGTGATGGTAGTCGTAAAGCTAGATAAAGAGTTGTGTTGTTCTTATCAATCTTGCATGACCGAATGCCCAGAAGTTTTTGGAAGTGATGATATAGGGGTGGTTAAACTATTGATGACAGAGATTCCAGAGACCTATCGTGAAAAAGTAGAATTAGCAGCATCCGTTTGTCCACAAAACGTAATAACAATAGAGAGAGCATGAACATGGCAGATATCGATATTATTTATAAGCTTCCCAGTGTTTTTCGGGGAGAATCACAAAAAGACCTAGATTGCGTCATATTTTTCAATATGTCTCGTCCTATGGCACTTATTATCAAGAATGGCGAGGCTGTCGTAGAAGAAGGTGAACCAGAGACGCCAACGCTCACATTGACGATGAAAGATGATTTCCTGCTCACATTGTTGAGCGGCAAAGTGGCTGGTATGACTGCGGTTATGACTGGTAAGCTGAAATTTAAAGGGAATATGGCCCTAGCCCAGAAATTATCTAAATTGTTTGACTTAGAAAAACTGTAAATTTAGATGATTAAAAAATTCGCTAAGCAGATTTGGAGAGTCAAATGGGGAAGTTAGATAATAGTATTTTGTTATCAATATACGAGAAAATGACTCGTATAAAAATGAACGATGAGCGATTTATTGCAGAAATGAACGCCGGTCGTATCACGATGCCTTACTATTCGGCTCGTGGGCAGGAGTGCATTCCTGCATCTATTTCTGTACTCCTTAATTCAGAAGACTATCTGGTCACAATATATCGAGGTATTCACGATATGTTGGCCAAAGGCGTTCCCGCCAAGTTGATTTGGGCAGAGCTTGCCGGGCGAGAGACCGGCGCTTGTAAAGGTAAGGGCGGGCCGATGCACATTACGCATCCTGCGACAGGTTGTATGTTGACCACTGGTATCGTGGGTGCTGGCTTGCCGATAGCAACGGGTTTGGCGCTTTCTTCTAAAATGAGGGGAGATCAGCGTGTAACCGTGACCAATTTTGGTGATGGCGCCTCAAATATTGGCGCATTTCACGAATCGCTGAATTTAGCCTCGGTGTGGAAATTGCCGGTTATATTCGTCTGCCAGAATAACCGGTATGCCGAGCACACTAATTTCGCCAAAGGTACTGCTTGTGATTCAGTGGCAAGTCGAGCTTCATCGTATAATATGCCAGGTGTACAAGTTGACGGTAATGATCCGCAAAGTGTTTATGCTGCAGCGAAAACGGCGATTGAGCGAGCTCGAGCTGGCGACGGGCCGACTCTTATAGAAGCGATGACGTTCCGTTTTAACGGTCATACTATGGGCGATGCGGGTGGATACATCCCTGAAGAAGAGTATAAAACGGCGAAAGAAAACGACCCTTATCCTAAGTTTCGTGCATTCCTTGAGGAAGCTAGCGTAGCGACAGCTGAAGCTCTTAATGAGCTGGACGAGGCGATCGCCCTCGAATTAGAAGAAGCTGTCAAGTTTGCCTACGATAGTCCATTGGTTAACGCGAGCGACGTCCTTAAGGATGTTTTTGCATAAAACGGGGAGAGAATACTGTGCCTAAGAATGAAAATATTATTTCTGCAGTTAATAGAGCTTTGTCGTATGCACTTGAGAACGATAAAGATGTGTTTTTAATGGGTGAAGACATCGCTGACGAAGAGGGCGGCGGTGTTTTAAAAGTTACCCACGGCTTGTCTTCAAAATACGGGGCTGACCGTGTTCTGTCTACTCCAATTTCGGAGATGGCATTTACTGGTGCTGGCGTTGGCGCAGCCATTGCTGGCATGAAGCCGGTAGTGGAAATCATGCTGATGAATTTTACTGCGGTGTGTATGGACCAGATTACAAATCATGCCGCGAAAATCAGATATATGTCTGGCGGCCAGACTAATGTTCCTATGGTTATTAGGACCATGACTGGTTCAGGTTTCCAGACTGGTGGTCAGCATTCAGATTTTCTGGAAGCGTGGTTTTGCCATACCCCTGGCCTTAAAGTTGTCATGCCGTCTAACGCTAAAGACGCATATGGTTTGCTATTGAGTGCCATCAATGATCCTGACCCGGTTATCTACATCGAACATTCGGCATCCTATTGGAATGAGGGTGAGGCCGCTGAAGATGGAGAGTTAATCCCTATAGGTAAGGCAAATATTGTTCGGGAAGGTAGTGATATCACCTTAATCGGATATAGCCGCTCTATGATGGAGCTTTCGATGGTCGCATCGAGCTTCGAAGAGAAAGGGATTTCATGCGAGGTGATTGATCTGCGTACCGTGTCGCCTATCGATTATGATACGATACTCAAATCTGTTGAAAAAACAGGGCGGGCGCTGATTGCCCATGAAGCGGTTAAATCTTTTGGTGTGGGTGCTGAGGTTTCGGCGACAATTCAGGAACGAGCGTTTAAATACTTAAAAGCGCCTGTTGCACGAGTGGCTAGTAAGGATACGCCGGTTCCTTTTGCAAAAAATCTCGAGAGTGAATTTACCTATGCACTTTCAGATATAGAGAATGCCGTACTAAGTTGTATGAATTACGCGGGGAGCGATAAATGAGTGTTGATATTATTATACCTAAAGTTGGATTCGCTTCGAGTGATGGGACGCTAGTAAAATGGCACGCTGAGGATGGTGCGCAGGTAAATGAAGGTGATCCACTCTACGATTTGGAGACTGATAAGTCGGTTCAAGAGATCTTTTCCCCGGCATCTGGGACATTAAAAATTATTGGGACCGAGGGTGAGGAATATAAGGTGGGCGAAGTGGTCGGTGTTGTGGCATGAGTTTCTTGTTAGAAAATATAGGAAACTCTGCTGATTGGCCGTTAGAGGATAATGAGCAATACGGTTCTACCGAGTTAGTGAAGCTAACTCGGATCCAGAGCGTAGTTGGAAAAAATCTCCATAGGAACTGGTTGGCGATTCCTCACGTTACACACGATGAACACATTGTCGTAGATAGCTTCTTTGATGCAAAAAAGGAAGGGAGTCTAAGTGGTGTGTCATTTTTGGCGTCAATCGTGAAAGCCTCCGCGTTGACGCTGAAAGAATTTCCAAGCTTCAATGCCTCAACCGATGCGAAGGGAAGTGAGCTTTTACTTAAAGATTTCGTCAACATTGGTGTGGCGGTTGATACAGAGCACGGCTTATTCGTTCCCGTCGTGGAGCACTGCGATACGAAAAGCATGGTAGATATATCGGGAGATATATCTACCATGGCTAACTTGGCGAAGGAAAAGAAGCTGCCGTTTGAAAAAATGCAAGGCGGTACGTTTACCATTAGTTCGCTAGGCAGTATTGGCGGTGTCGGCTTCACGCCGATAATTAACGCTCCGCAAGTCGCGATTCTAGGCGCGTCTTCGGTTTTTGATCGGCCGGTACGACTACCCGATGACACGCTAGGTTGGGAGAAATGTTTGCCTGTTTCACTGTCGTATGACCATCGGATTATCAATGGCGCTGATGCCGCCCGTTTCTGTAAGAGACTTGAGCATAATCTAAAGCAGCTACTAGGGCGTGGGGAAAGCGAATAGATGAAAATTGATCTAAGTACTTGTGATCTTAATACGTTTCGAGCGGAAATTGAGAGCTTTGTGTCTAGCAATCTATCCTCGTCACTGCAGCAAGCTAGCCGACTGGCAACAAGTATTTTCTGCGATTTCCGGGCAATGATGGAGTGGCAGAAACTATTGCACAGCAATGGTATGGCTGCACCCTCATGGCCAAGTGAGTTTGGTGGGTGCGGTTGGGATCCGGAGCGAATTCTTATTTTCAGAGAAGTGTGTGCTTCCTTCGATGCTCCCCAGCTGACATCAATGGGTATTCAGATGTTGGGCCCTATTATCATGAACTATGGGACTAATGCTCAAAAATCAGAGCTGCTTCCTAAAATTTTAAGCGGTGAAGATTTTTGGTGCCAGGGGTATTCAGAGCCATCGGCGGGTTCGGATTTGGGGTCATTGTCGACGAAGGCCGAGCGACAGGGCGATTTTTATGTCGTAAACGGGTCCAAAATTTGGACAAGTTTAGCTCAGCATTCGAATAAGATTTTCTGTCTCGTGAGGACGGGGAAGGAAAAAAGCCCGAAGAATAGCATCAGCTTCTTACTCATTGATTTAGACACTCCTGGGGTCGAGGTACGACCAATTGTGTCTTTAGATGGGACTGTTGAGCAATGCGAAGTATTCTTTACTGATGCGAAGGTGCCAGTGCAGAACATTGTCGGCGAAGAAAACGACGGATGGAAGGTTGCGCTGTCTTTACTAGAGCATGAGCGTGGTGGCGCGAGTTACTATGTCAGTTTGCGGCGTAAACTTGAACTGATAAAGGAATACAGTGAATCTTCCTTGGTTAGCAACATTGTTTCGGAAAGATGCGAGAACGAACTTTTAGATATCGAGGCGGACGTGTTGTCGCTGACTTATTTAGAGCGGGGCATCGCGAAGTCTTCAGAGGGAGATAGTCGGATCGGCGCCCTCAGTTCGCTCACAAAATTAATAGGCACTGAGTTGGGTCAAAAGTTAGATGAAATTTCGCTTTCCCTTAGAGGCCGAGACGCATTAGTCGTGATGGAGCATGAAGTGGACCCTTACTATGTTGGTGAAAGCTCGGCGTGTGACAAAGACGCAGCAGCATTTAATTCTTACATCAACAATAGAGCGTCGACCATATATGGGGGAACGGCCCAAATACAGCGTAACATCATCGCTAAGAAAATTTTAATGTTGTAAGATAATTGAGAGCTAAGTAATGAATTCAGAAGAGCGTGATTTGCTATTCGCGAGTGTAAATAAGTATCTTACCAATAGTTATAATTATTACGATTTTCGCTTGGATGGAAGCGCCTCTAGCGAAAGCGTAATGAAGATGTATAAAGAAACCTGCGATTTAGGATGGTCGGCTTTTTTGTTTTCTGAAGAAGTAGGCGGTTTCGGAGGGGCAGCAATTGACATTGCTGAACTGTTTGAAAAGTTTGGTAAGCATCGGGTCGTGACACCGTATTTGGAGAGTCAGATTACTGCGGGGACTATTCTTTCCTGCATTGGGGAGAAGGGTAGTGCGGTATTAGGCGAGCTGATAGCGGGAAATATAACACTCTGTGTTTTAGGTAGCTCTGATCGTTATTCTGATAGCGGCCCCATCGCTTTAAATCTCGATACTTTGGACGATCCTGCTTGTGATTATGGCGCTGTTCCGTGGGCGCCTGTTGCCGATAAAATGCTTGTGGTTGCCTCGAATAAAGGCGAAGACATGCTGTTGTTGGTTGATAGACAAAGCCCTAGTATTTCTGTGGAACGTCGCGTCGGTGTCGATGGATCGCTCGTTGGAAAGGTGACGATCAATGATTTACGTAGAGACAGCTGTGAAATTCTTGCGGAAGGAAGTGCTGTTTCCGACATTGTGAAAATAGCGTGTCTTAAAACGAGCATTGCACTCTGCGCAGAAGCTGTGGGTGCGATGGAGTCGCTGCTTCGCCAAACGGTGGAGTACACGAAAACAAGAAAGCAGTTTGGCCAGCCAATCTCTAATTTTCAAGTCCTTCAGCACATGATGGCGAATATGTTTGTTGCGCACACGACCTCTCATGAAATGTTGAAAGGGATTGCGTCAGAAATTTCCACCGATGCTGATTACCTTGCGTACGAGCGTGAGATCATGCTGCTTAAGCATAAAATCAACAAAGAATCTAAGTATGTTCGGCATTCAGCAATGCAGTGTCATGGCGGCATAGCCACCACAGATGAATTGATGCTCGGCCATTATTTAAAGCGGTTAGTGGTGATCGATAATTACTTCGGTGGGCCTCATGTGGATATGGATCGAATTAACCGCGAAGCGGCCTGAACTAACTAGCGGTGTCAAGTAATTAGAAAGGTGAACGTCGAAGTTAATTCGGCCATAGAGCTATCTGCCCTGAGCGAAGGTGGCGGGTCACTGGCCGACAGTGTTGCAATGATAATTTATAATCGGCCTGCTAGGTCGATTTACCTACGCACAGCTGAATATAACTAGGCAGCTTTCGGAGGGTGAGTGTTGGCGCTCTGGGCTTGCCTTCATTAGAGACGTAAATTCTCTAACGGCGGCGGGCGGAGAGCGTCAGCCGTCTCGTCAACGCATTCTTGAATTCATTACTTTGGTGGCGCTGGCGTCGAGGTCTCACTCGGCTCTGGTGGCATGGGTCGTCTCTTTATTCTCTGCCTAGCCGCGGCATCACGAAAATTTCTAGCACATGTACAGTTAATTTAGATTAATAATATTTTCATCTCATAGAGATGCAAGTCTGTGGGAAATTTGTTTTTATAATGTCGTATTATTCCGTTGTCACCTGATGGTGGTGTCGGGCAATTATGTTCGCTCGTGCCTCCTCGATGCTTATTTGCATTATTATTATCGCCGAGCAGGGTATAGTAAAAAGTAAGGAACAACATAATTACATGACAGTATCAGGCTTATTGGAAAGTGCGTTCTGCCTTTGGGGTATGTATGAAGTATAGTCATTCAGGATTTTTTGCCGCAGCGTTTATGCTGGGTTATCTCCTCTTAGGCAGTGAGTTCGTCTATTCATTCGACTGTGATTCATCGAAATATTACGATTCGATTGAAGAGACTAGTAATCACAGTAAATCCTGTTTCGTCGTTGGAGAAAGGCATCGTAAACGCCTGTCGGTGCCGCTGATAGCTGAATCAGATTCAGCGATTTCCGTGAGATCTAAGCTCACGGGTTTTGTCAGTGAAATTTACGTTCAGGAAGGGGACCGGGTCGCCAAAGGTGACGAGCTGATCTTGATAGACGACCCAGTGCTCAACGATAGTTTGAGTGTGGCGTACAAGAATCTTGTTGTGGCAAAAGGTAAATACAGGAAATCTAAAGCGAGCTTCAAACGAATAGCTAATTTATTCCGAAATAAATTGGTCTCTAAAGAAGCGTACGAGGCGGCAGAGTTGGATCATGAAATATCGCTGGCCGAGTTAAAAACAGCAGAAAAGCATTATAAGTCCTCGAAGCAGTCGAATTCTTACAGCCTTATTCAGGCGCCATACGATGGGCTGGTTCGGTCGATAGACGCCAAAGTCGGTCAATTATCCCAATACGGTGAGGGGCTCATGGTATTAACCAAGATTGATGACTTGGTGCTGAAGGGGTGGGTGCCAGCGTCGTTTATTGCTGAGGTAGTTCTTGATGGGGCGGTTGAAGTCGTTATTGCGGGCGTTCCCTATTTGGCAGATGTTGAGTTTGTCTCTGATGAAATTAATACGACGCACCAGTCTGTCGAAATTAAGCTAAGAACCACGACGAATATCACTGGTGGAATGAGTGGTATGCATGGCGAAGCGTTATTGAGGTTTCGGGAGGAGCGCCAAGGAGGATATCTGATCCCTAAACAGGCGATTGTTTTTCACGCGGGCATGTATGGGGTTTTTGTGGAAAGTGAAAAGTCCGGCGTTAAGTTCAGGTGGATAGACTCGGGTGACGAGTATGGCGAGATGGTAGAAGTCATTTCGGGGTTAAGTGCCGGAGACGAAATTATATTTTGAGCGAACAGTTCCTGGCGGGTGCGGAGGAATTTTCAACACTGCTCATTCGTTATGAGATCATAAAGTATAACTATAACGTGTTTAAACGTATTAAGGTGTATTCGTGGCCAAGTTTGGGATTGCGTATTTAATTGCTAGTTTGTTCACTGACTCAAAGCTGACGCCAGTCGTTATTCTCTGTATTTTTGCCGTTGGGGCGATAGCGATCGATTCTACGCCCAAGGAAGATAATCCACAAATCGTGGTGCCGGGGGCAACAATCGTCGTTGATTATCCTGGGGCGACAGCGGAAGAAATCGAACAGCTGGTGGTCAGACCAATCGAGAAATCGGTGAAACTGATTTCCGGTGTATCAGATTATTACTCGACGGCGTCACACTCTAGGGCTGAGTTTGCGATTTTTTTCGAAGTTGGTGAAGACCAGGAGGAAGCCTTAGTCAGGCTCCATGATCGCTTTGAGAAAATCTCACGGCTATTGCCCATCGGTGCCTCTAAGCCAATTATTAATAGCATTAATATTGCTGACGTCCCTATTATGACAATCACTATGTCGTCGAAGGCGGTGGGGGAGGACCAGTTAAAAATATTGGCGGAGGCGCTTTTGGATGATCTTCTGGTGATAGAAGATGTCTCCTCTGCGTATATTAAAGGCGGGCTTAATGGTGATGTCGTTGTCGAGGTTGATCCAGCTAAATTGCTAGCATCTAAAGTCGGACTTAAGGAGGTCGTCGCGGCTGTGAGGGATGCCAGTGTCACGGTGCCTTTGGGTCCTGAGTCGGTGGGTGACGCCAGTCACATGTATGTTTTTGGTGATGGGCTGACGTCTGTTGCGGACGTTGAGTCTGTTGCAGTGAGAGCATCAGTTGATAAGGGCGAGCTTATATTGCGCGATATCGCCAGAGTCAGTGGTATGCCCGAGAAGTGGCGAGAAACGATTTCATTGTTTGGCTTTGGAAAGGGCGAGCCTGAAAAGCGGGAGCTGGCCCCTGAGGTGATGCCAGCCGTTACTATTGCCATTGCGAAAAAACGGCACGCGAACTCAGTTACGGTTTCGGATAAGGTGAGAGCACGGCTGGCGAAGTTTGTTGCAGAGCATGACGCAGATAAGATATTCGCTGAAGTGACCCGAGATGACGGCTCGGTGGCGAGGGGTACATCTAATGAGTTGTTTCACCATCTTGCAATCGCGATTGCAGTAGTTTTTCTAATTACCTATATGTTCCTCGGGTTTAAGGCTGCATGCGTTGTCGGCTTTACCGTACCGCTGGTACTTGGATTAACCATTGCTACGCTTAGTGTGATGGGCTTAACCCTTAACAGGGTGTCGCTGCTAGGGTTGATTATTGCATTGGGGATGCTAGTCGACGATGCGATTGTCGTTTTGGAGAATATATACAGTGCCGGGGGGAGTAACGCTGAACAGGGAAATAAAAAAAATATTGTGATTGGTGCCGCGGCAGAAGTGGGTAATCCTACGAATATTGCGACAGTCGCCATCGTGATTGTGTTTATTTCCACGCTTGTGATCACGGATATGCCGGGAGAGTTCTTTTATCCAGTTTCCGTGGTGGTACCTATTGCAATGCTGGCATCGCTTTTTATCGCGTATAGCGTTGTACCCTGGCTGTCGTTTAATTTTTTGGATTTTTCTAAACACTCGGCGCCAATTGAAAGATACTTGGATAGTATCAACGCGGTATATAAGCGCATGCTGATGTCGTTGCTTGATAACGTGAGTGTCCGACGCACGTCATTATATTTATCGGTCTTTTTGTTGTTGGCTGTAATGGTAATGCCCGCGTGGCAGTTCCTTCGGCCCAGTGGTGTAGGCGGTGAGCCACCACCATTAGGTGTGTTGTTGCACTCTATGCCACAGATCGATACCAATACTCTGAATATAGTAATTGAAATACCACCAAACCGGACACTAATGTATTCACAGCAAGTGGCGCAAGAGGTTGCAACGGAGTTGGCGGGAAAGGATTCGGTAACGAATTTTCAGATTTGGCTTGGGGAGTCGGGTGTTGAAGACTTCAATGGCATTCTGCGGGGCACCAGTTCTCGTGAAGGGCAGAATATCGCCGAAATACGGGTTAATTTGCGGAATAAAAGTACGCGGTCTTATACGTCAATGGATGTTGCCCGCGAGCTGAGAGAGATGGTTTCGGAAATAGAAGCTAAATTTTCCGGTGTACTTATTAGGGTGGTAGAGGATCCCCCTGGGCCTCCAGCACGCGCTGGGCTGTTAGCCGAGGTGTACGGTGATAATAGCGAGGAGTTACGGGAAATCGCTCTGGGTCTTGGCGATGTGTTTAAGAACACCTGGGGTGTTATCGAGGTCTCTGATAGCGTGTTTGAAGATATTTATCAGTATACCTATAAGGTTGATGAGCGAGCGCTACGGCGCTATGGCGTAAGTCGCGCTGAGTTGTACTCGGTGCTGAACCTGGCGATTAATGGTGCCAATCTTGGCAGAATCATGAATGGTGGTGCTCGACAAGAAAGGCACATATTACTCAAATTTCCCTTTTCGTATGTTGATACATTGGTCCCGCTAGAAAACATCAAAGTTAGGGGGGCGGGTGGTGTCGAGGTGCCTCTCTCGGAACTGCTGACGTTAGAAAAGACGATATTGAGTCACCCAATCTTGCATAAGAACGGGTCGCCGGTCGCATACGTAACGGGAGAAATGGGTGAGTCGGTGCCGTTGTATGGCGTTTTGGATATCAGTAATCAAGTGAAAGAAAAGGGGATAGGTGCAAACTTCCTCGTCAACGACGATAACATCGTCGTCTCTGCAGATAAACAGGGCTCCGCTAAAGCTGTAATCGTGTGGGAAGGCTCCTATGACCAAGTTATGCAAGCCTTTGGAGAAATGGCGCTAGCACTGCTTATTTCGCTTTTAATGGTGTATGTATTGTTGGTTTATTACTACAAGTCGTTTGCGATACCTTTGATAGCAATGTTGGCGATTCCTTTTGCTTTAATTGGTGTTTTCCCTGCCCATTGGGCGTTTTCAGAACTCTTTACGTCGACGTCGATGGTGGGTGTTATCGCACTCGCCGGTGTCGTGGTGAGAAATTCGCTTTTAATTTTCGATTTTGTGTTCCAGTCTTTGCGGAACGGGGAAGAGCTGAAGTCAGCGTTGATCGACTGTACTGTAGCTCGACTCAGGCCGATCGTTCTTACTGCGGCATCG
>NZ_JBFHDY010000081.1:0-16077 GCF_041584495.1 Zhongshania sp.
CGCCCATACCATAGTGCAGGGTGTGGGTTAATACGTGGACTTTGGCATCGCGCCAAGGAACCATTTCGCCGTCAAACCAAATCAGGCCATCACGATCAGCCATGGACATCGCGTGTTACTCCTCAAAAAAAGCGGGCGTGCAAAAAATAAATTTACGTAGACAACATCAGTTGCTGCCAGAGTCGACTGACATTTTTCCGCTCTGCGCCCAATGCCGCAATGGCTATCCGCCCCTTTTGCTCTTGTAAGCTAAGGCGATGCGCCTGACTTCGAAACGCCTTGTAAGCGTCGATCAGTGCCTGGGTATCCGCGCTCGAAATCAGGCCGTTATTATTCAGCGATTCCAGTATGCGAATGTTATCGGTGTAGTGTGTAAGCGGTGGGTGCTGATGCGACCATGCTAAAACGGCATATTGCACCATAAATTCAATATCAACGATACCTCCCTCGCCTTGTTTAAGGTCAAATTCAGTATTTTTATTTACCCCGAGCAGCAAGTGATCCCGCATTTTCTGGCGCATGGCAATCACTTCCTTGGCCAGCGCCGCTTGTGGTCGGTTTTTACACAGGATTTGGCGGCGCAAATCAGCAAATTTTTCTGCCAAACGCCCATCGCCAGCAACCGCCCTCACCCGCACTAAGGCTTGATGCTCCCACGTCCAGGCCTGATGTTGCTGATAATCGCTAAACGCGGTGAAAGACGACACCAATAAGCCCGAATTACCTGAGGGTCGCAGCCGCATGTCTACCTCATAGAGGGCGCCGAGTCGCGTGGTGGCGGTTAGAATATGGATAATGCGCTGCCCTAGGCGAGTAAAAAACGTGCCCGCATCCACCGAGCGCTCGCCATCGGTCACTGCCGTTGTAGGTAAGTCATGAAGAAACACCAAATCCAGGTCCGAGCCGTAACTTAATTCGAGGCCGCCCAGTTTGCCGTAGCCCAGCACCACAAAGTGGCGGCGATCATCGCCATCGGGAACCGGACTTCCGTGTTTATCGAGCAAATTCTGCCAGGCGATATCGAGCACCGCTGCCAAGACCACTTCGGCAATTGCGGTGAGATAATCACTCACCTTCATTAAGGGGAGGCTATCGGTGACCTCTGAGGCTGCACCGCGCAAAACATGGGCGAGCCGAAAATAACGCAACGCTTCCATTTGCGCTTCTAGATCGTCACCTTCGATACGCAAGAGGCGCTGCCGCAACTCACTCGCCAAGCCGTCTTGGTCGGGCATGGAATACAGGCTGCGGGCATCAAGCAGCTCATCGAGTAACACTGGGTGAGCTGCGAGCTGACGTGCAATCCACGGGCTAGCGTCACAAAGTTCAACCAAACGCCCCCGTGCACCAGGGTTCTCAATAAGTAAAACTAAATAGGCGGTGCGGCGCAGAACCGCTTCAATTAGGGGGATCAGTCGCAGTAGCGTTGCCGTTGGCGCCGACACCCCACACAAATCTTCTAATAATAGCGGCAGCAAACCATAAAGCCGGTCGCGGCCGTGCCCCTGCATACGCTGCACACTGGCGCCGTTAAGCAAAGCAACCAATAAGCGTGCCGCCTCTTCTGCTGCGTCAAAGCCCGCTTCCTCAAGGGTGGCGTGCACCTCATTCTGGTCGAGCTCATCAAGCATTGAGCGCCAGCGCTGATGACTGAGATGGGGATGCTCGACCTCGGTTTCTACCGGCGCAATAACATTGGCAAAACAGCGGCTTACCCTGTTCCTGTGGTCAGTTAACGCCGCCGCAAAGGCCGCCCAGTCCCCCTTAAAGCCCATCGCTAAAGCCAACGCACATCGCTCGCCATCGGTGTCCGGCAATTGCTGGGTTTGCTGGTCTCGCCAAGCCTGAATGGCGTGTTCGGTATTGCGTAAAAAACGATAGGCCTCGATTAACTCAGCAACCACGTCGGTCGGCAAATACTGTTGCGCCGCCAACTCCCGTAAAATTGTTTGCAATTCCAAGGCCTGCAAGGCGACTTCCTGCCCGCCACGGATCAACTGAAAGCATTGAGCAATGAACTCTATTTCTCGAATCCCGCCGGCGCCCAATTTGATATTGTCCTGTAACTGGCGACGCAGCACTTCGCGCTGAATCATGCTCTTCATTTCCCGTAGGGATTCAATGGCAGAAAAATCCAAATAGCGGCGATACACAAAGGGTCGAAGCTGATCTAAGAGCTGCGCACCCGCTGCGCGGTCACCGGCGATACAGCGCGCTTTAATAAGCGCGTAGCGCTCCCAGTCGCGGCCTTGGTCTTGGTAGTACTCTTCTAGAGCATCAAAACTGATCACCAGCGGCCCGCTCTGGCCGTAGGGCCGCAGACGCATATCCACCCTAAACACAAAGCCGTCGGCCGTGCGGGTATCCAGCGCTTTAATGAGGCGCTGGCCCAGACGAATAAAGAACTCCTGATTATCAACACTGCGCGCCGCGCCCACGGTTTCGCCGGCTTCAGGGTAGGCGAAGATAAGATCGATATCTGAAGACAAATTCAGCTCGCCAGCCCCTAATTTGCCCATGGCAATCACCACCAGTTGCTGGGGCTCGCCCACTTTAGAGTGCGGCTCACCGCGCTCCGCGCACAGCTGACGATGTAAGAAATCCAGCGCGACATCCACACAGGCCTCGGCCAAGTGGGATAAATCGGCAACGGTTTCTTCCATTGCCGCTAGGCGATTCAAGTCGCGCCACACAATGCGCAGCCAGTGCCGATTGCGAAACTGGCGCAATATATGCGCAAGATCATCGGCATTTTCACACCGGGCGCAGGCGGCATTTAACTCTGCCCGCCACCGGTCTGCCGCTATGCTATTTTCCAACAAGCCTGCCGTGTCCAGACTGGGCAAACAGTCTGGGTGGCGAACACAGAACTCAAATAAGGTGTGACTGCAGGCCAGTGCTTGCAATAGCTCAATTCGCCGCGCCGAACGCGCAAAACCTTGATACCATTGCGCCTGCTCGCTGTCACAGTGCTCGAGCAGGCTCTGCCAGCGCTGTTCAACTTCTGCGCTGAGCGCGGCGGGCAGCTCGCCATCCTGTAGTGCCAAACTTTCTACTGATGTCATATCGTCTAGCCTTCTCTCCTTATTAGTTTTACCGCAGCCCTTACTGGGTTTGCACTGGTGGCGCAACGCGCAACACCTCCGCAATGGTCGTTTCGCCTCTGGCAACCTTTTGAGCGCCGCTGAGACGCAGGGTGCGCATACCATTTTTCATGGCCAAACGGCGCAGATTATCCAGCTCAATATCGTCGCCAATGGCACTTTGAATAGAACCCTCCATCGGCAAAATTTCGTATATACCTTGGCGGCCATGGAAGCCGGTATTTCGACACTCCAAACAACCCAGCGCATGGAATACCTGCTTGGGCGGGGCGACCTTCCATGGCGTGGTTAAGGTTGTCCACTCGGTTTCATTCAGCGACGTGGCCTCTTTGCAATGAGGGCACAAGGTCCGCACCAAGCGTTGAGCCATCACCCCAAGTACGGTCGCGCGAATCAGGTAGGCAGGCACACCCAGCTCCAGTAAACGAGTCACTGCCGACGGCGCGTCGTTGGTGTGCAGCGTCGAGATCACTAAGTGGCCGGTAAGCGCGGCCTGAATCGCCATTTCGGCGGTTTCTAAATCACGAATCTCACCGATCATGATGATGTCCGGGTCTTGACGTAGCAACGCCCGTACCCCGCCGGCAAAATCCAGATTGATATTGTGCTGCACCTGCATTTGGTTAAAGGCGTCTTCAACCATTTCGATGGGGTCTTCAATGGTGCAGACATTCACCTCAGAGGTCGCAATTTGCTTGAGACTAGAATACAGGGTGGTGGTTTTGCCCGAGCCAGTGGGGCCGGTGACTAAGACAATGCCGTGGGCGGAGCGAATCATGCCGTCCCAGCGCTGGCGATCTTCGCCACGCAGGCCAAGCTCGTCAAAGCTGCGCAGCAATACTTCTGGATCAAAGATCCGCATGACCATTTTTTCGCCAAAGGCGGTGGGCAGGGTCGACAGCCGCAATTCGATTTCGGCGCCGCCAGGATTCTTGGTTTTGAGGCGGCCATCTTGGGGCCGGCGTTTCTCGGCAACGTCCATACGGCCAAGTATTTTTAGGCGACTTACTACGGCAGTTAGTACCGTAGCAGGGAGTTCGTAAACATTGTAGAGCACACCGTCGATACGGAAACGGACGTTACCCTGCTCGCGGCGCGGCTCAATGTGAATATCACTGGCGCGCTGGTCGTAGGCGTATTGCAGCAACCAGTCAACAATATTCACCACGTGACCGTCGTTGGCATCAAGGTCTTTTAAGTTGCTGATTTCCAGCAATTGCTCAAGGTTATTGCCAGCATTGCCGCGCCGACTATTGTCCCCGCTGGCGCCCCGCACCGACTTGGCAAGGCTGTAAAACTCAACGGTGAAACGGTCTATTGTCTCAGGATCGGCGAGCACCCGCCGAATAGGCCGCCGCAACACCTGCTGTAAATCGCTTTCCCACGCCGTGACAAAGGGCTCACCACCAGCGACCACCACTTCTTTCGCATTAACGGCCACCGCCAAAATCCGATGACGCTGGGCAAAGGCAAAGGACATCACCTCGGTCACGGCCGGCACGTCGATTTTCAAGGGGTCTATACGCATGGCTTCTTGACCGCAGTGGCCCGCCAGCCACTCCAGCAGCGTATCCATGTTCAGCGTCCGGCCCTGCCGCGACAAATCAGCCAGTTGCTCGCTAACGATATAATTGAGTACATGCTGAATTTTATCGCCATTGCGCGGCGGGCTAATACGCAAGCGCTTAGCACTGCTCGCATCAATAATGCCATCGGCTACCAATTGGCGCAGTAACGCCCCAGTTTCCAACGGCCCTGTTTTTGTGATCTGGCTTTGCATGCCCGCGCTAACCCCTTGTTATAGTTGGGTGACTCTGATGTTTGACAAAATTTCCGCTTGCGCAGAGTCACTCTTGCATTATGGCAAGTCCCGAGCAAATTACACCCCTGCAGCAGCGTCGTGTTAAAAACTGGTTACCCATGGCCTAGGTCAGTATAATCCGCCCACTAATACGACTGACGATACGCAGGAGTCGCACCGTGCCATTAAATTCACTGGGCAGTCTGTTCGGAAAATCCCCTTTCGAACCGATACAGGAACACATGAAGCAGGCACAAGCCTGCGCCGCCGCACTCAAACCCTTTATTGACGCTGTGCTAGCTGACGATTGGGAGCAAGCCGAACAGGCCCAACAAATTATCGTCGATCTTGAAAACGAAGCCGACAAACTCAAAAAGCAGGTACGCCTGCAACTCCCGAACAATCTATTCCTCCCGGTGCCCCGCGCCGATCTTCTCGACCTAGTCAGTATGCAAGATCGCATCGCCAACTGCAGCAAGGATATTGCCGGGCTTATGTTAGGCCGCAAAATGCAGATCCCTGCGTCGCTAGCATCAGCCCTGAGCGAGTACGTTGAATTAGCGATTGCCACCTCAGCCCAAGCCATGAAAGCCATTGAAGAGCTGGATGAGTTGCTCGAAACCGGTTTCAGAGGCCGCGAAGTTAGTCTCGTCGAAACCATGATAGAGGAGCTAGATCGCCTAGAGCACTCCGCCGACAAATTACAAATTGATATCCGCGGGGCGCTCTATGCCATTGAAAAAGACCTGCCTCCGGTTGACGTGATGTTTATGTATCAAACCATTACGCTGATTGGCGAATTGTCTGACAAATCACAAAAAGTAGGCTCGCGTCTGCAAATTGTTATTGCTCGCTGAAAAGCTGGCACAAGCTTACATAAGGAATTCACATGTCAATTATTGCTGAACACGGGCAGTTATTGCTTATCTTAGCCTGCCTTTTTGGCTTTTTTATGGCTTGGGGTGTTGGCGCCAATGATGTTGCCAATGCCATGGGCACCTCGGTTGGCGCTAAAGCACTCACCATTAAGCAGGCAATTTTAATTGCCATGCTCTTCGAATTTTGCGGCGCGTATTTAGCGGGCGGCGAAGTCACCGAAACAATTCGTAAAGGTATTATCGACCCGGTCTTTGTGGCCGACAGTCCCGACTTACTGGTTTTTGGCATGCTCTCATCGCTACTTGCTGCCGGTGTATGGCTGTTTGTTGCAAGCCTGATGGGTTGGCCAGTTTCCACGACACACTCCATTGTTGGTGCACTGGTCGGTTTTGCCGCGGTGGGTATCGACAGTGATGCCGTGGAGTGGGGCAAAGTTGGCCAGATCGTCGCCAGCTGGGTGGTGTCGCCGGTCATGGCCGGGACCATCTCGTTTGGTATATTCCTCAGCGCTCAGCGCCTGATTCTAAATACTCAAAACCCCTTTGAAGCCGCCAAGAAATATATCCCATACTACCTCTTCCTCGTCGGCTTTATGATTTCCATGGTCACCATGACCAAAGGCCTTAAGCACATTGGTTTAGGCTTAAACTTCCAGGAGTGCCTTGGCTATTCCACCATAGTGGGTATTATTGTCGCCGGTATTGGGCAGCTGTTTTTACGCCGCATTAAAGATGTACCGTCTGGCGACGGCCGCTTTCGCTTTGCCAATGTCGAGCGTATGTTTGCGGTATTGATGGTGTTTACCGCCTGCGCCATGGCCTTTGCCCACGGTTCTAACGATGTCGCCAATGCCATTGGCCCGGTTGCAGCAGTAGTCAGCGTGATTCAATCTGGCGGCGAGATCGGCGCGAAGTCGGCCTTACCCAGTTGGATTTTGCTGGTCGGCGCTGGCGGTATCGTGTTTGGCTTGGCCACCTACGGCTTTAAAGTTATTGCTACCATCGGTACAAAAATCACTGAACTGACCCCCAGCCGCGGCTTTGCTGCCGAGTTAGGCGCGGCGTCGACGGTGGTTGTCGCCTCGGCGACCGGCTTACCCATCTCCACTACGCATACCCTTGTGGGCGCCGTACTAGGGGTGGGCTTGGCACGGGGCATTGCCGCACTAAACCTGAGCGTTATCCGCAACATTTTCATGTCGTGGATCATCACCCTGCCAGCTGGCGCCGGTTTAGCCATCGTGTTTTTCTTCATGTTCAAGGCTATTTTCCTCTAAAAAAGCCGGCCTTCAGGGCAAACAATATCCGCGTAAGCCGCTGCTATTGTTTGCCCAACTCGCTACAATATCGTCTCCATCGCCAAGCGGCGACAGCGACATATGGCGAACTCTATGCACACAAAAAACGTTCTGTCTATGCTGACAGAGCTGGTCAAACTCCCCTCGGTTAGCTCTACTCTGCCCAGTCGCGATATGGGCAATATCAAAGTGATTGAGCAACTGGCCAACTGGCTAGAGCCTCTCGGCTTCGCCATTCGCATATTACCCATTGCCGGAAGCCCCAATAAAGCCAACCTAGTTGCCACCCTCGGCAGCGGCAGTGGCGGCTTAGTGCTGGCCGGCCACACCGACACCGTGCCCTGTGACGATACCCTGTGGCACAGCGACCCCTTTGCCCTCACCGAACGCGATGGTCGCTTATATGGGCTAGGCAGCACCGACATGAAAGGCTTCTTTGCTATCGCAATCGAGGCATTAAAACCCTTCTTAGAGAAACCCCTGAGCGCACCGCTGATTATTCTCGCCACCGCCGACGAAGAAAGCAGTATGGACGGTGCTCGCTCGCTGGTGCACGCCGATGTATCTGGCGCCCGTTATGCGGTGGTGGGCGAACCCACCGGCCTAAAGCCGATGCGTGCCCACAAAGGCATTGTGATGAAGGGCATCACCATTACCGGCCGCTCGGGGCACTCATCTAACCCTTTAGGTGGCAATAACGCCATGGACGCCATGCACGAGGTAATGAGCGGCCTGATGCAATTGCGCCAAGAACTGGCGCTAAAATACCAACACTCGGGTTTTAGCGTACCCACCCCGACCTTGAATTTTGGCTGCATTCACGGCGGCGATAACCCCAATCGCATCTGTGGTCAGTGTGAGCTGCATTTTGATATTCGCACCACCCCCGGTATGGACAATGGTGAGCTCGACGAGCTAATTCAAAAGGTCCTCACCCCAGTGGCTGAACGCCGCGCAATTAATATCGGCTTGCGCGCTTTAATGCCAGGCTTAGCAGCCTATGAAGAGCCGGAAAGTTCCGACATAGTGACACTGGTAGAGCATCTCACGGGACAGCCCGCTGGCACCGTTGGCTTCGCCACAGAAGCCCCGTTTTTTCAGCAACTTGGCCTGCAAACGATTGTGATGGGGCCAGGCTCAATTGATCAGGCCCACCAACCCGATGAGTATATGGCGCTGGATCAAATTCAGCCGACTGTTGATGTGTTGCAAGCAATGATTAAGCGCTATTGCCAATAAGCCTATCGGGAACTAATTACCCAAAAAACTTGATATGCATCGCATTAAACGCTAAAACTTAATAGCGTTAACGTGTCGTATCGCGTGAATAAAAATGTGTCTTCTTTGGATTTCTCATTGCTGTTCCACCTAACTGCACCGCAACACATAAATTACTATAAATACTTAATCGGATTGCTGCTAGCACATTGGAGTGCGAGAAAATGGCAAGAGCCCTCTGCTTAATGCGAAGGCTAACTGCGCAGCACTACCGCCGTTTCAGGAAAACAAGGAGATGTTATATGCGTCAAATTCCAAGGTTCCACAAACTCGTCCTTCCTTTAGCTATCAGCGCGGCCTTAGTCGCCTGTGGTAGCGATAGTAAAGGCAGCTCATCAGCAGCACCGACAACGGTTGCGGGCGCAAGCTCAAAAGGCATCATCATTGGCGGCACCGTCAATGCTTACCCAATTACCAACACCGGTACGGTAGACAAGGACATTAGCTTAGCGGAGCCGACTACTACGGCAGAAGACGGCAGTTATAGCCTTGCACTGAATGGCAACTACGTGCCGGGCACCGCTATTTACGTTGAAATCACTGCCGGTGATGGCACCTTAATGCGCTGTGATCTTGCCAAATGTGGCGAGAAAAACTTTGGCGAAGACTATATCTTGGCATCAGGTTTTGCGATGTCGGCAACACTGCCCCAAGCCAGCGGCAGCAGCGTCGCCGTTAACATCACACCTCTTACCGATATTGCGTCTAAGCTCACATTACAAAAAGTGGTGGCTGGTGCAAACCCATCCGCTGCTGCTGCAGGTTCTAATGCGCAAGTCGCCAGCCGACTGGGCATCACTGGCGGCCTGATTGACCAGGCTATTGTCGACGTCACCAGTGCCGACGCCGTCAATGGAGCAAGCCAAGCAGCACTAGAATACAACTTAAAATCTGCCGCTGCTGTTTCAGCCGCGCTCAAAGCCAGTACTACCCCAAGCGTAGAAGATGCCGTAGCAAACTTTGTAGCACAGTTTAGCAATGACGGTATTGCCGACAGAGAAGAGGCGGACACCGACGCGGTAAGCATTCAGGAATTACTCCAAGAAGCCCTTGCGCTTCTTGAAACGGTCAAAACTATTGACGGTGTCAATGAAAACAGCAGCGGCGTTAGCAGCTCTAGCACTAGTCTAACAACTGCGGAATCGACCGCACAAAGTAGTAGCGACACCAGCCCAAGCCAGGGCGATGTTCCAGAGGATGCTGGCAGCGAAGGTCTTGTAGCCAGCAAGGCCTTTGTAAAGCAGGTTCGCAACTTGGCTAGCGCCGGTGTTGTTTCCACCAACCAAGAGGCCTTTACCGAGCAAATAGATCTAGCCAGCGAAGCCGTCTCATCGGACAGTGACATTGTTGCCGAGGGCCTTGGCCTCGGCCTTAATTCCATTACCAGTGCTTACGAGCTTTACCAAGATGCACCAGATGAAGACAAGCCAAGCTCTATAGAGGTTAATGGCATCACTGTAGCCATCTCTGAATCGGCAGGCACGGTAACACTCTCAGTAGACGAGACCATAGTCTTAGCCGAAACCGATGTCGCCATTAAATTAAGCGCCGCCAATGGCACTGTCATCAATGAAAACGAACCCGTAGAGAGTACTTCCGATGACACCAGAACCGTTTCTGAGACAGGCTCCGCTACGGCAGCATTAACGGTTTCCGGGTCTGCAGCCAGCGCTGCGGTTTCCATCACGATAAACGACGGCAGTTTTAGCGGCGCCTTAAGCTACGACAGTCAGTGGACCGAGACCGAGACCTCATCAGAGACCGGCGGCGGCTACAGCGAAACGTGGGACGATGAATTTACCGTCACCAATATCGACGCCAAGCTAAACATCACCCTTGCACAGCTTAATAGTGACAATAACGTCGGCTTCACCGGCAATATGGCGCTTAAACTCGGAGAACTAAAGGGGACTGAAGACGGCAGCTACACTAATAGCTACAGTTACATTGATTGGACGCAAAATTCTAGCGAAGAGCAATACACTGAAACCATTACGTTTGATGGCTTTGAAATAAGTTTATCTGGGGAGTTTAGTGACGAGCTCGACAATGCCATTAGCGCAAGCCTAGCAGCCAATGTCGATAACTACAGTGAAACCTGTGATCAGGAGTCCAGCTACAACTACGAAAATGGTGGCAGTGATAGCTACGAATGCGACCTCAATGAAACTGAGACTGACTACGCGATGGCCAGCCTGAGCATTGTCTTTAATCTGGACATTGACGGTGTCGATGACGATGTCAAAGTCGAGTTTAACGCCAGTCGCACTGGACTAGAAACCGGTGAGGGCTCATTAAAACTGGGCTACGGTGGCAAGCAGCTTAACTTGGCCTACGAGGGCGGTAATACAGCCACCCTGAGCAACCACAACGGCGTGACCATGACGCTAACAGAGACCGAAGTCGATGAGGAAACCAGCTTGTCTGGTGACATCAAACACGACGGCTCTACTTTTGCTACGATCAGCGATGACAGCGGCGCAGTTGTTATTCGCTATGTCGACGGCAGCTTCGAGACCGTAATGTAAGGCTACACCGTTGTACTAAAAGGGAGGCTTTTGCCTCCCTTTTTTATAACCTTAATTTTATTTATATCGCTTCTGGGATTTCTTATGCGCGCGCTTATCGCCATTATTGCTAGTAGCTACTCCCTGCTTAGCCTTGCCGCCACACCAGACGTTGAATACTATTCCTATCTCGATAGCCTCAGCTATAGCCGAGCAGCACCGATAGAACAGATGATTCACGATCTTGACGGAGCACCACTGAAATCTGGAAAATTGGCGTTTACGCACAATCAGGTTGAAATTGGTGCGCGCAAAAATAATTTTGAATTCAGTTATTTTTATCGCTACGACTATTATTTAAAATTTAACAAAGACACTGGGCAGCTAGCCTATTTACAGCGCAACGACTTGCCCCTGCCGCAAAACACCCATTACAACGTTTATCTGCGCCCCAATCACCTTCGCGCCTGGGGTTTGAGCGCCGCCTATTTTTTTGAAATCTATCCGCGGCTATCCTTAAAAACACGGCTGAACTACCTGCGCGCGACTCACACCACCGATGGCTATTTAAAAGGCCAATTAAACACCCTTAATGACAGCTACCAAGCGCAGCTCTATCTCAATTACGGTTATAGCCGCGACACCTTACTCGATCGTCCCGAAGAAGACAGTGACGGGCACGGCACTTCCCTTGATATTGACCTTCACTGGCAAGTAAACAAGCAGTTGAATATTGATTTTAGTGGCCGAGATGTACTGTCATTTATCCAGTATCGCGACCTCACCTACACCACAGCCATTGCCAATACCGACAATATCTCCTTTGACCAAAACGGCACAATCGATGCCAAACCCACCGTCAGCGGTGTCGAGCGCTACCGCGATCAAACCCAACGATTAGCGTCTCGTTACTCAGTACTTGGCAGCTATCAATTCGATAGCAAGCACACGCTAACGAGCGAATTATTTGCCTATGATCGCCATGTTTTTCCTCGACTGGGCTACCAGAGACACTGGCAAAACAAACAATGGCAACTCAATTACGACTTCCGCAGCGAAGCCTGGGGCTTAGCGCTAACGGCGAAACATTTTAATGTAAGCCTGCGTACTGACGCTCTGGACTGGGAAGAGGCAAAGGCCATAGAACTTAAGGTAGGCATGCAACTGCGACTGTGAATTTTATTTGGCGTGTCTGCGCCTTGTGCATTAAGGTCAGCTATACCGTAATTAGCTGACCAGATATTGCCTAACGTGATTTGCCTTATCGCGACTATTTTCTGGTAGAGCCCTCACCATTGCGCTACCTACCCTCAACAGGCCACGGCTATCACTGGGTGTGTCCTTGCACTGACCTTATCACAGCAAGTAAATTAAGCCGTTTTCTGGCCGAAAACAAATAAAATAAGGAGTTGGTTTATGGCAATTAAAGCACTCATTTCCCACCTTATTGTCCCTGCAGCGGCATAACAATCGAAACAGGCAGCGCCAATGTGGCCGCAAATACCACCATTAACTTTGGCGTATTACCCGCCGACGTTGTTAATGACCCGCCCTTAATACAACTAGCAGGCGAAAAAATAGCGTTATTTGATCGCCTACCCTGACAAGACGTGAGTAAAAACCCGGTTACACCACAACAGTAATTTTAACGATTAACCGCAAGTCCTTTGGGCACCACACAACGATGGCGCCCAAAGCCTCGCTAACGCAAATCTTTCAAGCAGCCATATTCTGGCAATTTTACGCCTCTATTCGCCACCGTTGCTGGTAAACTGCTGGCCTCAGCATTTATTACAACATAGGTGTTAAAAATGACTGCCGACACTACTGGCCGATTGTGCTTTATTCGCCACGGCCAAACCTTCGCAAATATTGATAAAGTCTGGCATGGCCAAACCGACACCGAGCTAACCGCAGAGGGCTATGAACAAGCACGGCGATTAGGCGCCTACTTCCCTCAATACTTGCGCGCCGATGTTATTTACAGCAGCCCACTGCAGCGGGCACGTATCACCGCCGAGGCAATAGCCTCGACTTTCAATTTGACGGTAATACACGACCCACGCCTGATGGAGTTTGATCTTGGTGACTGGGAGGGTAAACGCTTTGCTGACCTCGTCACCGAAGGCGATGTTTTAGCGCAAATTGTCCACAATCCCGATTTCACCGCACCCAATGGCGAGTCACAGAATATCGTCAAACAGCGGATTGTGGCCGCAGTCGATGACATTGCCGCAAAACACCCCAATGACAACGTCATTATCGTGGCCCACGGCGTCACCATTAGTATTGCCCTCGCCCACTATCTGGATGGCAATACCACACTGTGGCCCAAGTACGGTAAGCATAACACCGCCTTTACCGAAATTTGCCTGCGCACCAAGCAATTGCTCAGCTTTAACAAAACTGATCACCTCAACGAATAGCTGCCCACAAGGCGCGGTGCAGCTGTCGATCTAGCAGGGCTGTGAGCAAGCGCCCACTTCGGCCGCCCCAACTCAAATCCGTATACAAGCCAACACCTAGACCAACGCCAAAGGCGGTCGCAAGACTCTCAGGCTTTGCCAGTTGAGCCGAAAGGTGATGGCGGTAGCCGTGGTATTGGCCGCGGAGTTGCTGCTTATAAAGCGCCCGCCGGGCGCGCTCGCGGCCAATGGCCTGCGCTAAACGAGTTTCAGCGCTCATAATCCACCTCACTTCCCCCGCCAGCAAGAGCATTATTTTGGGGTCTTCCGAACACGCCTTGCAGACGGCTACACAGGCTGCGCCAGCACCACCATGCCAACACCAAATTACTTAATGCAAACAACAACATAATAAGCGCTGGCGGCGCGCCCATTTGCGCTGCAAACTCAAAGACAGCAAGAAGAACGCTAAGCCATGTCGCAATGAGCAGTACGAGTGTCGCAATCCACAGCAGCAGCATTTTGAATAGCGATAGAAGACAGCGCTGGCCGTGCAATTGCGCTAAGACCAGAGATGAATCTAGGTATTCGCCACACGCCGCAATTAACTGAGCGAGATTATCGCCATCAGCTCCAGTATTCTCTTTTGCTGCTTCACTACTAGCAAACTGGTCTGCGGCGCTCGGCGTTTTCGCTTCATCCCTCATGGCATTATCCCCACACTATTTACGGAATATATACGCCAGAATAGTGCCCATTAAAAAGGCTAAACCGATGCTTTTAATTGGATTTTCTCTAGTGTAATCACCAACCGCAGCAGTGGCCTCTTTAGAACGGCTGCGCGCCGATTTTGCTAACTTATCAGCATGGCCACGCAATTCATCGGCGAGCTCCATCAAACGCTCCTCGCTCATTCCCGCAACGGTCGCTGCGCGATCAACAGCCTCATGAATGCGCTCTGCTGCGCCATCTGTTCGTTCATGATGGCTATTTGCTGTTGACGTATTAGATGCGGTCGAATTGTGCATATTCATCCTCCTATTATTAATGGCAGTAATTTTGTTGACAGCAATAAATTGATAAAGTTTTTTATGATTTATTAAATAATTAATTTTGAACTAAGCCAAAAAAGGGAGTCTGAATTACTGCACACAGCAATATTTTCATTAACAATATTGAAATATACACGGAGTCATTATGCTGGGATGGTCACTGATTTTTTTTATCGTTGCTCTCATCTCTGCCGCGCTAGGCTTTGGCGGCATAGCTGGCGCAGCAACTGGCATTGCAAAAATATTATTTTTTGTCTTCGTAATTTTATTTGTTATCTCAATGCTTATGCAAGCACTGCGGGGTAGACCGCCCCGCCTTTAATAATATTTCGTTTTATTAAATGAAATATTTTAACTATCACGAGGAGTATATTATGAATCAGGATATTGCAGAAGGTAAATGGAAACAGTTAAAAGCTCAGATAAAAGAGAAGTGGGCTGATTTAACTGATGACGAAATTGAGCAAGCGCAGGCCAATAACGATCACTTTATTGGCGCTATTCAGGAGCGCTACGGCATCGCTAAAGACGAGGCCGAAAAGAAATTTAACGAATTAAAAAAGAAAGTCTCTTAATTAGTTTTAATTCAGCAACAGTTGAATTTTTATTTTTTAATTTTAAGGAGAAAAATATGACTATTAAAAAGACATTAGCAAGCGCCATTGTTCTTTCTACTATCAGTATTACTCCAGTGCTCGCCAACGACTGGCAAGGGAAAACGAACGATGCATGGCTAGATGGAAAAGTTGAAACTGCGCTCATGCTAAACAGCGAGCTTAACAACTTTGAGATAGGCACCAAAGTGAACAAGTCTAAAGTCTTGCTGACGGGCACAGTAACAAGCGAGATAGAAAAAGATTTGGCCGGGCAAATTGCCGAGAATATTGACGGTGTGCACGCTGTAGACAACAAGCTCGTGGTAAATCCAAACCACAAAAGCAAAGTGGCACAAACCGGTCAAAATTTTAGCCGCACCTGGCACGACTTAAGCACGACAGCGGGCATTAATATTAAGTATGCCGCCAATGACGACATTGAGGCCACCGCTATTGATGTCGACACCAAAAATGGCAAAGTGATACTTACCGGTACCGTCAAAAATGACACCGCTCACGATCTTGCCATCGAGATTGCCAAAGGTTTTGACCATGTAACAGATGTTGAAGACAATCTTCAGCTTGTCAACTAATCGGCACCCAGCTGACAACAATCTGCCAGCAATAAAAAAACCGCGCTAGGCGCGGTTTTTTTATGAATGCGGTAAACCAAAACTGCTTATATAGCAGTTACTTGATTTTAGCTTCTTTGTACATCACGTGCTTACGTACTACTGGATCGTATTTTGAGAACTCAAATTTATCCGGAGTATTACGCTTGTTTTTAGTGGTCGTGTAGAAGTGACCAGTACCCGCGCTGGAAACCAGACGGATTTTGTCGCTTGCGCCTTTCTTAGCCATGAGCAGACTCCTTAGAATTTTTCGCCACGAGCGCTAAGGTCAGCTAAAACGACCTCAATACCCTTTTTGTCAATAATACGCATGCCTTTGCTAGAAACGCGCAAAGTAACAAAACGCTTCTCTGCTTCAACCCAAAAACGGTGGCTGTGCAGGTTCGGCAAAAAACGACGACGAGTGCGGTTTTTTGCGTGTGATACATTGTTTCCGGTTACCGGACGCTTGCCAGTAACTTGACATACTCTAGACATGATAGTCGCCTCTTCAACCTTTATCCGCATGCGCGGTGCAAAAGGTTTA
>NZ_JBFHDY010000082.1:0-15887 GCF_041584495.1 Zhongshania sp.
CAAAGCGCCACCATCAATGAAGAGCAGGGCTGGGTGCAAAATATTCCCCAGACGGATATTGAAAACAGCCTGCAGCAATTCCAAAGCCAACTAGAAGGCTACATTGCCAATCAAAATCCTGACGCCACGGTGGGTGAAGTGCTTGGCCTCAAAGAAGTTAAAATCCTGCCCCCTCGCCCATTGGCAGCGGGTCTGCCTTATAAGCATATTGTTACCCAGCAGTCGTTTGCAGAAGTGCCTAACTCACTGCGCCATAAATTTAAGTATGAGCTAGCGACCCAGAGCTATGGCTATCCCGGCTCAGCGTTTATTGCTTTGAGTGAGCCCACGGTCAAGCTCGCTGGCAAAAAGTTGGCCCTGAGTTTTCGGCCAGCAACGGAAGATGATCAGTCGATTATCGAGAGCTATATTCCCGAACCTGACCCAGAAACGGGCGAGATTGATCCAAACAGCATTCCAGATACATTACCCGGCTACCTAATTCACCTCGTCGCCGAGCTATCCATGGATGGCGGAGTTCTGCAAAGTGGCGGCGACCAGACAATGGGCACTGAACTCTATGAGACCATGGGCTTGTACAGCCCCTCTCATGGCTGGGAAGTTTCTAATAACCACCCCATTGCTGGAGAATACCGCGCCATAGGTTTGGATCTGCAGGGTATAAGTGCAGAACAGGCCAGTCGTCTTCAGGCGAATCTCGAAACCACCAAGCAAAAACTTGAGAGTAATGACGACGGCGAGCTGGCAACGCTCACAAAGCACGATGTTATCGGTGATCTAATATACGCTACCATCATGAGCTATTTTGCCCTAAACGATGTGCAAGAAGAGATCCAGGCCCAGTCAGCAAATATGGTTACTTACCGGCAGCCGAGTTACGGTATATTCTCCACCTCGCTGCAACCCCAATACTGGTTTGGCATTCCCCGCAACACCAGCTTTAGTGGCTTGACTATGGATGTCGATCGCGTCACCTTTCATGGCGCGGCAAAAGACAATAGTAAAGCGACCAGAGTAAACTTTACTCAAGCCAGTGGCGCGCGCTTAAGCGCAATGGAGCATCTGGTGCCCGAGCAAATGTTCAGCACGGAAGATTCGCCCGCCCACGGAATCTCGGCAGTCAAAGCGCTTGCGCTCGCCTCTGCCGAAGGTCAGAAAATCTGGACAATAACTCAAAGCAATTTAGAACTGGCGCTAAGCAGCATTAATTTAAGCCCAGAAGTTGAAAGTGAAATCCGCAGCTCTGTGTTGGCCGGAAAAATAGCAACGGCACATGACGCTCAGCTGGAATACTTTGCTTGGGTCGGGAGCGGCTATTTACTGATAGATCCGGAGACTGGGGCGGGGGCTTATAAGATTGCTGGGGGGAGTAATGGGGCGGCTATTGTAGGGACAGTTGTCGAGATTTGGGGGGCAATTGCATCTGTATTTGAAGCTGGATTAATAGTTGTTAAGGCCGCTAAGCCCATATTACTTAGAGCAGGGGCTGCTGTTTATTAGTGGAGTATTGATTGCTCCCCCTCTACTGCTTTCAGTGAAAGGTATGGAAGAAATAATAAAGTAGCTGTGACGAACGATTCTTGGCGAAAAGAGTGTAGATTTGATTTTTTTTTGCTGTCGTCCGGATATCACTTCGGGGTGGTCATTGCCTTTTTGGTTTTCTCATTAACTCTTGTTGTCATACTTCAGGTGATTGGGTTGGCGTTGTTAGGTCCTGTGGGTGAATTTGTAATTGGTAGACTAGCTGATCTCCTTGCAGGTAAATTTATAGGCAGGCTGGCAAAAAATTGTTGAAGACACTATGAAGATACAAGTAATCCACACAAACGAAGCTATCAAGGCCGAACAACGGCATTTCCTATTCTGTACGGCGGCGGGAAAGCTTCTGGTCGCTAGCTGCATCATAATTTCAGGGGCTTTGTTTGCAGCTTTTTATATAAGTAAAAATTCCGTGGAAGTTGTTTCGATTTCCGGGGTAATCGCTACATTTACTGGTTATGCGACGGCGGCTGTGTTGCTGGCTTTGGGTTACTTTTGGGTAAATTATGGGGGCACGTATCGAACTTTTTCGAAGATATGGGTAGTCGTGTTTATGAATTTTTAGAGGCTGATGGAATCATTGCAATTGATGATCTAGGGGTTGTCAAAAGAGTTTCGATTAAAGATATTAAAATTAGTTGTAAGATGGATCGGATTTATATGGTTAATAATTCTGCGGTATATTCTATTCCTAATATCCTGGAAGCAAAAAAATTCGTTAAGGTTTTAAGGTCTGCAGCTGCCAGTTTGAAGGATAAAATAAATGATGAGAATCATTAGCTAGTATATTTAATGTGTTGATGTTGGGGGTTCATGGGCAGATTTTCGCGGCATTAACTGGCTTAAAGATTTCGGTATTTGGGGTTGCTTAAAAAATGGACTGCAAGTTGACTGAAATAACTTCCTGCTACTTTATTGAGAGAAATATTTCTCAAGAAATTAGAATATAATTAACTGGATCGGAGATTGCTGAAGTTAAGGCAATGTTGATCAGGTTGGGGTTGATCTGCACGCCAGTATCCGAAGTTACTCCTGCGCATGGGATTTATATGTTCTTAAGGTTGATTTATGATTTTCACAAATTAATTTACATACGTTTTTTTAAAAAAGAAATTAAGATAATATTTGACTTTTTGGCTGATAACAAGAATATAAAATATCAATTTGTAGATGGTGATGAACATTATTTGGTGTTGACGCGTTGATGATATTTTTGATGGGAGTTGTTCTCGTTGCTTCAGTATCATTTTTGAGTTTTACCTTTATGATATGGGCAAGATACTGGCCTAAGGTAGTGTGCAGTTTTGTGCATAAAAATGTCGTTTGTAGAACGATTAATGGGAAAACAGTATATCTCCCAAAGATATCTTATCGATATTTTTATGGTGGATATGAACACGGAGGTACAAGAGATCGCCTCTTTGGCGGGCGAGCTTTTGATAAAGTGGGAGATGCGGAGATTGATGAGAGCGAACTTAATTGCTATGTATGCCCCCTTCGGCCGAGTTTTTCGTATTTGCGGCAGGATTATAGAGTGGCATGGGAGTTTTTCTCTGCTTTTGTTTTAAGTGTTTTTATGTTTGTCGGGCTTAGAATGATACATTTTTATTGATTGCTCGGGTTTTGGGGCGCCGCCATCGATCTTAATTATTTTATGTTCATCGCATTCATATTTTGATTGTAGTATTTATTTATGAAAGTCTGTGGGTATCTGCATTGATACTCGTCTTTGCATGCGGATTTAAGATTTATACTAAAAACTAGGCTTGGCTGTCACGCTACCTTTGACGTCTCATTTTGTTGTCCGTCCTTGTCAGTGTATTGGTATGCGAAGTGTGGATTTAGACGGTATTCGAGATGACTGATTCGATAGGTGTAGGTAAGAAATATTTTGTAAAGTATGGCGTGATTTTTTTGCTGTTGCCGGCGCCAATGCTCTGTGCGCTTGTTATCAACGGATGGACTGGAATATTTGCGGGTGGTGTTCTGTCGATATTTTTCCTCTATCCAGCAGCGGTAAAGCTGATGCTTCCGTCATACTATATTGAGGCGGGCGGCTTATTTCGAGTAACAGTGTTTGGTAAGCGAGTGCTGGTTGCTTGCTTGAAGGAAATCAGGGTGTCATTTTCGCATAACAGCATTTCGTATCAAGACGTACGTGGGCGGCGATTTGTTATCGAAAAGGCTGATTTTTTTCCGTCGGATTGGGCTTCAGTTTGTGATTTCTTCAGGAGGGTGGCTTGTGAAGCAGAGAGTCGACGCTAAAGTAGCGAGGACTCTCGTACCTGCCTCGGAGCTTAAATCATTTCCTTCATCAAGGCCTGCAAGGCCGCTTCGCGGTCACCTAACAATTCTTGATACTGACCAAGTATGTTTTGCTTTTCTTTCAGCTTGGCTATTTGCGGGCCGTAGTCGCTGCTGAGCTTGGCTTTTAGTTCGTCTTCGACTTCGCTGAGCTTGGCTTTGATTTCAGCGCCAAGCACGCCGCCTAAAATACTGTCGAGGTTAGATTTTAGTTTGATCGCGGGCTCATTCACTGTGCCGTTGACGCTCAAGTCCATGACCAAGCGGCTGACGTCTTCGAGCGCGGCGGCCAGCAGATTGGCGGTTTTGTTGTCTGCAGCGGCGTTGGCAACCAGGAGTTTGGCTTGGTTGACTAGGCCTTTGGCGGAGCCTTTGAGCGTGTCGCCGTCTATGCCGAAGTTAGCGCTAATATTGGCAATGCCTTTTTCCAATTGCAGGGGCAGCTCTGGGCTCTGGGACAAGGAAACACCAGATAGCGCTAGCTCTTTTAATGCCATATTGAAAACGCTTTTTAAGGTGTTGTTGCGCTGGTCAAATATGCCGTCAATCACGAGTTGGGATTTCTGTTCCATGCCGCCACGCAGGGCCATGGTGATGGGTTTGTTCCAGTAGTCTTGCTGGTCGGTGACGTCGTTGATTTCACCTGAGTAGGCCAGTTTTTCACCGCCAATGACTTGGTAGCCGTCGATCAGGATTTGGCGGATGAGCAGTTTCACTGGCAATTCCGTTGGTGCTTCAGCGGGAGCGGTTTCTTTTGCCGCCATATTGCCCATGGTTTCTTGGTAGAGGCTTAGGCCGCGCTGTACAAAGGTATTTACTTCGTCGCCAAGCAGGAAGCGCAGCATGCCTTCGCTGCCTTGGTCTAATCCGTATTTGGAGAGCATGCGCTTAGACTGATCGGCGGGCAGATTGGCGGCCCGCAGCGTCAGATTCTTCACTTCGGCAGAATCAGTTTTGATGTCTTCGTTTAAGGTTTTAAATTGCTTGAGATCGCTTTTAATGTCGTCGCGCAATTGCTTGGCACCTGCGATGCGCTCGATTATGTTTTTCTTTTTAAGCTCATTCCAGCGGGTTTGGTAGGCTTCTATTTGGGCCTGCTCGGGCAGCTCGTTGGTTTTGGTTTCCCAGCGATTTTGGATAGTGCTAAAGCCATTTTGAATCGCGTCGACCTCGGCTTGAATGGTGGCTTGCTCCTCGGCGAGTAGTGCGCTGGGGTCAGGCATGGTGATGCCGGGCAAACCGCTTTCGCTTTCAGGTTTTGCTGGCGGGAGCTTGCCGTCTAAGGTGCCGGGTGTGCTGCGCTCGGTGTACATTTGCAGGCCAGACAGCACAACTTGGTCGGCAATAAACTGCATTTTTAGCAAAGCCTTGGTGTCGACATCGGCAGACACTTTGGCGCTTTGCAGTAAATTGCGCATGGGTTCTTGGGGGTTGGCGACGGTGAGGCCATTTAGCGCGACATGGGTGGGATAGAGCTTAATATCGACGCTGTCGACATCGACCCGCGCGCCAACTTGCTTGCTGCCCTCGTGCTCAATCATAAATTTTGCGATGGGTTCCAGCGCGAACACCACGCCAATAACGGTAACGGCCAGCAGGGCGATAACGCCGCGAAGAATCCATTTGAACATACCAGTTTGTCTCCAGGTTTATCGTTGGTGCATAAGATTGTAGCGCTGAGCACACTACTTGGGGTTTTTTTATACTTGATTAGAAAGTCTCAGACCAGAGTAGTGTTGAAAAGTGCAATTAGCTATAAAAATTAAAGGCTTACTGTGAATTTAGCGTGCGCAATTGGTAGTCGTCACTATTGTTGGCATGGCGGTAGGCGGCCTGGGCGGCGAGGCCGGTCGCCTGATTAATACCTCGCCAGAGCAGCTGCGTGTGGTCATTGCTATTACCATGACACCATAACGCGAAGTCGCCATGGTGTTCACGGTCGATGTTGAGCAGGCCAATACTAAGCTGCTTGTTTTTGTGCTGTTCAATGTCCGGGCAAGGGTCTTGTAGGGTGATGATTCTGCCTGCAACCGCCTCCACGCTATTGATCAATACGCTATTACGCAGCAGTAGCGCGACCATATCGCCGTTCTGAGGCGGGCTTTGTCGCCCGGCGGGTAGCTGCAATTGGCGGAGGTTCAAACCCTCGCAGCGCCAGTGTTGGGCAATGCTGTTAAGCGGCATTTTTGCGATGCGCAGGTCACTGCGAGCGTGGCTGATACACAGTGCAATTGTGGCGGGCGCGGTGATGACCTTGCCATTGCGCAGGACCACCGTGCCGGACTCAAGCTGGCAGTCACAGCGCCCGCAATTGCCGTTGCGGCAGCTGCGGGCGATTGGCAATGCTGCGGCGAGGCATTGCTTTAGAAGATCCTCGCTGCTGTTGATATTTAGGCTAAGCGCGGTGTCAGCCACCGTTAAGCACAAACTCGTCATTAGCCTTTGGTCAGGTATTCGGCATGCAGGCGAGGTAATAGTTGCTGCAGCGCCAGCGCGCGGTGACTGATTTGGTTTTTTTCGGCCTTGTTGAGCTCGGCCGAACTTTTAGCGAGTTCGGTAATATAAAACAGTGGGTCGTAGCCAAAGCCATTGTCGCCGCGTGGCTGTTCAAGAATAGTGCCCCGCCACTGACCTTCGCAGACGATAGGGGCGGGGTCGTCGGCGTGGCGGACAAAGGCCAGCGCGCAGTGGAAGTGAGCGCGACGTTGGGTGTTGCCAGTGAGCGCGAGCAAAAGCTTGGCATTATTGCTAGCGTCGTCAGCGTTAGTTCCGGCGTAGCGGGCGGAGTAGATTCCCGGTGCACCGTCGAGAGCGTCGACACACAGGCCCGAGTCGTCGGCCAGCGCAGCGCAGCCACTTTGGCGGGCAGCATTGCGGGCTTTTAAAATGGCATTTTCGATAAAACTAAGGCCGGTTTCCTCCGCCTCTTCCACCTTGTAGTCGGCTTGGCTGCGCAGTTCAATACCAAGTCCGCTCAGAAGGTCATTCAGTTCCTGGAGTTTACCTCGGTTGCCGCTGGCGAGAACGACGATGTGCTTGGTTGTCACGTTGTTACTCCGCCTATTTGTCTACGTATAGCATTTTAATGAATTGAACGTCGTAGCTGGGCTTGTCGTCGACATTGATTTGGAGGCGAAAATCTCGGCGCTCGTCATTGCTAATGGCGAACTCGGCAATATAGTAGACGGCGTCCTGTTCTATGACTTCACGAAAATCTAATGGGCTCCGGTGGATTAGATCCGACTGAGTGCCGTTGATGGTGGCGCGCAGGGCAATATTGTCAGGGCCACTCTGGCGGCGCACCGACACGTTGATCAGGAATTTGTTTTTACCGCGCACAATGCCATAGCTGCGGGCGACCTGGGGCGTGAGGAAGCTGGTGTTCAGCACGCTGAAATGAACGGTGTCATTGCCAAACTGCTTGCTGGTTGTCGTCACCGGTGGGGTTTCTTGGGCTTGGCTGGCTGCACTAAAGCACAGTAGCAAGCCAAGGCTGATGGCGGAGAAAACGCGATATGCAAAATTCATAATGAATACTCTATTGGCCGGTTCATTTACTGATGTGATAGACCGCAGTAACGCCAAGCAAGTTCGGGAAGCGGTCGGCGAGTGGGCTTTGATTATTGTCGGCGCCGATCACTGCGCTATTTAGCACGCGGATCTGTTTGTCGGCACACAGTGCTTCAAAATCTTTTACGGTACAAAAGTGAATGTTCGGGGTGTCGTACCAAGTATAGGGTAAGAATTTTGATACTGGCATTTTGCCGCGCTGGCTTAAATACCAGCGGCTGCGCCAGTGGCCAAAATTAGGGAAGGTGACAATACATTCACGGCCGACACGGAGCATTTCGTCGATGACCAAGTGCGGGTAGCGCAGGGTTTGCAGGGCGAGGGTCATCACCACCATGTCAAAACTATTGTCGCGGAAATTGCCGAGCCCAAGGTTAAGGTCGTGCTCAATGACATTCACACCTTGAGCCAGTGACTGGGTAATATTCTCAGGGTCGATTTCAAGACCAACCCCAGACACATTTTTTTGCTTGGCGAGGGTTGCTAGCAGCGTGCCGTCGCCACAGCCAAGGTCGAGCACGCGACTGCCTTCATTAATCCACGGCTGAATCAGGGTTAGGTCAAAGCGCATGGCCAAGCTCCTGTTTGAGGCGTTTCATATAAGCGTGGAAGACATCCATATAACGCGGGATCGGAATTAAAAACGCATCGTGGCCGTGGTCGGCTTCGATTTGGGCGTAGCTCACTGGTTTATTGGCAGCGACCAGCGCGTCGACTATTTCTCGCGAGCGGGCCGGGGCAAAGCGCCAGTCGGTGGTGAAGGAAATCACCATAAACGAACACTTGGCGTGGCTAAAGGCCTCGGCGGGATCGTCGTTATATTCCCGAGCCAAGTCGTAGTAGTCCAAGGCCTTGGTCATCAGCAGGTAGGTATTGGCGTCAAAGCTGCCGGAAAAGGCCTCGCCCTGATAGCGCAGATAACTCTCTACCTCAAACTCTACATCGCTGTCTGAGCCGGCGCCGAGCGTCAGGTTGCCGGTTTTTAATTCCCGGCCAAACTTTTGCTTCATGCCATCTTCAGATAAATAGGTGATATGGCCAACCATGCGGGCCAGTGCCAAGCCCTGGCGAGGCAGGGTGTTGTGTTCTAGATAGCGGCCCTCAAAGAAATTGGGATCCGAGGTAATCGCGCGTCGGGCAATTTCGTTAAAGGCGATATTCTGGGCTGATAATTTCATGGCCGAGGCAATCACAATGCAGTGGCGCAGGGCATCGGGATGCTCCAGCGCCCAACGCATGGCCTGCATGCCGCCGAGGCTGCCACCGATTATCGCCGCCCACTGAGTGATGCCAAAGTGCTGCATCATTAGGTATTGGCTCTCTACCCAGTCGCGACAGCGCAGCGGTGGAAAGTCTGGCCCCCAGGGCTTGCCGGTCTCCGGATTGATGGCCGTGGGGCCGGTTGAGCCATTGCAGCCGCCAATATTATTAATGCTCAGAACAAAGAACACATTGGTGTCGATGGGTTTACCGGGGCCAATACAACTGTCCCACCAACCCGGTTTGCGGTCATCCGGGTGATGAATGCCCGCGGCGTGATGATGACCGCTGAGAGCGTGGCAGATGAGTATGCCATTGGATTTGTCGGCGTTGAGCTGGCCGTAGGTCTCGTAAACAATATCGTGTTCGGGCAGCGCACGCCCACAAGCCAAGGTCAAGGGCGTATCGAAATGCAGGGTTTGCGGCACTACAATGCCAACGCTGCCATTTTGTTCCTGTGTCATCTAGACCGTTTTCCTTATAGCTTAGGCTTGGTACTGGATTGCGCCGTTATTTTACGGTGTTGGCTAGGGCGTCGGGAATACTCGTCGGCGCCTGAATTTTCAGTGTTTTCTGACGGCGTTGGCTACCCGCGCTGAGGCTGACACGCTGCTTGCTTACGCCAAAAGCGGCGGCAACAAATGCGATCAAACCGGCATTGGCTTTGCCGTCTGTTGCCGCTGCCGTGATTCTGATTTTGAGCCGATCACCGTATTGCCCCGCGAATTCATTGGCGCTGGCCTTGGGCTGAATATGGCAGAATAAAATTAAATCGCCATTCTGCCATTGGTAGTACTGGGGGCTGACCACCGCGTTGCTGCTTTATAGCCCCATAACCAGTGCCGGGTGCAAGCCGGCGCTGGCCGCCATATGCCGCAGTAGCACCTCCAGCACATTGATAATTAAAAACACAAATATCGGCGATAAATCGAGACCGCCTATCGGTGGCACGAGTTTGCGAAATGGCGCCATCACCGGCTCGGTGATTTGAAAAAGCAGGCGTGCGGCGGGGTTGCTGCTGCCTTGGGCAACCCAACTCATAATGATATTGCCGATAATAGCGAAGAAATAGAGGTTGAGCAGGGCGCTGCAAATGCCCAGTACCGACCAAGTAAGTAACTGGCCGATATTGGGCAGGCGGCCGCCGTAAATCTGAAACAGGATGGCAATACCAACCGCTTGCACCAGCAGGGCTAAAAGTAAGGAGGCAGTGTCGACCTTGCTGACACTGGGAATAATTTTCCGCAGCGGCAGTACCAAGGGGTTACTGACTTTCACCACAAACTGCGAAATCGGGTTGTAATAGTCCGCCTTTACCAACTGTAAAATCATGCGTATCAAAAATAAGGCGATACCAAGACTGACCACGGTATTAAGTAGCAGTGTCGTAATTTCGTTAACAGCACTCATTAAAACTATTCTCCATCTAGTTCAAGGGCGAGTTCTTCGGCGCGAAGGCGAGCGCCTTCTAAGGCTTGGTTGAATAAACCCTCCAAACCGCCGGCTTGCAGCAGCTTAATTGCACGTTCAGTTGTGCCTTTGGGTGAGGTCACTCGACGGCGTAATTCAGCGGCGTCAACATCGCTGCTTATGGCCATTTGCGCGGCGCCTAGCGCGGTTTGCAGGGTGAGTTGCTTGGCAACCTCGGGACTTAGCCCCATTGCCACGCCTTTGGCCTGCATGGCTTCCATCACTAAAAAGAAATACGCCGGGCCGCTGCCAGACAGGGCGGTAACCGCGTCTAACTGGGCTTCATCGTCTACCCAGAGGGCCAGTCCTACCGCTTGTAGAATTTGCTCCGCTTGTTCGCGCTGGGCGGGGTCTACCTTGGTGTTGGCAAATAAACCCGTGGCACCGCTGCGCACGAGCGCAGGGGTGTTGGGCATGCAACGCACAATAGCGGTATTGCCCCCTAACCAGTTGTTTAAACTGCTGCTGGTAACACCGGCGGCAATGGTGATGATCAGCGGTTGCTGCTTTTGCACGCTGGCGGCGATGTCGCTGGCGACGATTTTCATGATCTGGGGTTTCACTGCCAAAATGACAATATCAACCGCCGCAATTAGAGCGTGATTGTCGCTGCCGGTGTGTACGGGCGCGACATTGCGGAGTTTATCTAAGCTTTCGGTATTTGGGTCACTGGCCCAGATCTGCTCGGCAGCAAAGCCGCTGGCCACAAGGCCGCCAATGATGCTGGCGGCCATATTGCCGCCACCAATAAAGCCAATACGCATTGTACTCACCACGTTAATCCTTGTTTTCTGATGCACGCTGCCACACCGCTTAAGGGTGGCGCGGGGAATTTGCCGACGGCAGTATATCAGCCCTGTTTTGATACTGGCAGTGAATGCGCCTCAATCGGGTTTTGCCACTGCGCGCGGGCCAAAAATATCACTGCCAATGCGCAGTATGGTTGCGCCTTCGGCAATAGCCGATTCCATGTCGCCAGACATGCCCATCGACAGCGTATCGAGCTGTGCTCTGGGAAAACGCTGGTGCAGGGTATGAAGCAGTTCGCGCACCGCGGCAAAATTGCGGCGTTGCTGCGCCGGATCGCGGGTATTGGCGGGGATCGCCATTAAGCCGCGTAAACGCAGGTGGGGCTGGTTTAGGACTAATTCGGCCAGCGCCGGAATCTCTTCAGTGGTGGCGCCCGCTTTACTGGCTTCGTCGTTAATATTGACCTGCAGGCAAATATTGAGCGGTGCGAGCGGTGATGGGCGCTGGTCGTTAAGGCGGCAGATAATTTTGGCTCGGTCGACGCTATGTACCCAGCTGAAGTGTTCGGCAATATCGCGGGTTTTGTTACTTTGGATGGGGCCAATGAAGTGCCAACAGATGGCGTGGTTTTGGAGTTCCGCTTGTTTGGCCAAGGCCTCTTGCAAATAATTTTCGCCGATATGTTGGATGCCAGCGCTCAGTGCAAGCCGGATTTCCTTGGCGCTTCGGGTTTTGCTAACGGCCATCAGGGTGGCTTGCGGTGCGCTGGGGCAGAAAAGATGATGAGCTGCCGCGATCCTCGCCTGAATCGCTGCTATATTACTTACTATGGTATTGGTTGCTGTCATTGGGAGATTATGCCCGATCTCTGTCTAAGCGTCGCTTTTCAGGGCCTTGGACGGCAAAATAAAAATATTGTGCTGTACGCTATCGCCGTCGCATTATAAGGTTTTGAATCTGTTGCTGCCTGCGCAGGCGGTGCTGTGCGGTTTTGATGTGTTTGAGGAATTTCATGGATATTACCGAATTATTGGCTTTCAGTGCGAAACAAAATGCATCTGACTTGCACCTTTCGGCGGGTTTACCGCCGATGATCCGGGTAGACGGCGATGTCCGTCGTATCAATTTACCGCCTCTTGAACATCGTGAAGTTCACAGCCTGATTTACGAAATAATGAACGACCGGCAGCGTCGGGACTTTGAAGAGTTTTTGGAAACAGACTTTTCCTTTGATGTGCCGGGTGTGGCCCGTTTCCGGGTAAACGCCTTTAATCACAATCGTGGCGCCGGTGGCGTATTTCGGACGATTCCGTCTAAGGTTTTGTCGATGGACGACCTTGGCATGGGGCAGGTTTTTAAAGATGTCTCGATGTTGCCTAGAGGCTTGGTATTGGTTACCGGGCCAACGGGTTCCGGTAAGTCGACAACCTTGGCGGCGATGATCGATTATATCAATGACAATAAATTCGATCATATTTTGACCATTGAAGACCCGATTGAATTTGTGCATGAATCCAAAAAATGCCTGATTAACCAGCGTGAAGTGCACCGCGATACGCACGGCTTTAATGAGGCCTTGCGCTCGGCGCTGCGCGAAGACCCTGACATTATTCTGGTGGGTGAATTGCGTGATTTGGAAACGATTCGCTTGGCCCTGACTGCCGCAGAAACGGGTCACTTGGTGTTTGGCACCTTGCACACCACCTCAGCAGCTAAGACTATTGACCGGGTTGTTGATGTGTTCCCTGGTGATGAAAAATCCATGGTGCGTTCCATGCTGTCGGAATCGTTACAGGCGGTTATTTCGCAAACTTTGTTGAAGCGGCCGGAGGGCGGTCGAATAGCCGCTCATGAAATCATGATTGGTACGCCGGCGATTCGTAACCTGATTCGGGAAGACAAGGTGGCGCAGATGTACTCGGCAATTCAGTCTGGCGCAGCGCTGGGTATGCAGACCATGGATCAGTGTCTAAAAGAACTATTGGCCAAGCGTAAAATCAACCGCGATGCGGCCCGGCTGAAAGCGCGTTTCCCGGAAAACTTCTAATGCTGCGAATAAAACGACGTAGCTTGGGGATGGCATAGTGGAAATAGAAAAACTGCTAAAGATCATGCAGGATAAAGGTGCCTCGGATTTATTTATTTCGGCGGGGGTGGCGCCGTCGATTAAAATTAATGGCCAAATGATCCCCATGAGCAGCAATGCTTTGAGTCCCGAGCAAGCGCGAGAAGTCGTGCTGGGGGTGATGAACGATCAACAGCGCCGGGAGTTTGTGCGGGATAAAGAATGTAATTTTGCCATTAGCTCTCGGGGCATTGGCCGCTTCCGGGTTAGCGCATTCTATCAGCGCAATTTGGTGGGGATGGTGCTGCGGCGTATCGAGACCAAGATACCCACCAGCGATGAGTTGGGCTTGCCAGAGATTGTTAAAGAGCTGGCAATGACCAAGCGCGGTTTGATTGTTTTTGTTGGCGCCACCGGCACCGGTAAGTCGACGTCACTGGCGTCAATGATTGGTCACCGCAACGAGAACTCGCGGGGGCATATTATTACGGTAGAAGACCCTATTGAGTTTGTGCATCAGCATCACGGCTGTATTGTAACTCAGCGCGAAGTGGGTATTGATACCGAGTCCTTTGAAGTTGCCTTGAAAAACATGCTGCGTCAAGCGCCTGATGTCATCATGATCGGCGAGGTTCGAACCCGAGAGGCCATGGAGCAGGCGATCACCTTTGCAGAAACCGGCCACCTCTGTCTGTGTACGCTGCACGCCAACAATGCCAACCAGGCCTTAGATCGAATTATTCACTTCTTTCCCGCCGACCGTCATCCTCAGTTGTGGATGGATTTGTCGCTAAACCTTAAAGCAATGATCGCCCAGCAGTTGGTCCCAACCCGCGATGGTCAGGGCCGCCGAGCCTGTGTTGAAGTGCTGCTGAATACACCACTGGCCTCCGACTTGATTCGCAAGGGTGATGTGACGGGCATTAAGGACTTAATACGCAATTCTACCGAGCAGGGCATGCAAACCTTTGATCAAGCCCTCTACGACCTCTATCTGGCGGGTGAAATCACCTACCAGGATGCGATTGCCCATGCTGATTCGGCCAATGATTTGCGCTTATTGATTAAGCTTGGGGCCGACAATGACCCAGAAAAAATGAGGTCGATGGCCGGTGGCTTAAGCATGCAGGAAGACGAAAACGACAACCGTCCGAGCTCGGGCAATAATGTTAGGCGACGTTAGCCCCGCATCCAGCTTTCTAAAATGATCACTGCGCTACGGCTGTCGACGCCTTGTCCTTTGAAGTCGCGGGAGCCGCTGTCGGCAATAATATCGCCTTTGGCTTCGAAGCTGGACAGGCGTTCATCGGCAAAGTGCACGGGCAGACCAAAGCGGCCGTGAAGGCGGTTGCCAAATTTGCGGGCGCGGTGAGACATCTCTGATTTACTGCCATCCATATTTAGCGGCAGACCGACCACTATCGCATTGGGTTGCCAGCGTGCAAATAAGTCGTCGATGTCTTCCCAGCGCGGTATGCCGTCTTTGGCGGTGACCGCGCCCTGCGGTGAGGCGGTGCCTGTTAGGGTTTGACCCACCGCGCAGCCGATCCAGCGTAGGCCGAAATCGAAACCGATCAGGATTTGGGGTTTTGCTGTCATGAAACTGTTCCTGGCGAGGGTGGCGTTTTGGCCATATTTCGGAGGTGAAAATACCTGCTACGCGTGACCACTATCTGAGCCGAGTTGGCTGAAGGTGATTCCGAGTATCGCCAGCGCCGCGTCTATTTTCTGATCTGAGGGCACATTAAACAGTACTTCTTCACTGGCAGGTAGGGTCAGCCAGGTATTGCTTTGAATTTCCTCTTCTAGCTGGCCAGCGTCCCAGCCGGCGTAGCCAAGCGCGATTAGACATTGGCTGGGGCCACGGTTAAGGGCAATGGCCTCAAGAATATCCAGCGAGGTCGTCAGGGCAACGGTGTCGGTAACTTCTATACTTGCCTGCCACTGGTGGTGGTCGCGACGGTGAAGGACAAATCCTCGGTCAGTGTGTACCGGACCACCGGCGAATACGGGGTCGCGATGTTCAAAAACGTGACCGTCGATCTCGAGTTGCTCAAGTATTTCGTCTACCTCCATGCCCAGGGGGTGATTGATGACAATACCCATGGCGCCTTGGTCATCGTGCTCGCAAAGGTAGGTAATACTGTGGGTAAAGATACCGTCCCTCAAGCCGGGAAGGGCAATAAGGAAATGGTTTTTTAATGACGGAAAGGCGCTTTGATTCATGTTATTGATTATGGTTTAAGTTGTGGTAAACACAAGAATAAAGCCCTTAGTTCAGGCTGGCCTTTAGCCCTTGGCGCTCAAAACGCCAGGTGCGAACGATGCCGAGGCGGTTTTTACCATCTAACACCTCGGCGGGAATGGCCTCATAAGGCGCGGCTTTGCGGACAATACGATGGGCCGCTTGGTCGAGTAGCGCACTGCCCGAACTACTGAGAATCCGCACTTCGTCGATTCGGCCGTCGGGCATCAGCATCAGCAATACGCGCAATTCGCCCTCTATACCCTTGCGTCGCGCTTCCTCTGGATAATTGGCGTTGCCAATGTCTTCTATTCGCTGTTCCCAACGGTTGAGGTAGAGCGCGTCCGGCGAGCCTTTGGTGGCTACTGAGGTAATGAATTTTGGCCTCGGCATCCGTGCATAAGACTGATTAAGTTTGTCGAGTTGCGCCTCTAGGGAGGCAATATTGTCGCTTAACTCTGTGCTGTCGTCGCTGCCCTGCCATTGCTGCTGTTGCAGAATCATACGGGTATTGCGCTCGCTACTACTGTGGGTGTTGTTCGCGGTACTTGTGAGCTCCGGCGACGGTGAGTACTGGGGGGTGTTTTTGGCAAGTTTAAGTGCACTTTCGCTCGCGGTGGCGTCGTGAAACGCGCTGTCAGACATGCTGCGGAGTTCGGCCTTGTGGTCGAGGCTGCCGCTGCC
>NZ_JBFHDY010000083.1:0-15732 GCF_041584495.1 Zhongshania sp.
ACACCCTTGCCGTTCGGCTAATCGTTCCCCTTGCCGGGCCGATAGTGGACTCTCACCACCAAGTCATCCAATCGCCACCACGCGGTTTGGAACAGCGCCCGTCACGGCGCTACGCGCCATGCCTGGCGCACGCACAAAAAAAGGAGCCGAAGCTCCTTTTTAAAGCAATAGTCGCCTCGTTCACATACCGGGAGTCGTCATTACCTGCAACGGGGCGGTCGGCAACGTAGCGTTACACACTTGCTCAGCGCCGGTTAAGACCTGCTAGAGAGGCAAACAGCCTCCCCTGCTTCTGTAGCAAAAGGCCAGCATGGGCTATCTGGCAATACAGCTGGGCGACACGCGAGCATGTCATTGTCATCTGAGGTAAAGCACTCTACCACGTCGATTTAAAGACCCTGCTCGAAGGGGTCGCAGAGTTGGCTGCCATTGTCGCCCAAATACAATTGGCATTGTTCAAACAGCGCGCCCTGCAAAACTGCCGCGCAGGCTTGGGCATCTCCTGCGCAATCTTGCAGCGCCGCTAAATTTTCATTATTGACAATATCACCAGCAAACGCGGCGCACTGCTCGGTCACACCCTCGGCCGCCAAACTTGCACAGAAATCATTGCCGCAGCTTTGCGCATCGAAACTGGTGAACTGACAAGCACTAAAAGCTGCAGGCTTTGGTGTTACCGTAATCGTAACGCCATCGCTGTCAGTTAATTGAGTATCGCTAACAACAAGACTAAAGCTCAGCGCCGTGACCTCGTCCACGTCTGGGGCGGTAAAACTTGGCTGGGCTAAATTTTGATTATTTAAGGTAACGGCGGGGCCACCATCTTGAGTCCAGCTATAACTTAGCTCATCACTGGCATCTGGGTCGCTACTCGCGCTGCCGTCTAGGCTAACCACATTGCCCGACTCAACATTCTGATCCGCGCCAGCGTCAGCGACTGGCGGTTGATTGCTCTCGCCACCGGTTTCACCGCCTGTATCCTCCTCCTTCTCCTTCTCCTTCACCTTCACCAAAACCGATGCCACTGCACTATCACTAGCGCCCTGGTCATCACTCACTGTCAGCGTAAATTGCAAATTAACGGTCTCTGCAGGGCTTGGTGCAGTAAAGCTCGCCACCGCCCGGCCGCCATTGACGATACCCACCCGCTCACCGCCACCGGTTTGCAGCCAGTTATAGCTAATTTCGCCATCGGCGTCGCTGCTAGCGCTACCGTCTAAAATCACAGTGGCGCCAGGACTGACAATTTGGTGATCACCGGCCACTGCAACCGGCTTTTGATTTACCGGCGCGCTGTCGTTGTCTAGCACCAACACATTCACAATGTCGCTACCCTGTCCGCCTTGGTCATCGGTCACGGTAAAACTGAAATACAAAATAGTGTCGGCAACCACTTCTGGCGCCACAAAACTCGCCTCGACGTTGCTAGCATCAGTGATCTGCACAGAATTGCCTTTTGCTATGCCATTACGATCAGTGTGCTGCCACTGCATGGCCACTATGCCACCCTCGTCATCGCCAGCGACACCGGTCAGAATCACAGTTTCGCCTTCGACCAATGTTTGGTCGTCACCTGCCGACGCAACCGGCAAGCGATTAAGCGCAGCGCCCGAGGCGACTGCCGCTTCAGTGCCACTCAACTCTTCGGTCGCCGCTGCAACGCTAACAATATCCGCCAGACCGCAGTTTGCGCGGCCACGCGCCTGCTGTACCTCACAAATATACTTCACTGCGGGGCTGTCTTCGCTCACAAATAAATCACTTACCGCAAATTGAATCTCGCCTGCGTAAGTGGCTACTAACTCTGCCGCTTCTTCTGGAATGGCAATGCCATTGGCGCTGTTGCGATCGACATCAAGGCTCTGCAGAAAGCGCGCGATATTAACAATAGCCGGGTATTTAGCGAGCACATCATCGAAACTCATACCCGCACTGTAATCGGCCCGAGCACCCGGAACTAAATCGAGCAAGGTGAGAATCGGCGCCGCCGCACTGCTGCCCAAGCTCAAGCCAGCGATACTAAACTTCACGGTCTCTGCTTCGCGATAAAGAAAGCTGCCGTCGATATCAGTAAAACTACTCAGGGTTCTTGTTGTCGCTTTTACGCCCATCACGGGGCTGTCAATTAGGCGACCACTACTGATTTCGGCTAGACCTATGGGGCTGTTGTTGGCTCGCCCAGATGATGAAGTAGAATTGCCACCACAAGCAGTCATAAAAACAGCCACGAGCAATATTGCCGGGGTCAAATTTCGCATAAATAATCCTTGCTTATTGTAAATATCGCCCGGCCACATGCGCGCACCAAGAAATAAGTTCATGCTTTTAATTGGATTAGAAAGAATAACCGAGTTGACACTAACAAGAAAACCAATTGGGATGGTAAATCACCCCAATTTACTTCGTGGCTTATTAAATTTCCAGGCTGCGCCAGTCTACTTTGAGTTCCTGTGCCCAGTTTTTAATAACTTTGTCCACCTGTGGCGCGCGAGTTTTAGTCACTTCACCGGTTTTAGGATTTTTAAAGCTACGCAATGGCCGTGGCGCCATTTTCTTACGAGGCTTTGCAGGCGCGGCAGCAGCACTGGTCTTTTTGATGCCTGCCGCTGCCTTTTTAACATCCACTTTGCGGCCACGCTTTTTAGCTGGCGGGGTATCAGCGGCAGGTTCAGCGCTTAATATAGCAACTAAATCTTCTGCACTCTGACCATATTTAGTCATGAGCGCCTGAATTTCTGAGATAAATTTACATTTTTGATCTAATGCTTTGTGTTCAGCTTGTAATTGCTTTTGCAGCTTTGCGATATCCATAAACACCTTTTCAATAAATATTAAAACACGAGGTCCAAACGACCATTATTTTAACACACATAAAACAGGAATTTATAACGCATAACTTCCTGAAATAATTAGAAAAAATATAATAAAAATTGCGGAGAGAGCCAAAAAGAAAATAATAAAGAGGGCAACCACGGCTGCCCTCAAATACAGCTCATTTAATTTTTGGATTTAAACGGCCCGAGTCGTATTCCATATACATGGCCTCGAGACTCATAGGTTTAATTTTAGACGCATTGCCTGCAGTGCCAAAAGCTTCGTAACGGGCAATACAAATTGCCTTCATTTCTTTAATGGTTTCTTGTAAATATTTGCGCGGGTCAAATTCGCTGGGATTCTGAGCCAAGAACCGGCGAATAGCGCCAGTGCTGGCCAAACGCAAATCAGTGTCGATATTGACTTTACGCACGCCGTACTTAATACCTTCGGCAATTTGCTCTACGGGTACGCCGTAGGTCTCGGGAATTTCACCGCCAAACTCATTAATAATGGCCAACCAATCTTGGGGCACACTTGAGCTGCCATGCATAACCAAATGGGTATCAGGGATACGCGCATGAATCGCTTTTATACGATCAATCGCTAAAATATCGCCCGTAGGTGGACGGGTAAATTTGTAGGCGCCGTGGCTGGTCCCGCACGCAATGGCCAGCGCATCAACACCAGTTTTAGCAACAAAATCAGCAGCCTCTTCTGGATCGGTTAGCATTTGATCGTGAGACAGAATACCCGCTGCGCCAACGCCATCTTCTTCGCCAGCCTGACCGGTTTCCAATGAGCCTAGGCAACCCAATTCGCCCTCCACCGACACACCGCAGGCGTGAGCCATTTCAACAACGCGACGGGTAACGTCAACGTTATAGTCATATTCAGCGGGGGTTTTACCGTCTTCAAGCAGTGAGCCGTCCATCATGACCGAGCTAAAACCCAGCTGCATAGAGCGCTGACAAATGGCCGGGCTGGTGCCGTGATCCTGATGCATAACCACCGGAATCTCGGGAAACTCTTCAATCGCCGCTAAAATCATGTGCCGCAGAAACGGCGCACCAGCGTATTTACGCGCACCAGCAGAGGCCTGCATGATGACGGGGCTATTGGTCTCACGCGCCGCTTCCATAATCGCGCGGGTTTGCTCTAAGTTATTTACATTGAACGCCGGGACGCCGTAACCGTATTCGGCAGCGTGGTCCAGCATTTGGCGTAGACTGATAAGTGCCATGGTAATTTCCTTTAAAGTTTCTAATTGTTTGCTAGATGCCGGACGGGAGACGGGAGACGGGAGATGCAAAAGCACAGCGTCTTACGTCTCCCGTCCAGCGTCTCCCTTAAGCTTTTGCGCGTTCTTCTAGTACTGCGACTGCCGGCAATACCTTGCCTTCTACGTATTCCAAAAAGGCGCCGCCGCCGGTAGAGATGTAAGACACTTGATCGGCGATGCCAAATTTATCGACAGCGGCAAGGGTATCACCACCGCCGGCAATGGAGAATGCCGACGACTCGGCAATTGCTCTGGCGATGTCTTCAGTGCCGTCAGCGAATTGATCAAACTCAAACACGCCAACGGGGCCATTCCAAATTATAGTACCGGCTTGTTTCAGTATTTCAGCCAAGCATGCAGCAGAAACTGGGCCAATATCAAAAATCATATCGTCATCGCCAACAAATTCAACGGGGCGCAGAGTAGCAGGCTCGTTCTCATCAAACTGTTTACCGGTCATCACATCGCTCGGTAGCGGAATATGGCACTTTTCCATAAGGCCCTTAGCCTTGGGAATCAAGTCGTATTCACACAGGGACTTGCCCACGTTAAAGCCTGCCGCCGCCAAGAAGGTATTGGCAATACCGCCACCAACAATCAATTGATCTACCTTGTCAGACAGGGTTTCTAGCACGGTGAGCTTGGTCGAGACTTTGGAGCCACCGACGATGGCCACAAAGGGCCGCGCGGGATTAGCCAACGCGCGCTCTAGATTTTCTAATTCACTGACCAGCAACGGTCCAGCACAGGCCACCGGCGCGTATTTAGCCACGCCGTGAGTAGACGCTTGGGCGCGGTGAGCGGTGCCAAAGGCGTCCATTACGAACACGTCGCAAAGCGCGGCATAGGCTTTTGATAAAGACGCTTCGTCCTTTTTTTCGCCCTTGTTAAAGCGTACATTTTCCAGCAGCGCAAGCTGACCATTAGCCAAACTCACGCCGTTTTGCCAATCGCTGAGCAGCGCGACATCTTGACCTAAGGCCTCGCTTAAATAGTCGGCAACGGGCTTTAAAGAATACTGCTCTTCAAACTCGCCTTCGCTGGGGCGACCAAGGTGAGACATAACAATGACCTGGGCACCTGCTGCTAAAGCCAATTTCAATGTTGGCAATGCGGCGCGCAAACGCGCATCGGAACTCACCACACCGTCCTTGATTGGCACATTAAGATCCTCGCGAATCAGTACTCGCTTACCGCTGAGGTCCACATCACTCATTTTGATGACTTTCATCTTTTGTTCCCTGCTCGTTTCGCCACGCCCATCAAGGGCCTTACTAATAGTAAAATTTGCTGAGGCCAGTCACTTCAGCCAGTGTGCCACCACATCTAACATCCGGTTTGCGTAGCCCCACTCATTGTCAAACCAACTAAAAATACTCACCAAATCACCCGCCACTCGGGTTTGCCCCGCATCCACAATGGCCGAACGCGAGTCGTGATTAAAGTCACATGAAGCCAATGGCTCATCGCTATACCCGAGGATTCCCAACAATCGCCCCTCAGCCGCCATACGCAATGCCGCGTTAACGTCGTCCGCCGTTACGGCAGCCTCAAGACTCACGGTCATTTCCATTGCGGAAACATTGTGGGTGGGAATACGCACTGCTCGCGCCGCAAAACAGCCATCTAACTCGGGAATAATACGGCCAATACCCGTCGCCAAACCCGTGTCGACCGGAATCATCGACAAACCCGCCGCCCGCGTTTTGCGCAAATCGGTATGGTGATACGCGTCCAACACTGGCTGGTCATTCATTGCCGAGTGAATGGTGGTAATACAACCCGAGCGCACCCCAAAAGCCTTATTCAGCACGTCAATAACCGGCACAATGCCATTGGTCGTACACGAGGCATTAGAGACAATACGCTGCTCAGGATCCAACTCACCGTGGTTCAAACCATAAACAATCGTCGGCGTGCCTGCCTCGCCGGGTTGCGACAACAACACATGACGCGCGCCCTGCACAATATGCGCTGCAAGGTCGTCGTAGCGACTCACCACGCCCGAACATTCCAGCACTACGTCAATATTATGACGAGTCCAATCGAGCTTATGAATTTCTTCGTGGTGGCTTACCGCAATCACATCGTCGTTGACCAGCAAACTGCCGTGGCGGTATTCCACCTTACCCATAAAACGACCGTGGGTGCTGTCGTAGCGGGTGAGGTGGCCAATCGTTGCCAGATCAGCCGGTTCATTAATGGCCACAATCTGCATGGTTTCACGCAGCGGTGATTCATATAGGGCGCGCAGTACACAGCGTCCTATGCGGCCGTATCCGTTTATGGCCAGTCGCAACATTAAGGCCTGCTCTCGCTAATTTGCTTATCACTGCTGAAGGTCATTTTTACCTCCGGCTAGGCCGCCGCGCAGTTCAGTCATTCTAAACAAGTGGCCGGAAACGACGCTGGAGGCAAAAATGGGCCCAGCCCTGCGGCTCGTGGCTAAAAAAACGCCACTCGTCGTTACTTGTCGCTCATTTGGAATAAGCAAACATCTCTCCTCGCGCCTCGATGGACGCTTTTTTCTACAACAATGGCAAACAAATTAGTGCGCGCAGGCCCTTAGCCTAAGCAATCCTCAACCGCATCTACAACGGCGTCAGTCGTAATACCAAAGTATTCAAACAGAGCTTCAGCAGGAGCGGATTCGCCAAAGGTGTCCATGCCAACAATACGACCATCCAGACCAACGTATTTGTACCAGTAGTCGCGGTGTGCCGCTTCCACTGCCACCCGAGCGGGAATGTGGCTAGGCAATACTGACTCGCGGTAATCGCCGTCTTGGCTATCGAACACATCGGTCGATGGCATAGAGACAACGCGAATCTTTTTGCCCTTAGCAGCGAGCACCTGCTGAGCCGCCATCGCCAATTTCACTTCGGAGCCGGTGGCAATGATAATCGCTTCAGCCTCGCCTTCGCAGTCGCTCAACACATAAGCGCCACGAGCGACATTGGCCAATTGTTCAGCGTCACGCTGCTGGTGTGGCAATGCTTGGCGAGTAAAAATTAAGGCGCTAGGGCCGTCAACACGCTCAAGAGCAGACTTCCATGCAACCGCAGATTCGACCATATCGCAGGGGCGCCACAGTGACATATTCGGTGTACCGCGCAGACTGGCGATTTGCTCAATGGGCTGGTGGGTTGGGCCGTCTTCGCCAAGACCGATGGAGTCGTGGGTGTAAACATGAATCACCCGCTGGCCCATAATGGCGGCCATGCGCACGGCATTGCGAGCGTATTCCATAAACACGAGGAAGGTAGCGCCGTAATTAATGAAACCACCGTGCAAGGCAATACCGTTCATCATGGCCGACATACCAAACTCACGAACACCGTAGTGCAAGTAGTTGCCACTGGCGTCTTTAGCGCTAATTGGCTTGGCGCCGCTCCACATGGTTAGGTTAGAGCCAGCTAAATCGGCTGAGCCGCCCAATACCTCTGGCAACATTGCGCCGTAGGCTTCAATGCACAGCTGTGAGGCTTTGCGGGTAGCCACTTCTTTGGCGTCGGCCTGACACTGGGCAATAAAAGCATTGGCTTTTTCGGCAAAGTCGGCGGGCAAATCACCCTTAACACGACGGCTAAGATCCGCTGCCAAGGCTGGGTATTCGGCTGCATACTTGGCAAAGGCTTCGTCCCAAGCCGCTTCTGCCGCTTTGCCCTTTTCCTGTGCATTCCAAGCCTCATAAATTTCGTCAGGAATTTCGAAGGGACCGTGCGTCCAGCCGAGGCTTTCGCGAGTCAGGGCAATTTCGGCATCGCCTAGCGGTGCGCCGTGGCACTCTTCTTTGCCCTGCTTGTTTGGCGAGCCTTTACCGATCACCGTTTTGCAACAGATCAAAGTAGGCTTGTCGCTTTCGTCGCGGGCGGCATCAATTGCGCGGGCGATCTCTGCACTATTGTGGCCATCAACATCGGCAATAACATGCCAGCCATAGGCGTCGAAACGCGCGGGGGTATCGTCGGTAAACCAACCTTCTACTTCGCCGTCGATAGAAATACCGTTGTCGTCATAAAAGGCGATCAGCTTGCCCAAACCAAGGGTGCCGGCCAGCGAGCACACTTCGTGGCTGATACCTTCCATCATGCAACCATCACCCATAAAGGTGTAGGTATAGTGGTCCACAACCTTGTGGCCGTCGCGGTTAAACTGCGCTGCCAAGATCTTCTCGGCTACGGCCATGCCCACAGCATTGGCCAAACCTTGGCCTAATGGACCAGTGGTGGTTTCAACACCTGGGGTGTAGCCGTATTCTGGGTGGCCGGGCGTACGGCTGTGCAACTGGCGGAATTGCTGTAAATCTTCAATGGCCAGATCGTAGCCAGTAAGGTGCAATAGCGAATAGATCAACATCGAGCCGTGACCGTTAGACAGTACAAAGCGGTCCCGGTTAGCCCACTCAGGATTGTTTGGATTGTGCTGCAAATAGTCCCGCCACAGAACTTCGGCAATATCGGCCATACCCATTGGTGCACCGGGGTGGCCGGACTTGGCTTTTTGAACGGCATCCATACTTAAGGCGCGAATGGCATTGGCGAGATCACTACGTGAGGGCATCGGTGGCTCCTAGATCTGAGTGGTGACTTAAGCGCTAACTGAAGAGCTAACTTAAGCGGCAGTATAAAGAGGCGGTATTTTCCCCTACCGGCGCCCAGACAGCAAATGGCAGAACCGTAAAAATGGCCATTTTACTTGCACCGCGGGCAGCTGACGGCGAAAATCATCGACTCAAGGAACGATTCAGGTCGCAAACTCCATGTTTAACAATATATTGATGGTGTGCATCGGCAATATTTGTCGCAGCCCCACCGCCGAATACCTGCTCAAACACAAGCTCGCCCACAAGCCAGGCCTGACTATACACTCGGCCGGACTCGGTGCCCTAGTCGACAAACCAATAGACCCAAGTGCGGGCCAATTGCTCAGCGCCAATGGTGTCGACGCCAGCGGCCATGCAGCACGGCAAGTGACCGTCGAACTGTTATTAAAAGCAGATTTAATTCTGGTGATGGAACAACGCCACGTCAAAGGCATTACCGACCTCGCCCCCCAAGTGAGCGGCAAGACCTTTTTACTGGGCAAATGGTCGCAAAACCAAGCCGTACCCGACCCCTACCGCAAAAGCATGGAAGCGTTTGAACACGTTTACGGTCAAATTGACCAATTTACCAACGACTGGCTGAAATATCTTTAAGCAAACCTGATGTCGGACGACTGAGGCCAAAGAAAGCTATATCAATATATTTTGATATAGCCTGAAAGCCTGCTACACTGCGCGGCATGAACACTGCCAGCCAGCCACTCAGCGCGATTTCTGCGAGCAACGACCAACTATTGCAACTCTGCAAAGCGGGCAGCGATATGCTGCGCCTGCAGGTTCTGCGGGTACTGAGTCGCGACGCTTACTCGGTGCAGGAGCTTTGCCATATTCTCGATTGTCGACAGTCGGGTATGAGTCATCATCTTAAAACCCTAACGGTGGCCGGTTTAATTACCAAGCGCCGCGAGGGCAATAGCTTGTTTTATCGCCGCAGCTACGCTGCCGCGCTCGCCGATTTAGCACCGCTACACAATGCCCTGCACAGCAGCGCCGACCTTATTCAATTAGATCTCGATCAGCAGCAGCGTTTAGCCCAGGTATACGCCGAGCGCGCCGAACGCTGCCAAGCCTTTTTTGCCGAACACGCCAGCGAGTTTGGTCAGCAGCAAGAACAGATGGTCGCCTTTAATGTTTACGGCCAAGGCTGCCTAGAGTTATTGCGCAGCAGTCAGCCCCAAGGCGGGGAACTGGCCATCGAAATCGGCCCCGGCGAAGGCGCCTTTTTAGCCGAACTGTCACCGCATTATGCCAAGGTAGTCGCTGTAGACAGCGCCCAGGCCATGCTCAATCGTGCCGCGGATTTCGTAAACCAACACAGCCTAGAAAACGTAGAACTGGTCTTAGGCGACAGCCGCAGTCCAGAATTACAAGCCAATAGCGCAGACTGCGTGGTGTGCAATATGGTCTTACACCATGTACCGTCTCCCGCCGATATATTTAAAGACGCCGCCCGCCTGTTAAAGCCCGGCGGCTTATTTTGTGTCAGCGACTTATGCCGCCACGACCAAAGTTGGGCCAGAGAGGCCTGCGGCGACATGTGGCTGGGCTTTGAACCCGATGACCTAACAGAGTGGGCGACGGCCAGCGGTTTACACGACGGCGCCGCAGCCTACCTCGCTCAGCTCAACGGCTTTCGCGTGCAAATTAGGCAATTTATTAAACCTGAATCCCATCTTTTACACACCACAAACCCCAACGCCTAAAACCGCGTCGGTAATTAGCAGAGGACTTTTGCAAACATGTCTGAATACAGTATTTTTACCTCAGAGTCGGTGTCTGAAGGGCATCCAGATAAAATGGCCGACCAGATTTCTGACGCGGTTCTCGATGCGATTATCGCCCGCGATAAGCACGCCCGTGTTGCCGTAGAAACCTTGGTTAAAACCGGCATGGCGATTGTTGCCGGTGAAGTGACCACCTCATGCTACGTCGACTTAGAAGATATTATTCGCGACGTGATCACCGGCATTGGCTATAACAGCTCTGACGTCGGCTTCGACGGCGCCAGCTGCGCCGTATTAAACGCCATCGGCAAACAATCTGTAGACATCAATCAGGGCGTCGATCGGGCCCGCCCTGAAGATCAAGGCGCTGGCGACCAAGGCTTAATGTTCGGCTACGCCACCAATGAAACGCCGTCACTGATGCCTGCGCCGCTGTTTTACTCACACCGCTTAGTAGAGCGCCAAGCTTACTTACGTAAAAATGGCGTACTCCCATGGTTGCGCCCAGACGCCAAAAGTCAGGTTACCCTGCGCTATGAAAATGGTCTACCCGTCGCGGTAGATGCCGTTGTACTGTCTACTCAGCACAACCCTGAAATCTCGCAGAAAGACCTGCAAGAAGCCGTGCGCGAAGAGATCATTAAAAACGTAATCCCCGCTGAGCTGCTGCACGCAGGCACCCAGTACCACATCAACCCTACCGGCAAATTCGTGATTGGCGGCCCCGTTGGTGACTGCGGCCTGACTGGCCGCAAAATCATCGTAGACACCTACGGCGGCATGGCGCGTCACGGTGGCGGCGCGTTCTCCGGCAAAGATCCCTCAAAGGTTGACCGCAGCGCGGCGTATGCAGGCCGTTATGTTGCCAAAAACATCGTTGCCGCAGGTCTTGCCGACCGCTGCGAAATTCAGGTGAGCTACGCCATTGGCGTCGCCGAGCCCACCTCAATTTCCATCAACACCTTTGGCACAGGCAAAGTCAGCGACGCCAAATTGGTAGCCGCAGTTCGCGATGTGTTCGACCTGCGCCCCTACGGCATCACCAAAATGTTGGACCTGGCTCACCCCATGTACCAACCCACCGCCGCCTACGGCCACTTCGGCCGCGACCCTTATGAGCTGACCTATAACTTTAAGGAAAACGGCGAGCAGAAATCTGAGACTGCAACGGCATTTAGCTGGGAGAAGACAGATCGCGCTGAAGCCTTGAAAGCAGCTTTATAGCGCGGGAGAGGCTGGACGGGAGACGGTATACGCAAAAGCCTAAACCCAGCTCAAAACTATTTGGAGGGTTGCCATGGATCGGCGACATATACGAATGGATGTTTGGAAAGACGCTGTCGCACTGGTTCATCATGTTTATGAATTCAGTGCAGCGTTTCCGCAAGATGAACGATTCGGGCTTATCAGCCAGATGCGACGCTCGGCCATTAGTGTTCCGAGCAATATCGCAGAAGGCGCCGCCCGAGGATCAGATAAAGATTTTTTGCGTTTTTTATATATTGCGAGAGGTTCTCTAGCAGAACTAGAAACCCAAATAATCATAGCCACACAATTAGGCTATATAAACGAGCAAGAAAATTGGCAACCAGCGTTTGAACGCGTTTTCGCGAAACTGGCTGCATTAATTAACCGACTTCGGGCGAGTACCGAGTGAGCGCATTTGCGTCTCCCGTCTCCCGTCCAGCATTTAGCTTATAGAGGTATACACCATGAGCAACACCTTCACCGACTACAAAGTCGCCGACATCTCCCTCGCCGCTTGGGGCCGTAAAGAACTAAGTATCGCCGAGGGCGAAATGCCTGCACTGATGGCCATGCGCTCTAAATATGGCGCAGACAAGCCATTGGCTGGCGCTAAAATTCTGGGCTGTATCCACATGACCATTCAAACCGGGGTTTTAATTGAAACCTTGGTTGAGCTGGGCGCCGAAGTGCGTTGGTCGTCGTGCAATATTTTCTCTACCCAAGACCACGCCGCCGCTGCGATTGCCGCTGCCGGTATTCCGGTGTTTGCGTGGAAAGGCGAAACTGAAGAAGAATATGAGTGGTGCCTTGAGCAAACCATTTTAAAAGATGGCCAGCCCTGGGATGCCAATATGGTGCTGGATGATGGCGGCGATTTGACTGGCCTGCTTCACCAGAAATACCCGCAGATGATGGACCGCATTCACGGCATCACTGAAGAGACCACCACCGGCGTTCACCGCCTGCAAGAGATGATGGCCAAAGGCGAGCTAAAAGTGCCCGCGATCAACGTCAACGACTCAGTAACCAAGTCTAAGAACGACAACAAATACGGCTGCCGCCACAGTTTAAACGACGCGATCAAGCGCGGCACCGATCACCTGCTGTCTGGTAAGAAAGCACTGGTTATTGGCTACGGCGACGTGGGTAAGGGCTCTGCAGCATCATTACGCCAAGAAGGCATGATTGTAAAAATCAGCGAAATCGATCCGATCTGCGCTATGCAAGCCTGCATGGACGGCTACGAAGTGGTTTCGCCCTACAATAACGGCGTAAACGACGGCAGCGAAAACTGCGTTAACACCACCGTACTGGGCAATACCGACCTGCTGGTGACCACGACGGGCAACGTCAATGTGTGCGACGCCAACATGCTTAAAGCCCTGAAGAACGGCTGCGTTGTGTGCAATATCGGTCATTTCGACAATGAGATCGACACCGCCTTTATGCGTAAAAACTGGGAGTGGGAAGAAGTTAAACCACAGGTACACTTGGTTTACCGCAACAAGGCTACTAACGACCACTTAATTCTGCTGTCAGAAGGTCGCTTGGTTAACCTTGGCAACGCCACGGGTCACCCCAGCCGGATCATGGATGGCTCATTTGCCAACCAAGTGCTCGCGCAAATTCACCTGTATGCGCTGCGTTTTGCCGACTTAGCACCAGAGCAAAAAGCCGCGGCAATTACCGTAGAAGTACTTCCCAAGAAACTGGACGAAGAAGTTGCCGCCCACATGGTTGCTGGCTTCGGCGGCGTACTGACTCAACTCAGCAAGACCCAAGCAGACTATATCGGCGTGCCAGTTGACGGGCCGTTCAAGCCTGAGAGCTATAAATACTAAGAACGAAAGACGCTTTACGGGAGACGGTAAACGCAAAATTTTAGCGTCTCCCATCTCCCGTCTAGCATCTAGCCGAACGGCTTTAATAAATACGGAAGGCACGACGCTTCCAACACATTATCGGAATACACAATGGCCAACCGCTACAGCTTTGAATTCTTCCCCCCCAAAACCGAAGTTGGTCGGGCGAAGTTAAAAGACACCCGCAGCCAGTTGGCGACCTTGAATCCTGAGTTTTTCTCAGTGACTTACGGCGCCGGCGGCTCGACCCGCGACAATACCCGCGATATCGTTTTAGAAACGAAAAAAGCCGGCTTGTCTGTTGCCCCACACCTGTCCTTTGGTGGTGATGAGGAGTCTGAAATCCTCACGCTGCTCAATGACTACAAAGCGGCAGGCATCGATCGCATCGTTGCTCTACGCGGCGACATTCCCTCGGGCATGGGCGCAACCCGCCAAGTCTACGCAAAAGAGCTGGTCGAGTTTATCCGCAAGCACACTGGCGACCACTTTCAACTAGAAGTGGCGGCGTACCCAGAGACCCACCCCGACGCCAAAAGCCATCAGGCAGATATTCAGTTTCTAAAAGCAAAATTGGATGCCGGTGCTAACAGCGCTATTACCCAGTATTTCTTTAATGCCGATGCCTATTTTTACTTTTTAGAAGACTGTGAAAAAGCAGGCATCGACAAGCCGATTTACCCTGGCATTATGCCCATCACTAACTTTAGTAATCTGGCGCGTTTCTCTCGAAACTGCGGTGCCGAAATTCCACGCTGGCTAGCACAAAAATTAGACGGCTATGGCGACGACCAACAAAGCATCATTGAATTTGGCGCCGAGTTTGTTAGCGAGCTATGCCATATTTTGATGGAAGGCGGCGCACCGGGGATTCATTTTTACAGCATGAATCAGGTCGAGCCTATTAAGAGCATTGCTGAAGCGGTGATGAATTCGCACCCTGCTGGTTAACGCTTGACGCTGGACGGGAGAAAAGAGACGCCAAGGCATTCCATATGGATCCCTGCCTGGGCACACTACTGTCCGGAATAAATTAAAGCGAAATGGCTGAAGGGGTTGCAGAGCCTTTGCCTAGAGGGTAAACCTCTGAGTGCGAACTCAAAAACAAAGGCCTGCAACATGTATACAAATACCCGATTTGGCGAATTAATGAAAGGCATTCCACGCGGGATGTTTGAGCGTCTTGTTAAAAAGCACCAAGCGGATAAATACAGCAAAGGGTTCCGGTGCTGGGATCAATTCGCGGCCATGCTCTATGGCCAAGTGACGGGTAGTCAGAGCTTGCGAGAATTGGAGCTGTCATTTAACAGCCACGAAGGGCATCACTATCACTTGGGTGCACGAGCCATACGGCGCTCAACGCTGGCGGACGCCAACAACAAACGCAATGTCGCACTCTATGAATCACTGTGCCAGCAGCTACTTCAGCGTGCTCGGGGGCAAGTCAAGAACCAAGTGACAAGCATGCTCTACCTTCTAGACTCAACACCCATTCCGCTTAAGGGCTTAGGCTATGACGATTGGGCTGCCAACGGCCATCGCACACCGGGCTTAAAGGTGCACATGATGCTGGAGGCTAATCAATACGTCCCCACCTACGCCGGCATTACACCGAGTAATATCAATGACATTGACGATGCCCGCCAAATGGAAATCGAATCTGGCGCCACTTACGTCTTTGACAAAGGCTATTACGACTACAACTGGTGGCACCGAATTAATCAGGAAGAGGCTTTGTTTGTAACGCGCGCGAAGCACAATGCGGCGCTAAACCTCGTTAATAGCCTCTCGATTGAAGGCTGCGCGGATCACATTCTTAGCGATGAAGCGGTTCGCTTCAAATATCGTCGCCCTGGTGGCGGTCGGATAAACCAATACCGAACGGCCTTGCGACGGGTAATCGTACACAGAGAAGATCACGATACACCGCTCGTGTTGCTGACGAATGACTTTGCGCGAACTGCAGAGGAAATAGCTGCGCTCTATAAGCGGCGTTGGCAAATAGAGCTGTTCTTTAAGTGGTTGAAACAAAACTTAAAGATTAAGCGATTCCTAGGGCGCAGTGAAAATGCGGTCAAAACCCAGATTTACATCGCGATCATTGCGTATGTGTTGCTGTGGTTATACCGCAAGGCCGAAGGCACTGACCGCAGTCTAACCGACTGCGCCAGATTGCTGGCCTCAGCGGCCTTCCAG